>JAFGGT010000082.1 GCA_016930445.1 Candidatus Methanofastidiosia archaeon | reverse complement strand
TCAAGATTTAGACTAAAGGAGAAGACGCTCGTGCCAATGATATGGGCTATAGGGGCTTTATTTGGCTTTTTTAGTTTTATATTGGCATATGTCCTTTTTTAGTTTAATTAAAACACAATTTTTTATTAAGAAATGATTTTTACACATAATAATACTTTAATTTCAATATAAAGCCCAATCTGCATTCTTAATATTTGCAATGGCAACGATTTCATCCGATAGATTAATATAATGTGAATTCATAGAAAATTACATATAAGTAATATACAGTGTTGATAATCAATATCATCATTTTTTGGTGAGATCATGTGCGGGATAGTAGGTATGGTGTCATCGAACCAGTTCAGCACCTTGGATGTCATAGCTGCATTGAAGCGATTGGAGTATAGGGGTTATGACTCTGTTGGGATAGCCACCTCAGACGGATGGGTGTCAAAGGATGTCGGAGAGATAGACAAGTTCATGGATATCCTGGAAGACAGGTCCGCAAACTTGGCCATATCGCATACTAGATGGGCGACCCATGGAAGGGTGACGAAGGAGAATGCTCATCCTCACGCATCCAATGACGGCAGCATCATTGTGGTCCACAATGGCATAATAGAGAACTTCGAGCAGATGAGAGCGGCTCTAAGATCGAAGGGGTACAGTTTCATTTCACAGACAGATACGGAGATAATAGCTAACTATCTTGAGGACAAGCTCAGGTCAGGCATGGGCATGCAGAAGGCCATAAGGTCATTTATGAAGGATGCAGAAGGAACCTTTGCAATACTAATAATCATTAAGGGCGAAGACACGCTCTATGCCGCCAAGAGGGATTCCCCCTTGGTGCTAGGAATACTTGGGGATGGATTCGTATTGGCGTCCGATATATATGCCTTCTCTGACAAGACGTCCAAGTCGATATTCTTCGATGACAACGAGTATGCTGTGATCACCCCTCGCTCTTATACATTCTATGTTGATTCGAAAGAGATAGAAAAACAGATAACTGAGGTGCAATGGACCGGCATCTCAGAGAAGGATGAGAAATACGAGCATTACATGATCAAGGAGATCCACGAGCAACCTGTGGCAGCGAGGCGCCTCATAGAGTCTATGGACACTACCCAGAGGTCGAAGATGGACCTGTTGGCAAGGCTGTGCAGACAGTGCAAGAGGGTGCTCTTTGTAGCTGCCGGCACCTCTTACCACGCATCTCTTGCGGGAGTTTACATGTTCAATTCCATAGGCATCGAAGCGCACACGCTTATCGCATCGGAGTTCCAGAACTTCATGCTGGTGAACGAGGACGCCCTTGTCATTGCCATATCACAGAGTGGTGAGACCATGGATGTCGTGAAGGCCATAAAGTATGCAAAGGATAAAGGCTCGAAGATCGTCTCGATAGTAAATGTTCCCTACTCCACTGTACAGAGGCTCTCCGAGGTGTCCGTTGAGATACTGGCAGGCCAGGAGATATGCGTGGCATCGACAAAGACATATACCAATCAAGTGCTTATCCTCATATGCCTGGCCAATTTGCTTGGCTTCAGAACGGATATAAAGAGCATTCCCGAAATGATCGGGAGCACAATAGAATCCTCGGAAGAGAAGGTAATGGAACTTTCTAGGTCCATGAGCGACACCAGGGACATATATGTGATAGGCAGGGGGATATCATACCCTCTCTCAAGGGAGGTCGCTCTCAAGCTGAAGGAGATAAGCTATATACATGCCGAGGGCATGATGGGCGGCGAGCTCAAGCATGGCACCATAGCCCTTATTGAGGAGGGCACGATCGTGTTCTCATTTATCCCTAACACCGATTATGAGATGCTTTCAAACACCCAGGAGGTCGCGGCAAGGGGGGCGCATGTCATCATGATATCCGACAACCCTGAATTCGAACCGACATTCCTGCTACCCCCAAGCGTTCCTGGCTCGTTCTCTGTTACGGCCACGATCATCGGGCAGCTGTTCGCTTACTACATTGCCAAGGAGAAGGGTCTGCCCATAGACAAACCTAGGAATCTTGCGAAGAGCGTCACAGTGAAGTGAATAAGTGTGCCATCATTGCTGGTCTGTCTTGCACTTTACCCAGTTCTTTCCTCTGAGATTGGTGTTCTCGAAGATGGCATCCCTTAGATCGGAGCTTACGAAATTGCTTTCTTCCAGATCCGCATCTGTGAAATCAGCTCCTCTCATGTCCACATTCACGAAGTTGGAATCCTTCATATTCGATCCCTTGAATTTGGCCTCGACAAGTTTGACATTCACAAAGTTAGCTTCTTGCAAGTCTGTTCCGCTGAAATCCATGCCCGAAAGGTCAGTCTTTAGAAAATTCGTGTTGTAGAGATAGGCTCCTTTGAACTTGCACCCATCTACGTTTGTGCTCACAAAATTTGCCTCGCGCAGGTTTGCACCAGAAAGGTCGCATCCCAATAGGTCCGCCTCCGATAGGTCTACATTCTCCATATTTACCTTTCTTAAGTCCGACCCGCTCAATGAGGTTTTGGACAATATAGCCTCAAGAAGGTTTACATTCTCAAAGACCAGGTCGCTCATTTTTGCCATTTTTAGATTGGCATGGTGAAAATCGACGCCATTGATTTCTGCGCCCCTGAAATCAGCTCTTTCGAGTTTTGCATCGAAGAAAACGGCATCCTTCAGATTCGTTCCTCTGAAGTCGGAATTAGAGAGGTCCGCTCCCTGGAAGTCTGCTGACACCAAGCTTGACCCTTCGAACCTTACTTCCCTTAGATCCGCTCTTTTGAATTCAAAACGGTCCAATTCCAAGTCCTTGAGCAATTCGCCCTTTATGGACGCCCTTCTGCCTCCAGGAAGGTTTTCCAACCATCTCTCATGGAGGGACAATATCTTTTCCAACTCAGGTCTGTCCACGTTACCACCCCATTTATCTATATCGTCTTGAATATTTAAACATCACCAAAGGGTATTGAAAATGTTTATATTCTTACAGCAAATATTAACATTAGTGATGATATGACTGGACTGATGGAGAGGATAATGGACTATCTGGGGAATCATAGGTATCTGAATCTGGCAACAGTGTCGCAAGACGGCTCTCCAATGGCAGCTACTGTATCCTATGCAAATTCCGGCATGACAATATATTTTTCCACTGGAAGGACGACCAACAAGTTCAAGAACATAACACGCGATTCAAGGGTTGCGCTGACCATTGACGAGGACTATGACAACTGGGGAGAGATCCAAGGCATACAGATAAGGGGAAGGGCGAAGATGCTCGAAGACCCATCAGAGATCGCGACAGCACAAGGGGTCCTGAGCTGCAAGTTCCCCCAGATGGCCCATATGCCGAAGAACATCGATTTTGTGCTATTCAAGATAGAGCCCGAAGTGGCATACTTTTTGGATAACTCCAAGGGATTCGGATTTAGGGACAAGGTAGTCTTCTAGATAATATCCCTATTTTTTTCTTTTTGAGGGAAGATGCGATGTTGACCCTATCGAGCGAGGCCTTTAAAAGGGCATCAGATTATGTCATGGGAAATGCCAGGGAGCTTGAAAGATCCCTAATAATGGACCGCTTTGTCTCTCCTTGCGACGAGGACGTTCTAAGGGCCTTGAGTAAATATCAGAACAAGGACGGCGGCTTTGGCAACGCGCTCGAGCCCGATTTCAGATTGCCCCTCTCATCTCCCATGTCCACCTCAAAGGCATTTGAGATAATCAAGGCACACGACGGGCCAACTATGGCCCAGCCAATGATAATCTCCGGGATAAGATACCTTGAGAACACTTACAACGACGATAGGAAAGGGTGGTATGCAGTGCCGAAGGAGGTAAACGACTATCCTCACGCCTCGTGGTGGAGCTACGATGAAAAGACCTCTATGACCGTCATCGACAATTCTTGGGGAAACCCCTCTGCTGATATCATTGGTGTGCTATACACTTACAGGGAGCACGTCAATTTCCTGGACATCAATTCCCTGGTGTCTTACGCTATTGATTACCTTAAGAAAAAGGAGAGCTTTAGCTCCCAACATGAGACCTATTGTTTTATCAATCTTCAAAAATCTTTGCCGGAAAGGCTTTCGAAAAGCCTGGATGGGCCATTGACAAGGGCAGTGAGCGAGCAGGTATGTTACGATGTCGCTAGATGGGCCGGATATGAACCAAGGCCACTGGATTTTGTGAATTCCCCTGATGCGAGGCATTATGGCATACCCAATGAGCGCATAGATGAGAACCTCGACTACCTGGTCAGGGCACTGGAGTGCAACGACCACATATCCCCCCATTGGGATACGAGTGATTATGTGGGCGGACTTAGGGTGGCCATAAATGAATGGAAAGGAAATCTCACTCTAAGGGCGCTTGTTGCGCTCGATAGCTTCTCAAGAATAGAAAAATGATGAAATATTAAAATAGAGGAAAAATAGGACCTAAAAAGATCCTTCTTAACCGAACAGGGCACCGAGTCCTTCGAGTGCCTCTTCCTCTGAAGCTTCTTCCTCTTCTTCCTCTTCCTCAGATGGAGCCTCGCTGGCGGCAGCAGCTGGGGCTGCACCGGCGGCAGCGGGTGCGGCGGCCACTGGCATTGCTGCCTTCTTTATGGCTTCGTCTATGTCGATGTTCTCAAGGGATGCAACAAGTGCCTTTACCCTTGCCTCGTCGACCTTAACACCAGCTGCTTCGAGAATCTTGTTAACATTTTCCTCGCTGATCTCCTTCTTTGAAGCATGCAAAATCATTGCGGCATATATATACTCCATTTCCATACCTCCTAATTAACATAAGTTAGCCGAATAGGCTGTCAAGTCCCCCTAGGGTCTCCTCTTCTGATGGTACCTCTTCCTCAGATTCCTCATCCTTGGCCTCTTCCTTCGGTGTCTCTGCCACGACGCTTGCGGCCGCCGCCTTGGCAACGGAACCCAATGCGTCCTTGAGCTCAACATCGAGGGCAGAATCGCCCAAGACACTAGCTATCGAAAGCATCTCAAGATATCCTTTTGATACTATCAAGGGCAATGTTTCATCATTGATCACATTAGCATTGAGCGCCAGATTCATGGCTTTGCTAAAGGCCAACGATATCAACAACCCAGCTGTTGTCTCGTTCACGATCGCAGCATTGAGCGCCAGATTGAGCGATTGGGAATATGCCTGTGAGAACTGATTTGCTATGGAATCCTCGTCGATGACGAGATCCTTTGCCTTGAAGACATACCCGTTCTCGTAGACTGCAAACAGATTGAGCCCGACCTCGAGAGGTTCAATGCTCAGCTTTCCTAGGATTGTCGCTATCTGGGGCGTTATGACTTCTCCTTCCTTCAACAGGACATGGTTCTTCTTCACTACGATCTTACCATTCTCGATTGCTGCGGGGATGCCTATCCTCTGCATCTCCCCTACTAATGGGCCAGGTGGAAATCCTGTATCGCCTTTCTCGATGACTATGTCCTTCGGACATACCTCGCCACCCTTTGCTGGCGCGCTTGTCTTTCCCTTCTCGAACATCTTGTACAATCTATATGGATTGACATCAGTCAGTGCCAGGGAAGACCCGCTCTGTATGTGTCCAGCGAGCTCCTTTAGCTTCTCGTCCTCTGAGTTCTCAAAAGCTATCTTCATTAGGGTGTTTCTGGCCGTCCTTATCTGCACCTTGTCATGGAATTCTCTTCTCATGGCTTGCAATTGCTTTGCGGCAATCCCAGATATGTCAACGATACCGATCACTGGGTGTGAATCAATAGCTTCCTCTAGCTCTTTGACCTCTTTTACTTTCCAAGATGCTACATGTGCCATGTTCTCACACCTCCACCTTTACAGGTTCCCCCATTGTGGTCTTGACATAGATCGATTTTATATGTGCTAGTCCACGTTCATATTTCCTTTCAATGACACCTAATACAGCCATGGCGTTCTCTGCTATCTGCTTGTCGGTCATCTTTTCGGACCCTATCAGGGCCTGGATCACCGGCGCTTTCTTCATGTCTATCTTCACTGTTTTGTCAAGATTCTTTATCACGCCCTCCAGCGGAGCTGTGGGCGGCATGGGCTTAGGCATCTTTCCTCTTGGGGCTAGGACTGGTCCAAGCATCTTGCCTATTGTAGGCATTAGGTCGGCTTGGGCTATGAAGAAATCGTGATTGTTTGCGAACTTCTTTGCTTCGCGCTTGTTGCCTGAGAACGTTTCCAAATCCTCTATGACATCCAGTCCCAGTTCCTTGGCGTTAAGGGCCATCTCCCTATCGGCAATTACGGCTATCTTCACAGACTTGCCCCTGCCGTTAGGTAAGGCTACCTCTTGCCTTATCTTGAACTCGGGTTTCTTGATGTCGATTTCCTTTAGATTTGCTATCAGTTCAAAGGATTGCGTGAAGTTTCGCGGCTTGGATTTCTCCCTTGCCTCCTTCACCCCTCGTGTTATTGCCTCTATCAAGGTATAACACCTCCTTGTGTTTTTCCTGCTTCAATTGGCTGTCTATAAGTACTCTGCGTACTTGCCTTCGTCGATTTCCTTCTGAACTTGTTTAATGGGTTTATCATCAACTGTAATGTTCAATGGAACGCCCGATCCGAGCACTTCCTTCACGGCGTTCTTCATATCGTACGATAGGAGGCTGTCCTTCTTCATATTTGCTATCTTCACTATTTGCTCAAATGATAGATTTCCAGCGCACTCTGCGCCAGGGGTCCTTGGTCCCTTCTCTATCTTCAATTCCTTTTTCAGAAGTGCCGCTGTCGGCGGAGTGCCAACCTCTATCTCGAAGTTCCTCTTATCATCAACTGTGATGGTCACTGGAACCTTCATCCCGATGAAGTCCTTGGTCTTTTCATTTATGGCCTGGACTACCTTTGGTACGGGTACTCCAAGTGGTCCCAGCGCTGGTCCCAGAGGGGGGCCAGCCGATGCTTTACCTCCATCTACCAGCGTCTTAACGGATTGTGCCATCTGTCTCTCACCTACTCGTTCATTGTTTTTTTCTCGATTATCCTAACGTAGCTGCCGTTCACTGTAACAGGAATTGGGATCGTGACCTCAAGAAGCTCCACAGTAAGCTCTTCCTTGCCTTCGTCGATACGCACGACCTTGGCCTTCTCTCCCTTGAACGGGCCTGCGACGAGCTCTATGATGTCGCCGGGTTTTATGCCTTCAACTGCGGGTTTGTCCTCGAAGAAGTTCTCGACCTCATCAAAGGGCACATGCCCAGGCAATATTCCCCTGATATGCTTTATACCATCTATCGCTTCCTGTACCGCACCCTCGTCGATGGCTTCAATGAAAATATACCCTTTTAAACTTTCCGGTGCTAGGATTGCAGATACCTTTATGCCCTTGTTCCTGATCTTCTCCTCAAGTATCGTGGCGACATTCCTCTCTTGATTCATTGTCGTCTTTAAAATAAAAATTGAATATTCAGGTTCCATTTTCTTCACTATCTAGAATGTTGTTCCTTGGATCAGTGATGACAAAAGCTTTATCAGAAAGCCTACTACTGCTATCACAGCGATACCTAATGCGCATATCTTTGCTGTCTGCATATATTCTTTTCGGTCAGGTTTTCTGGTCAGCCTCAGTACCTTCCTGTACCCTCGTAAAGACTCAGAAAGTCCTTTTCTTTCCATTCAAATCACCATGTCCCTTCGTTATATGAAGTCTATCCCTAGGTTGATGCTGCTCTTCTCTGCCTCATCACCTAAAAGCATTTCTGTTTCCCTGGGTCCTAGTATGTATGGTGAGTTAACTCCCGAGAGAACTAGAAGCACCCTTACAGTGCCTTTTAGCGACTCGTCTATCTGGGCACCCCAAATGACCTGTGCTTCTGGATCAAGCTCGTTCGATACGGCCTCTACTATGCGTTCGGCCTCCTCGAGCTTTAGGTCATTGGAACCTGTGATATTTATAAGGGCGCCCCTTGCACCCGTCGCATCTACATCTATAAGTGGTGAATGCAATGCCTCATCTACTGCTTCCATGGCCCTGTTCTCTGTGTCTGACTCGCCCATGCCTATCATGGCAACGCCGCCGTCGCTCATGACGGACCTAACGTCTGCGAAATCAAGATTTATGAGACCAGGTTTCGTGATGAGGTCTGTGATGCCTCTTACCGATTGGATGAGTATGTCGTCAGATACTTTGAATGCTGCGCCTATCGGAAGTCCGGGCGCCAGTTCCAAAAGCTTGTCGTTCGGTATTACGATGACAGTATCCGAGGACTTTCTCAATTTTTCCAGTCCCTTCTCCGCGTTCCTCTGTCTTCTTATACCTTCAACTGTGAATGGGAGCGTCACTATGCCAACGGTCAGGGCGGCGTTCTTCTTTGCAATGTCCGCAATAATCGGCGCTGCCCCAGTTCCGGTACCTCCTCCAAGGCCGCATGTGACGAACACCATGTCAGACTTGTCAATGGCGTCCCTGATGATCCTCTCATCTTCTCTAGCAGCCTGTTCACCAACGGATGGATTATTCCCGGCCCCAAGACCCTTGCTGATCTCGGTCCCGATGAGAATCTTCTTGTTGGCTTTGCATTTTCTGAGGTCCTGGGCATCGGTGTTGATTGCAATGTCCTCGCTTCCCTCAACGCCGACCTCTATGAGCCGTGTGATCGCATTGCAGCCCGCACCCCCAACACCAATGACCTTTATCCTGGCCTGGCATTGTTTTATTATCTCTTCTAATTCTTCGTCCTCTGCGGTAGATTTATCAAATGATAAGGCAGTATCGCATTGCGAAGCGCGTGCAACTGCATCTTCTATAAGCGTTTTCAAGCTATATACCTCCAATTAGCAAAATGGAAATCTTAATTATTTGTTTATAAATTTGATTTATAGTATTTAAAGGTTTTTATTGACCTAAAATGTCAATATTTATCCTTATTATCTATCAAAGGCCCTTACTCATACTAATATTTCATTGAATTGCCTAAATCTCTCGTTTTTAATGCTCTGTATCCTAAAGATGTGATCATCTCCTGGTATCTGGAGCGATCAGGTGTGCCTTTCCAATCAAAAATGGCAGTTTCCCCTCCATTGTTTTTTGCAAACAGTGTCCTTATCATTCTCTCTTCCAGTGGGAACGCATACTTTGGTGCGATGTGACCTATCGCCCATTCAGTGTGATTGACGACTTCGGAGAGTTTCTGGGGGTAGTGGCCACCCCCAAGCCCTATGGCAAGAGGGAAATCGAAATCCTTGTACTTCAATGCCTGAATAGTGGCATTTGCTACGATCTCCCCAGCTTTGTCGTCCTTCCATTGCTCGAGTCCGCTGCCAACCTCAAAGAAGGTGGTGGGCACTCCTGTGATGGGGCCATGATGAGTGGCCTCCAGGGACACCTCATAATCGAGTCCCGCTTCCTCCCGTTGATGAAACATGCTCTTCAGAGCCAATTTTTGTGCTATTGGATTCGACAGGCATAACTCACCAGGCATCCCTCCGAACGGTGCATCGGTGAAGCATCCGGGTGAGTGGGTGGTCAGGGAATGGATCCCGCTTTCCGAGTAATGCCTTGTAATGAAGAAGAGGGCATCAACATCCTCATATCCGTTTTCAATGTAATTAGAGAATATCGTTCGCTCTTCGATCAATTGAAGGAGGGCCTTGCCACCGCAGTAATCGTAGGCATCGGCTTCCCTCTTCTCAAAATCATGGTGTTCCAGCATGTTCTTTGCGATGTTCATGCCCGCCGGGTCTTGTTTGGAAGCGACAATCAGTATCATCGGATGACTTTTTTTACAATAACTTTTAAATGTTATGACGTAAAACACACATTCTGGTGTTGGCATGGAAAACGTATATCTTGACAATAGCGCCACGACCAAGGTCGATGAAAGGGTCATCGATGAGATGCTCCCCTACTTCAGAACATATTATGGCAATGCCTCCAGTTTACATAGCTTTGGCCGTGATGCGTCCAACGCATTGGCCTCATCAAGGCAAAGGGTGGCTGAGATCATCAATGCCAGAAACGATGAGGTCATATTTACGGCAGGAGGCACCGAATCCGATAACATTGCCATACTTGGTGTGGCAAAGGCATTGAGGGAAAAGGGAGATCATATAATCACATCCTCGATAGAGCATCCGGCAGTCCTCGAGACTTGCGAAAGCCTGGAAAGATCGGGTTTCGAGGTCACTTACCTCCCTGTAGATGACAAGGGCATGATATCGCTTCGTGACCTGGAGGACTCCCTTTGCGAGAGGACGATACTCGTCACCGTGATGCATGCGAACAATGAGATAGGTACGATCCAGCCCATACGTGAGATCGGAAAGATGGCCCATGAGCATGGCGCCCTATTCCATACAGATGCCGTGCAGTCCCTTGGAAAGTTGCCCATTGACGTGCAGCGTGATAACATAGACCTTTTATCGATATCAGGGCACAAGCTCCACGGCCCAAAAGGCATCGGCGCGCTGTTCATAAAGGATGGCACACCCATCAAGCCGATAATATATGGCGGCGGGCATGAGAGGGGCCTGAGGTCCTCGACCGAGAACATACCGGGCATAGTCGGGCTTGGAAAGGCATGCGACATATCTAAAAGGGACCTCGAAAAGGACATAAGGTACATATCGGGGCTGAGGGACAAGCTTATCAAGGGCATATTCGACGAGATACCCAAGGTAAGGCTTAACGGCCATCCAGAGAAAAGATTATGCAACAACGTGAACATGTCATTCGAGGCGGTCGAGGGCGAGGCACTTGTGCTAGCACTTGACAGAGCTGGCATCGCATCATCGACAGGTTCGGCCTGCTCGTCAAAGAAGAGCAAGGCATCGCACGTACTGCTAGCCATAGGGCTTAGGGAGGTCACGGCCTATGGATCTCTCAGGCTTTCCCTTAGCAGGATGAACACAGTGGAAGAGATCGATTACGTGCTTGAGAAATTGCCAGATATCATGTCTAAGTTGAGATACATGTCACCGTTGTGGATGGAGGAATGAACATGGCATATGAATTCAATAAGAAGGTAATAGAGCATTTTGAGAACCCAAGGAACGTTGGTATGATGAAAGATGCAGATATCGTCGAGACGGTTGGCAGTCCCGTCTGCGGAGACATGCTCACCCTTTACCTGAAGATCAAGGACGACAGGGTAGTAGATGTGAAGTTCAAGACCTTTGGTTGCGGGGCGGCGATCGCGACATCATCGATATTCACAGAGCTTATCAAGGGCAAGACGATAGACGAGGCGTTAAAGATCACTAGCGACGTCGTGGTCGGCGAGCTTGGTGGCCTGCCCGAGAAGAAGGTGCACTGCTCCGTTCTTGCCCCAGATGCGTTCGAGAAGGCTATCAAGAAGTATCGTGAAAGGACATGATAAAGGAAAGCAAGGAAGTTCTTGAAGAGGTCTATGAGAGGTACAACAAGGACCCTCTTGGCTGGTTCATATCCCTTGGCGTGGACCGAAGGAACCGGTCAGTCATACTGGTACAAAAGAGCAACAAGGTATGGCAGATAAAGACCCATCACATAACCCCATATAATCGCATCAGCCTGGGCGGGAAGGCGAAGGCCAGGGGGGACGAGAGCCCGTCAATGATGTCTTTCGGGTGGAGGGACCTATCATCCGAGCTTTTCCAAAAGATCCAGAGGGACATGAAAAGTAATGGGGAGGTCTCAATCGAGGTCATCGAGGAGATATCGAAGATAGACCCCAAACCTCTCGAGGATGATTTCGATAGCATCATGGAAGGCCCCTTCAACGTTCTCAGCAATCCGATGGCGTCGATATCAAAGGGGCAGGAGAAACTTGACAAGAAGCTAAGTGTAGAACTGGACAAGCTCATGCTCAAGAGGGATGGCGGCGGAATGTACGTCTGACTACATCTTGTTCCTTAACACATTTCCAAGCCTTTTTATCCCTTCAACAATGTTCTCGTTGGATTCATAGACGAAGGTCAGCCTCATGTGATTGTAGCCACCTTTGATATAGAAGGCGCCGCCCTGCACGTATGCCACATTCTCCTTTAGGGCATCAGGGAAAATCTCCTTTGAGTTCATGTGCTCTGGCAGGGTCACCCATATGAACATGCCTCCATTAGGGGTCGTCCAAGTGACCTCATTTGGGAAGTATTTCTCCATGGCATCCAGCATGATGTCTCTCTTTTCCTTGTACATGGCCGCTATCCATGGAATGTGCCTGTCTATCAGGCCTCTCAAGAGGAGCTGGTAAGTGATATGCTGCACATACGCGTTCGAACATAGGTCTGTAGCCTGTTTTACGACGACTAGCTTCTGAATTACATCCTTCGGCGCGCACACCCATGCGATTCTGAATCCTGGAGAGAGCACCTTCGAGAACGTCGATATGTAAAGCGTGTTCTCTGGCGCATATGCTTTTATGGACTTTATCTTGTCGCCCGAGAATCTCAGCTTTTCGTAAGGATTGTCCTCAACTATCGTCAGGTCATATTCATACGATATCTCCGCAAGTTCCTTCCTCTTGTCCTTCGAATATGTGATTCCGGAGGGGTTCTGGAATGTCGGCACCGTGTAAAAGAGCTTTGGTTTGGCGCCCGGCTTCTTAAGGATCTCCCTAAGGACGTTGAGGTCCGCCCCGTCCTCTTCCAAAGGCACGGTCTCGAATCTGGCTTGGAACAGCCTGAAAGCAGATATGCCGCCCAGATAGCTCGGGCTCTCCACTATCACCGTGTCCCCCGGATCCAAGAAAGACTTTGCAATGAGCTCCAGCCCTTGCTGGCTGCCGGACGTTATCAGGATGTTATCCTCCGTCGAGATGACCCCGACGCTCCTTTCCCTCGCCGCCAGGAACTTCCTAAGCTCCATATACCCCTCTGTGGTGGTGTACTGAAGCGCGTCCTCGCCCGAGTTGAGCAAGACGCTTTGTGAGATCCTGAATATGTCCTCAACAGGAAATGACTTCGGATTCGGAAGCCCGCCTGCAAAGGATATTATCTCTGGCCGTATGGTGAGCTTTAGCAGCTCCCTTATATCAGAGGCTTTCAGGTCTATGACCCTCTCTGAGAAAAGGCTGTTCCATTCAATCATCGACTCAACCCCAAAATATATAGGACTTATAGACCGGGTGAGACACTATTGTATTACTATAATATATACATTTTGCATATTTGTCAAGACATAGAAACCCTTAATTATCCACTTTACGAGCTATTCATATGCCGATATCCAAGGATGAGAGGTGCGCGATCTGCAAGGGGAACAAGCTGCTCTGCGGACGCCCCCTCTGCCCGATCCTTCAAAAGGTTAGACTAAGGTCAAAGATACTGCCTAGCCTTTCCAAGGACATCTTCGGCTCATCCCCTTCATCCATATTCGTTGGCAGCTGGAACTACCCCAAGGTATACATAGGTCCAATGGTGCCCCCTATAATCGGCGACACCTCTGAGATGGACAGGCCGGAGGCCTGGCATGGAAGGGCGCTTGACGAGATTATAGAGTTCAGGACGACGCTTGTTCGCTCAAAGGACCAGCTTGATGTGAATTCGGCCAAAGACCCCGTTAGAAGGGTGATGCAGATGCAGGACATAGTGATGTCCGACAGGCCGGTGGACACCGAGCTTTTTTTGGAGAAGAAACCTCACTTCAGTGTGAAGTTCTCGGAGTTCTCGCCACCCCATGGCCCATCCGAGATGCTTAGAAAGCTCGACCTGGCGCAAAATCCCCACATTCCAAGATGCATAGACAAGGTATATAATGATGACATTCTGGCCTCCGAGGGTGTGATAGGTCTTTTCGAGAAGGACATAGAGGTCTCACACATATCGAAGATACTCTCTGCAGGCATACTTGGGGAGCAGAAGAACAGGAAGTTCGTGCCAACCAGATGGTCGATCACGGCAACGGACGACATCATATCCAAGGATATAATGAAAAGGGTCAGGGACTATCCTCAGATATCCGAATACATGTTGTTCCATTCAGAGGACATAGGAAATAAGCTTGCTGCAATCCTGATCCCTGGCATCTGGTCATACGAGTTCCTTGAGTGCTGGCTCCCTGGTTCGCTTTTCTCTGGGGAGGCCACGGCCCCGAAGATATTTTCAGATTGGGAATACTTCTCGGACAGGAAGAAGTATGCCGACGTCATCACAGGGGCGTACTATGCTGGTAGACTGCCGGTGGCTGAATACCTTGACACTGTCAGGCGGCAGGCCACATGCATTGTGATAATGGAGGTGCAACCAACATACCACACGCCCATAGGGGTCTGGAGGGTAAGGACGATACTTGAGGATGCCTTCAGGGAAAGGCCGATGTCATTTTGCAGCATGGAGGAAGTGGCGTGCGAGCTTGACAAGTTCCTTAAGGTAAGGGCCCAGGAATATATTGGCAAGTCGCAGCTATTGAACTTCAAATCGAGACAAAAGGTCCTCGATGAGTGGATGTAGTCGACATTTGTGAGTAAGTCAGGATAGTTTTTTAACAATCGGGTATTTTTCTAATCCTATGAACTCCCGCGACATTGCATTGAGGGCATCATTCACAGCATTGGTCTTTATAGCGACAGCCATTATACCTCCGATACCGATTGCGGCGACAGGTGGCTATTTCAACTTTGGCGAGACCGCCATATACATAACAGCACTCCTTTTCGGAGGGATGACAGCGGGCTTTGCAGGTGGGGTAGGGTCCGCCCTTGCCGACCTTTACTTGGGATTTGGCTCATTCGCGCCTATCACGCTTGTGGTCAAGGGCACTGAGGGTTTCCTGGTCGGGATCATTGGAAAGAGGAGGGACATAAGGACAAGATTGATGGCATTATCCATCGGTGGGATCGTCCTGATGTCAGGTTACTTCATCGCTGAGACGGTCCTTTTCGGATTGCCAGCGGCCTTAGAGGAGCTACCTTTCAACTTTGCGCAGTTCCTAGTGGGCACCGTCGTAGCGCTGTCAGTTGTGGCAACGTTGGAAAAGAAGGGAATCAACTTCTTCAATACGGAAGCGAGCTAATCGGCTACGCTCTCCAGCATCTTCTTGAAGACCTCGAAGGGCATTGCAACGACAGGCTCGGATCGAGGCTTCCAAAAGAAGACCATATCGCCTTGGGTAAAGGCGTTCTCCATCCATTTTGGGAATTCCTTGTCCCTGGCCTTGGACTCGACCTTGTACGTCTCTGTGCCTATGTCTGCCCTGACATCGCCATCAAGCTCCTTGCTGAACTTTCCGTAGGCTCCCGATGCGAAGGACCTCTTGGCAGACACGCCGTTGATGGTGTTCAGGTACTCCTCTGTCTTCTTCTCGTATCTGTATCCCTTAGCCTTTTGTTTCGAAGTCATCTGTAATCTCCTGGAATATATAAAAGCATTTTAGAGTTGATTTCTAGTTTTTTAATAATTTCTATTTATCTTTCCCGTTTGGAGGAATTCCTCATATTGTCTTAGCCATTCCTCTGATACAGGCGCCTCTTCGATGAACTCTATAAGATTCTTTATCTGGCCAATGGTGGCAGCTGTCAGGTGGTGGTCCATTATGCATGCATCGTTGTCCGCAATCTCCTTTGGTACCTTTATCATCTCCAGGAACTGTTTGATAATCTTATGTCTCTTGTATGTCCTCTTCGCGAATTCCTTGCCCTTGGGCGTGAGCGTGACCCCTTCGTACTTCCTGTAATTGACAAGTTGGTCGTCATCGAGCTTCCTGAACATCTCAACGACGCTGGCGGGGGTGATGCTCAAGGCGTTCGCCACATCCTTCGTCCTGGCATATCCCTTCTTGGTGACGATGCAGAGTATGGATTCCAGATACTCTTCATACTTCTTGCTGAACTGTGCTTCTTCCTTCATCATTATTCATGATACGATATTACAAAAAAATAAATCTTTTGGTCCCATATACCGCAATCATGAAGTGGGGGCACAAGGGCATGAACCAAATTCCCCCATATTCTCCAATATGTTTTTATAAAACCCATATGATAATACACCTTTGTTCCGATAAGGAGGTCAATAAATGATGGATGATAGGATGGTACAACAAAATCAAAAGATAGAGGAGCGAATGTCCAAGATAAAGCGCAAGATCGCCATTGCAAGCGGCAAGGGTGGCGTTGGAAAATCACTCGTATCAGGGCTTATAGCCACCTACCTGGCCAAGAAAGGCAACAAGGTAGGCATTCTTGATGCAGACATAACTGGCCCGAGCATACCCAAGATGTTCGGTGTGGACGGGTTGCCAGGACAGGGGCAGGACGGCATAATCCCTCCGGTCTCGGAATGGGGGATCAAGATAATGTCGCTCAGCCTTGTCCTCCATGACAACAGTTCGGCCGTCATATGGAGGGGCCCAATGGTCGCAAACGCCATCAGGCAGTTCATGTCAGACATAGACTGGGGGGAGCTGGACTATCTTATAGTCGACCTGCCTCCGGGCACAAGCGATGCCCCATTGACGGTGATGCAGAGCATGAAGCTCGATGGCATGGTGGTGGTGACATCCCCGCAGCAGCTGGCGTTCGAGATCGTGAGAAAGGCGATCAGCATGTCCAAGACGATGAACGTCAAGGTGCTCGGGCTGGTGCAGAACATGGCATACGCTCTATGTCCAAAATGCGGCGAGAAATTCGAGCTTTTCGGAAAGGACGATGGAGAGACCCTTGCCGAACTGGCAGAGGTCCCTTACCTGGGCTCGATTCCGCTTGATCCCTTCATATCAAAATATGCCGATTCCGGAGATATAGAGAGCTATGATGGGGCCTTTGTGGACGGGATTATGGAAAATCTTTTGAAGAACATCCAATAATCCTTTTTCCCCTTTTGGAGGGTAATATCTTGGTGTTGGGCACGAGGAAGAGGCACGGGCCGGTCGTATTCAGGGCGCCGGCCTATTCCTCGATACTGAAGGACCCCTACAAGAGATCGAACTCAGTGAAGCTTGAGTTCACGCCCACATTTGAGGTAAAGGAGGCGCTCTTGCTCTTCAAGGAATCCGTTTCCCTGCAAAATGACGAACTGATACAGAGAACGGGCCAGGTCTTTTTGTCCCTTCTCAATGATATTTTTGGTATAACCGCTGGGGTGGAGCTGTCCGTAATGGGAAAAAGGCCGTCGAGGCGCAGGTCCGACCCCCTTACCGGCAAGAGGAGGATAATGTCCTCGGTTCATGGAAAGTACTTTCCCAACAAGGCCATGATCGCGTTATATACCCTGACAGCGACAGGCAGGAGGGTCGCTTTCAAGACGCTTTTTAATACACTTATCCATGAGTTCTGCCATCACCTGGATTACAAGCACCCCACGCTTGGCCTCTCAGCGTCCCTTCATACGAAGGGATTCTATGACCGGCTGAACGCGATATATGCGCCATTGAAGGACGTCTGAGGATGTGGGGCAAGAATAACCACTCCAGACACCTTATATTCAATTTAAATCTCCTGAAATAAGGATGGGGGAATATTATTCTCCAATGGAAACAAAGGGGTATGATCTACCCCAATTCCCTTTCAAACCATGCCCTTCCGAACTCAACAATATCGCTTTGCCTGAAGAGATGGGACATTGCATATCCTATCTTCGAGCGCTTGCAGGATCTAGTGCCCGAGAACTCCTCCAGTATCTTTGGGAAGTGGTCTGTGTAGTCGTCATATTCCTGATACTCCTTCCACACCCTCTTCCCTGATTCCAATATCGGTGCCCCATTTGTGATCACCCTCTTATCGAATCTGGCGAGATGTTCTGAGAGGTGCAATGTGGTGTTCCTTGTGGTCCCTATGAGCAGCCCGTATCCTCCCAATTGCATGCATCTTTCAAGGGGAGAGCCTTCTGCTAGAGGAAATGACCAAGGCTGGATGGAGGTAATGTATTTAGCGTGCTTGCCCAGGGCCGCAATGGACGTGGGATGGTCCGACCTCGACACGTTAGGCCATTTCCTGAATGCCTCGGCTACGATGCCCATGCCGCATCTGATCGGGCACCTTTCCTTATCGAAAGCGGGCATTTTGTCCCTTATAGTACCCCACCACTCCTTTGGCACGGGTGGATTTTCCCATTTGCTTGGGTCGCTCCAGTCCGAGGACATACAAGGCATCACCAGCGTGCCGTCATCGCCTAGAACTCCCAAAAGGGAGTCTATCACGGTCATAGGCCCGCCACAGACCCATCCGATTGCCGAAAGCGAGGATTGTACGAACAATACCATTCCTCTCTTCACGCCGATCCTCTTGAGGTCCCTCCTCAAGATGTCACCGGTGATTGGGAATTCTGTTCTCTCGACGACGTCCCTCTCTGACATGCAGGACACTACCCGGACTCCAGCTCTTCGAGCAGGGCCTTGAGCTCATCAAGAAGGGCCTCGACCTCTTCGATCTTATCCCTTATGTCCTCGATCGTGATCCCTTCGTCCGTCGGCCCTTCTTCGTTATCCTCGAAGAAGGCCTTCACTTCCGCATCCGATGCGAAGGATGTCACATCGCTCGTCTTGGCCTTGACCACACATTGCATCGTAACGCCAGCCGAATCATTTGGCACTATAGAGACCAACCAGTACAGCTCACCGTTCTTTATTATCGGCCTGGGCTCGGAGATGTAGAAGGAGAACCAATCAAAGTTAGGGAACGTCTTCTTTACGTAGTCTATGGAATACCTTGGCCCTGTCAGGTTTTCAGATGAGACCCTGTACACGTATATCTTTCCATCCACAGCGCCCTGGAAGTAGATCTCATAAAGCCCAAAGCTCCTGCCTCTGGGTTCTACAGCTGTCATCCATACAAGGCCATCATCCGTGTCCAAAAGAAATGGTTGTTGATTGCCTCCGCTGTAAACGTCCTGGATCTCTATCATCTCCTTGTGGTAGATCCACATGTTCAAAAGCCCGTTCCTGGTGTTAACGACCTCGACCTGCTTCCTTGCGAGGGATTCCGGATAAACCCTGTTACCCCATGGCTGTTCCGCGGCCTCCTCGGGAGAGAAGAAGTTGATGTTTCCGTCAAAGTCTATCGTGTAAACGCCGCCAAAGTATGGATACCTTCCAATGAGCTTGAACTTGTACTTTATCACGGATACCACTATAAGGTCGTCCTGATAATAGATGTCTGCTATGTCGCAGAACATATCCTCCTTGTAGATCCTCCATTCGATGTTGTCTGTGATGCCTATGTTCTCCCCTATCTGCATCTCTGCCATTTGGGTACTAATCTCCTTGCCGCTCGTGTCGGCGCTGATGGATATGACGCCCTGGGGCTTTTTCGTGAAATAGAGTATGGAGCCCTCTGGTACCATGGGAAAGTTCCAGTACAGCCTACCGCCCTGTTTCACCATGTCGCCATCCCCTATCGTATACTGCGGATCTGTGAAAGCATCTAGGGAATACCTCTCAGCCACAGAGAATGGGAGGAATCTTATGACATCCGTCTCAGGCATTGTCGTAAGTTCTATGTATTCGGTGTTCTCATAGAGCGTTCGGTCCATGTAGTAACCACTATAGAGATAAAGGGGCACAAGGCTGATCATGAATATCACCACCAGTATGGTAAGAGCCCTCCTGACCTTCTGGAAAGTGTTGTACTTGGCCGTGTCCTTGAACTGCACCCTGGATATGTAGTAGTACATGACAAGATTGATGACCAACAGTAAGAATATCGCGAACAGGAACATCAGGACCAATGGGGATTTGTAGAGTCCCATTATTATTCCGTGGAACCATGGCCTTACATAGTAGCATATGGCCAAAAGTGCCACCAAGGGGATCAGTATCCACCACATTGACGATATGTCGGGGGGCATTGTCCCCCTGTCCCTGAACTTTCTCCAAAATTCGCCCGCTCTTTGAGCCATATTGTTAGTATTTTCCTTTATATTTAAAGTTTCTTGACGATGATATTTCATTAGAAAGTATTATAACTCGCCATATTTTGATATTAATCTGTATTATATGTACCTGCAACTGTTCCTTATAGCGATCGGATTCGTGATGTTGGTAAAAGGTGCCGACTATCTCGTAAAGGGCGCTACGTTCGTTGCTCAGCGACTTGGCGTCTCCTACTTCATAATAGGCCTGACGATAGTGGCGTTCGGCACATCCCTCCCTGAGTTCATTGTGGGCATCATCTCCGCATTCAAAGGGACGACCGACATCGCGGTCGGGAACATTATCGGGAGCAACATGGCAAACATGCTGCTCATAGTCGGCATCATGGCGGTTCTAATACCCCTGGACATCAACATATACGCCAAGAAGAGGGATATCCCCTATGCGCTCTTTTCCTCGATGCTACTCCTGTTCATCTCCATAGACGTGCTCCTATTCGGAAGCGGAAAAAACGTCATCTCAAGGATCGATGGTATAATACTGATATCCGCATTCGTGCTATTCCTCATATTCGTCCTCAGCAGGTCAAGGGACGAGATAGTGGATGAGGGGATATACGATGCAAATTATAAACCTTCTAAGGCTCTTCTCTTCATATTGACAGGCGTCTTGGCGCTATACCTCGGAGGAGAGATAATAGTGGAGAACTCGATATCCCTTGCGAGGCAGCTTTCAATATCCGAGATATTGATAAGCTCGACGATAGTGGCGTTCGGCACATCCCTCCCCGAGTTCGCGACTAGCATCATTGCCGCATACAAGGCACAATGTGACATCGCGGTCGGGAACATCGTGGGTTCTAACATCTTTAACGTTCTATGGGTGCTGGGGGTAACGAGCATCATCATCCCACTGCCGTTAGACGGCCATCTCATAATGGATATGGGCCTTATGGTAATAGCCACCTTTACGCTCCTCTTGATGGTATATGTTGGAATTGAGAATATAATAAGCTGGCCGAAGGGCCTTACCCTCTTGTTGTTCTATGCCATCTACATTGCAATGTTGATAATAAGGGGATAAAAAAGAAAAAGATCAGCTGTAGTTCTTCTTGTAGAATCTTTCTACAGCCTTCTTGTCAGGAAGCTTTATGTTGTTCCAGAACTCGATTATCGGCCTTAGCTCCTCTTCGCCCTCTTGTCCGTGGAAGAGATCCTTGAGATATGAGGTCCTTTCGTTTATGTCCTGCTTGGCGAAATCGAGTATCTGCTCGGCAGTGTAGTATCTCATCAGATTGAATCTTGAGGAGAATTCCCTCACACCCTTGTCCTCCAATTCCCGAGGATTCGGCACAAGGTGGCCGAAGATAGGATTTGAGATCCATTCACTTATCTCATCGTTGTCGATGAGCTCGAGCAATCTCTTCGAGTCTTCCACCCTTATCTTCTCCCCAAGTGGATTGCCTTCCTTGTCCTTCCTGGTGTTTCCTTCTATGTCGTTCCTGCCGACATATCCTGAGTTCATTATGAAAAATATCAGATTCCCACCCAATGATAGGTCCATGTCCTCGTATATCTTCCATTTGAGCAGGGCCTGTTGTGATTGTTCCCTGGCCATGAAGTCAGTGGCAGCGTATGAGCGCACCTTCGCCCCTGCCTTCTTCCCGGAAACGGCCGATGTTATGATGGACTCACATGCGCTGTCAAGAGCCACTGCCATCCTCGGGTCGACTACCCTGAACATGGGTTCCATCGTGTTATATCTCTTGAATACAAGTGCCTCTGCCTTAAGGTCCTTCTTCTCCCTGTTCCAATTCGGATTCAGTGCGGAGAAATCGAAGATGAATCTGCCGTTCTTCGTGCCTGACCTCTCATACTCCGTCGTAAGAAGGCGCCCCGCCTTCTTTCCTTCCTCGACCCTTGGCACACGGATCAGATGCCTGCCTTCTGGCTCCATCTCATAGTTCACGTTCTCGCAATCTATGTTCATTGCGATCACCGTGGTCTCCTTTGCCCTCATCAGGCCAGCCCATTCTGGACTGCTCGGCGTAAGCCCCTCTGACTTAGCAAAGCTTGCCGCCTCGAGCCCTATTATGGTGACGCTCTTGGCAGTATCGTTCTGATAGATGACCTTCCCCAATAGTGCGTCATCCTGCTCTAACATGGGGCCGACCGTGAGCGTGGTCTTTCCAGTGCCGCTCAGGCCCTTTACTATCCTGTCTAGCGTGCAACCACCATGATATGAGACCAGGCCATCCGCCTCTCCGCGATTCCATACCATGGTCAGGTTTGGTTTTTTGTAAGCGCCGCCGAAATAGTCGACACGAAGGGAAAGGACCTTTCGGACGTCCTTTTCCATTCCAGTGAAATCGTATAGTGTAAGGGGCACCTTAGGGTCGTACTCGGGCCAGAACTCCCTGATCTTCTCGGCATATTCCTCCGGCAGTATCTCCGGCACGATGAAGTTGAAACAGGATAGCTTCGTCTGCCCGTCGTGTGGAAATGTCATATGCTTCCCTATCCAAGGGATATAAGCCGAGTGTGGGCAATCCACGCTTGTTGTGATCTGTACCCCGGTCTTGTAAGGGTCCTCTCCCTGGATAGACTCCTGGACGACCATATCAACGCTGTCCAGGTACTCCATTGCTACCTTGTATATCTTTTGCCCAATGTCCACAGGGAAGGACTTTTGACCATATCCGAGCTTGAAACCTTCTGGGACCATGTAGAATGCCCTGTCAGGTCGCCTGCCTGGCTGCGTGCATCCAAAGAGGTATTGGCCATCGATCGTGCGAACATAATAAGGCTTCAGGTACTCGATGAAAAAATCGTTATCTGGGTTCTTAATTATCTTTCTCATGTGTTTGGCACCTTTACATACTTGATCTGTATGTTTTGCATTATGCTAAAATTAATATGCTATATAAAGTTATTGATTATAAATCATAACTTTTTTATACTAAATTGTCACTTTTTTTCTTGTTATGATAACTATTAGGAAATATGATGGCGTTGAGAGGATAATAACTATAAAAAAGGTCCTTAACAAGGCACTTTTCAATGCCAATGCCTTTAGGCTGGGCATGGCGTTCTTTGACACAGGTATTGACATGGGGGCCGAGTTTGCCAAGGCGGCAGGCAAAGTGAGCGACATATTCGTCACACATAGGCACCATGACCATGTGGGCAACAATCAAGTCCTTCAAAAGGAGTATGGGTGCAACATCTACTGCCATCCGAACGCCATGGGCCTTCTAAGGTCTCCCGATAACAGCTCGCTCATAGAGCTACTGTATGCAGGAAAGGTCAGGCCTTCCTTGCCAAAGGAATGCCCGGAGAGGATAATTGTCGGCGATGACGAGATCATCCCCATATACACACCTGGCCACAGCGATGACCACATGTGCTTCTATCTGCCGGAGAGGAGAATGCTCTTTTCAGGCGACCTTGTCCTTTGGGGGAAGACCAGATGGGTAAGTGACGAGGTAAGGATATGGGATGCCATAGGATCCTTGCAATCCATATCGAGGCTGAAGATAGAAAGAATATTCCCTGGGCATGGAAAGCCATTTGACGAGCCTGAAGAGATATTGTCCAAGAAGATATCCTATCTAACGGACCTGGGCAAATCGGTCAAGGAGATGCACGACGACGGCATGTCCAACGAGGCAATAAGGGACAAGCTTCTGGGTAAGGAGGAGCTGATAGCATTCCTTTCAAGGGGCAGATTCTCAAAGCTGAACCTTGTAAAGAGCTTCTTGGAGCCATCTGATTAGCAAAGCTCCCTTCCCAGGATGTCCTTCGTCCTTTGTATGCCGATGGTCTTAATGAGATTTCCCGCCCTAGGCCCTCTCGGGACCCCCAAAAGCACAGTGTAGATGAGCTTGAAGAACTTGGCGGGTTTCAGGCCGTTGTCGTTTGCCGTCTGGAACAGGCAGTTCTGAATGGCCTCCCCGTCCATCGTCTCATCAAGCGTGGCGATGAACGCCCTTATCGCTTTGCCTTCATCTTCGCTGATCTCCACCTTCTCCCTTACAACGTCACCGGTCTCCTTCAACCATTCCGTGGCATATCTCACCCTGCAGTGGACCTCTTTAAGGTCCTCGTCCGCCATGTTCGCCGGTACCTTCCCTGAGTTCTGCAGTATGCTCACTATTATCTCATCCCTGTTCGGGGTGTCCTCAGGGATCACCGACACTATATTGGCAACGACGCTGTATGGCAATGTAAGTTGTGGAGAGTCCGGCACCTTGAGGAACTTGAGGTACTGGTACATGCGCACCATGTGGTCCCTCTCCTTCTTGTTCGTGACCTTCTCCTTGTTGAAGTATACGTTATGAAGGTAATCGACCTCGTCCATGAGCTTTGGTATCTCCAACAGGTCCACGACCCTCGAGTAGGCAAGCCTCTTTAGCATTAGCAGGACAAGGGAATCAGGATTGCCGTATGAGAGCCATTTCTGGGGGGTGAAGACATTGCCCTTTGACTTGGATATCTTGCCGCCTCCCCTCTCGACGAACATCTCATAGAACGCATGTACAGGAGGCCTTGTCTTGAGGATCCTCTCCTCTATGATGTCGTTCACCTTCACAGATTCCAGGATGTCCTTTCCAAAAGCCTCGAAGGCAACATCGAATGCCTTCCATCTAGCTGCGAACTCGACCTTCCAGGCAAGCTTTCCATTCCTTATGCTTGAAGTGCCCTGATGTCCGCATCCCTTGATGTGGATCTCCTCCCCAGTGTTCGAGTCCTTGCCCGTGAACTCCCCATCGCATACGTATGATACCGTCCTGCTCCTCTCATCGAAGTCGGTCACCCTGGTGGTGTATATCTT
>JAFGGT010000081.1 GCA_016930445.1 Candidatus Methanofastidiosia archaeon | reverse complement strand
GCCTTTGGGCAGGCCGAGCGCCCGTGGTATGTCCTCGATGACATGCCTGCCTGAAGAGATGAAGACTGGAGCAAATACTATTGTCGTGACCTCATCGTCCTTGCAGATGTCGTCCAATGCGTCCGCTACGCTTGGTTCGTTCATCTCGTTGAAGCAGTAGCTGACCACGCCCCAGGCCTCTCTGGCCCTTATCTTTCCGGCGATCTCGCCGACCACCTCAATGTTGTATGGTTGCCTGCTTCCATGTCCTATGAGCACCAATGCCCTCTTTTTCATGATCGTCACCACAGTTCGCGACCCCATCCCATTCATAGGATTACGAAGGATCGAGGGCCGGATGGACCTATTGCCAATAATAGATATATTGTATGAGAGACATATTAATCTTGGGCATGGAGATAGTGGCTCACTAACAGGTGGAAGGCGGTCGTTGGGCTGGAGAAGTGGACATTCGGAAAATACAGGTGGTTCCTGAAGCCGGAGGGGGCAACCGAGCTCTTAAAATACAAAGAAAGCCTCAAGGATGCCGGCCTCAGGGTGCCCTCCGCCCTAAGTGGCCTCTAGGCCCCTTTGCTTCAACAGTTCCTTTGAGAGCTCCACCAGCTTGTACTTTTGTATCTTTCCACTGGCGGTCATCGGATAAGAGTCGACGAAAAAGACGTACTTCGGTATCTTGAATCGGCTTATCTCGCCCCTGCAGAAGTCCCTGATGTCCTCCTCGCTTAGGTCGTGCCCCTTTTTGATTATCACAAAGGCGCCAACCTCCTCTCCATACTTGGCGCTTGGAACACCAACGACCTGAACGTCCGATATCCCGGGCATCTTGTACAGGTACTCTTCGATCTCGCGGGGGTATATGTTCTCACCGCCCCGGATTATCATGTCCTTTGACCTGCCTGTTATCTTGAGGTACCCTTCCTCATCAATTATCCCCAGGTCCCCGGTGTGAAGCCAGCCGTCCGCGTCTATGGCCTCAGAGGTCTCCTTCGGCATGTTGTAGTAGCCCTTCATCACGTTATAGCCCCTACAGATGACTTCGCCAGGGATCCCCGCGGGAACAGGCCCCCCTGTGTTCAGGTCGACCACCTTTACATCGATCTCGGGCAAAGGCCTGCCTACCGTCTCCACCCTGTGCACGATGTCGTCATCGACACTGGTCTGATTCGTGACGGGCGACCCCTCGGTCAATCCATAGCAGATGGTGATGTCCTTCATGTACATCTTCTCCATGACCTGCTTCATCACTTCAATGGGGCATGGCGAGCCCGCCATTATGCCCGTCCTTAGGGAACTGTAATCGAACTTGTCGAACAGCTTGTGCTCCAGGACCGATATGAACATGGTCGGCACGCCGTAGAGGGCCGTGCACCTCTCGCTTTCGACCGCGGTCATGACCTGTACAGGGTCGAATGTCTCAAGTATGACCATCGTGGTCCCATGGCTGACGGCAGCAAGAACGCCTAGAACGCATCCAAAGCAGTGGAACAGTGGTACGGGAAAGCAGGCCCTGTCCTTTTCTGAGAACAATTGCCGCTCCCCTATCCAGAAACCGTTGTTGCCAATGTTGTAGTGGGTCAGCATCACGCCCTTTGGGAACCCGGTAGTGCCGGAGGTGTATTGCATGTTGACCACATCGTGCGGGTCGAGGGATTTCTGTCTTTTCGCATATTCGTCATCGGAGACCATAATGCTCATGGAGACGACCTCCGGAATGGTGTACATCCCCCTATGCTTTTCCTGGCCAAGGAAAAACACCCTCTTGAGGTGAGGCAGCTTCTTGCTCCTTAGGTACCCCCTCTGCTGCGATCTCAGCTCAGGCACCAGCTCGTAGAGTATGGAGAGGTAATCAGTATCCCTAAACCCGTCAATGATGAAAAGATTCTCGGCTTCAGACTGTTCCATCAGGTAGCCGAACTCGACCTTCTTGTACTGGGTGTTGACTGTTAGCAGTATGGCGCCTATCTTCGCTGTGGCGAACTGCAATGCGACCCAATAGGGTATGTTGGTAGACCATATCGCGACCTTCTCCCCTTTCTGCACCCCCAATGCCATCAGGCCCTTGGCAAGCTTGTCGACTATGTCGCCGAACTCCCTGTAAGTAAGGCGGTAGTTCCGGTCGACATAAACGACTGCCTCGTTATCTGGGAATCTCTCAATGATCCCATCCAACATCTGCCCTAAAGTTATCTCCCTAAGATTGGACATGTCTCGCACCTTCATGAGAGATATAGCACTGCGACAATCGTGGCCTTCTCGATCCCGTGGCATCCGACATGATGCGGTACTATAGAATTGTAGTAGATGCTATCGCCTTGGCAGAGTACATACGTGTCCTTTCCGTATGTGATCTCTATCTCCCCTGATGCCACATACATGAACTCCTCGCCCTCATGACTTGAAAGCTTTCCCCCTTCTGATGAATCTGGGAACAGCTCGATGAAGAAAGGTTCCATATGCCTGTCCGTCTTTCCCCTGCCCAATGAATGGAATGTTAGCGTGGCTGGCTTGTCAACACCCCTGTGGGTGACTATCTCTTCGCGCTGGTCAAGCTTCCTTATAATAAGCGGATCGTTGCTGATCTTGTCATCAAGAAATGTGCCCAATCTTACACCAAGTGCCCTTGCCACCTTCAGCAATGGCCCTAGTGAGGAATATACATCATCCTCTTGCAGGGATTTCAAAAACTCCCTCTCAAGGCCAGTGCGCTCTGAGAGCTCTTCGAGGGTCATCTCCCTCATCTCCATGTATCTCTTCATCCTCTGTCCGATCTTGTCGCCGTCCATTGTAATTCACCTTAAATAAGATGGTTTTTTTGTAATCATTATAAAATATATCGGAATCTTCTTCGTCTAATTGGAGAGAATCCCATTTGCACTTGCATTCAAGAAGGCCGAATGAGAGAACTTCGGCATTAGTGAGACATGGGGCAGGAAACATTTTCGAAAGGGGGTCCTCCCATCAGGAGCATACATGGATAGAATAGTTTTTCTTTCAATTTGTACATATGTCATAGAGGTGATCATATTTCTAAGAGATTGTTGATAGCATATGGCTCCAGGTATGGAAGCACAGAGGAGATCGCATCCGAGATCGGCAAGGTCCTTGATGCCGAGGGTTACAAGGTCGACATTATAGACCTGAAGGGAAATGAGAAGCCCCCTTTGGAGCTTGGGGAATATGACGGATACCTTGTAGGTTCGGGGATCAAGATGGGCAAATGGACGAAGGAGGCAGAAGGCTTCCTAAAGGACAATGCCAAGAGATTCAGGCCAGGTTCGCCCCTTGCGATGTTCGTGAGCTGCGGGCAAGTTACCGTGGACCATGGTGACGCGGTAAGCAAATACCTGACTAACATCATGGAGAAACATGGGATCGAAGCTGACATATACGACGCGTTCGGCCCTCTCTACGACCTCACTGACGATTCAAGGATGGGTTTCTTCGGGAAG
>JAFGGT010000080.1 GCA_016930445.1 Candidatus Methanofastidiosia archaeon | reverse complement strand
CTCGAAGAATGGACGAATTGCCCAGACAAAGGAAGAATTTTAATTCATGGGAGCATATTTAGTAGCTGACCAGGTGATCAGATTGAAGCAGATCGTTGTACGTACCGATCCCAAGGACAAGAAAAAGCTAGAGGCAGTACTAGAGGGCACCAATCACTACATGTCCAAGGAGGATGGCGTGCTCAAGGCGAGCGTTTTCATCCCCGACGACAAGCTCGACAAGATGCTCGATGACATAATAGCCATTGTCGACCTTAGATACAAGGAACGAATGATAGAGGTATATTCCCCGGACTTCGTGATATCATCTTCCCTCAAGAGGTAGGAGATGAAAAAGAAGGAGTCAAAGGAGAGAACGCCGATCGAGGTCCTGATGGACTCTGTTAGGGCCTATTCGGAGATCGACAGGTGGAAGGTCGCCCTGATAGCAATCGCAGGTATAATAGCGATGATAGGGCTTTTCATGAACAATGTGGCCATAATCATTGGGGCGATGCTACTGTCCCCAATGCTTGGACCGATATATGCATTCACAATAAATGTCACTGTGGGCAAGGGCAACGAAGCGATGAGGAACATAATCCATATGCTGCTCCTAATATTTGTTGTAATAACTCTGAGCGCAGTATCGACGTACATACTCCAACAGTTCACAGACCTTGCCATAACGGATGAGATAAGGCTCAGGGGACATCCATTAGCAGCATCTACCTGCCCATGGCAGTGTTCCTAGGCCTCGCTGCCATGCTGGCGCTAACGAAGAAGATAATCGAAGGATTGGCAGGGGTGGCCATCGCCGCTGCGCTCCTGCCCCCAGCGGCCGTCACAGGCATCCTACTGGTGATGGAACCGTCGAGCGCTACCAGGGCGTTCACTATCACCATGGAGAACATTATCGGCCTCATGACCGGAGGGCTCCTAGCGTCCCTGATACTGGACATAGTACCAAGGTGCTACTATGAGCGCAGCTCTGCCAGAAGGATGACGCTAAGGATAATAATTGCACTGACCATAATGATGGTGATAGTGGCAACGTTGATAGTTTTTTGAATATGGCACCATAAAACTATTAAGTCGCATTAATGGAGTTTGAAAGATGGAGTATTACATCTTCTTTGACATGGACGGGGTCTTGACGCCTCAGGCCCAGGCCTTGCAGTTGGCAGAGACCATCGGAAAGAGGTCATTGGCCATGAAGATCTTTGCCGGACAGCTTAGAAAGCAAGTGGGGCTCGAGTGGATCCTCTCAAAAGGAGTCAAGTTCATCACTGGGCAACCCAGCTCCATATTGAAGGAAACGGCACAAAAGATGCTTGTCACAAAGTCGGCCAAGGATACGATAAGGCAGTTGAAGGAAGCCTCCTACAGGCCGATAATCATAACGAACGGGTTCGAAGAGCTGGCAAGATTCTTCGGCAAGAGGATAGGGATAGAGGAAGTCTATGGCAACTCTCCAGAGGCCAAGGAAGGCATCCTCACTGGCAATCTCAGCGATACGAAGCTACTTACCCTTAAGTCGAAGGGCGACTTTGTCAGGAACTACCTGAGGGAGAATGGAATAGACAGGAACAGGGCGATAGCCGTCGGGAACGACGAGAACGACATGTTCATGTTCAAGGAGGTGGGCCTCTCGATCGTGTTCAACCCATCCGGCTCGATCAAGAGGAACATAACTAACTCGTTCTCGAAGGCGATGGATGGGCGCAAGAAGGAATTCGTCAAGTTCACCAATATGGTTGACATAGTGATATTGGAAAACGACCTCTCCAAGATACTGCCGTTCTTAGTGCCCGAGCCAAACAAATTCTCAAAGAATGTAAAGATCGATGAGATCACTAGGATCTAGGCGATATCATGAAGATAGGATATATACAGATGGAACCGGCGTTCCTTGACAGGGAGGCCAACCTGGACCATGCAGCGGAGATGCTCGAGAAGGCCAAGGACGCTGACATCATCGTCCTTCCGGAGCTCTTCAACACAGGATACAACTTTCAGGGCAAGAAGGAGGTAAATGCGCTCGCCGAGGATGCAGAGACCGGGGTCACGTCAACACTGCTCCAGGAGATCGCCAAGGAGAACGACCAGTACATAGCGGCAGGATATGCTGAACGGATAGGCGACAAGATCTACAATTCACAGCTTCTCGTGGGGCCAGGAGGCTTTATCAATTCATACCAGAAGGTGCATCTCTTCTGCAACGAGAAAAAATTCTTCGAGCCTGGGAAGAGCATTGGGGTCATAGACCTTGGAGAGGCGAGGGTCGGGCAGATGGTGTGCTTCGACTGGTTCTTTCCTGAATGCATGAGGACATTGATGCTAAAGGGGGCCGACATAATCTTGCATAGCGCGAATCTTGTCTTGCCATATTGCCCCAACTCGATGGTGACCAGATGCTTGGAGAACAGGGTGTTCGCCGTGACATGCAACAGGATAGGCGAGGAGCATGGCCTCGGATTCATCGGCATGTCGCAGATAACTGCCACCGATGGCGGCATAATGCACAGGGCGCCTGAGAGCAGCGAAGAGACCTGGATAGAGGAAGTAAACCCGCTTCTTGCGAGGAACAAGGACATGAACGAGCTCAACAACATCATACGGGACAGGGCAGTGGGCGCCTACGACCTTCGCTAGGTCCCATTACTTTTCTTTGCCTTTGCCGGACATTCCATGTTTATGCAGACGGTCCCCCTCTTGTTGCGGAGCATCGGCGAACCGCACACCTCACAACGCTGTTCCGAGAAGGTAACAGAACCCTTCTGCGGAAGAGGGTAAGATGTCTTGCACTTTGGATAGTTGGAGCATCCTACGAACCTCTTGTTGGTGGACTTCGATACCACCATCCTTAGCTCCGCGCCGCATTTCGGGCATTCGCCGAGATTCTCGTTCTGGCTGTCGATCAGTGCAGAGAGCAGCTCCTTTCCAATGCTCTCCTCCCTCCCCTTGAAATCCTTGAAAATCTCCCTGAGCTGCTTTTTGGCCTCCTTTAGGACCTGTTCCATCGTCTTCTCGGACCTGAGTATACCCTCCATCTCATTCTCGAAGTGATTCGTAAGCTCAACGGACACTATATCGCCACAATACTTCTCCAAAGTCTCAACAAGCGATCTGCCGAGGGGAGTTATGGCTATTTCCCTGCCCTTGACATAACCTCTTATGTAGAGTGTATCTATTATGTTCGCCCTGGTGGCCTTTGTGCCTATGCCAAGGGTCTCCATCTCTTTTATTGCGGAAGCGGGATTGTATCTTGGAGGGGGATTCGTCATCTTCTTGAGCTTTTCATGCTTGTCTATCTTAACGGACTCGCCCAAGGACATCTCGGGCAGGATCGTCTCCTTTGAATTTGAGTACTTGCCGTAGAATCTCATCCAACCCTGTTCAACTACCCTTCTCCCATCTGCAACGAATCTATGCCCTGAAACGTCTATGGAGGTCTTAATGTTCTCTATCGACGCATCAGGCATGAAGAGCGACAGGAACCTGCATACTATGAGGTCATAGAGCTTTTCCTGGTACTTGTTGAGCTTTCCAGGCTTCAGCCCTGTAGGGTATATAGCAGGGTGTGCCGGATCGTCCTTCTTTCCCTGTTTGGGTTTCAGGGGGGTGCCTAGGACGATGTCAACATCCCTTGAATACTTGTCGTTGGAGCGCAATGACTCAAGGATCTTCTTGAAACCCAAGGTGCTAGGCAACTTTTGGGAGGATGTCCTTGGATAGGATATGTAACCATCCTCATAGAGGGTCTGTGCTACCTCTTGCGTCACCTTTGGAAGGAACTTGAAGTTGTTCCAAGCCTCGGATTGAAGAAGGCCAAGGTCAAATGGTATGGGTGCGCCAATGGATCTCCTGTTCTTCTCGATATCGGCCACAGTGCCATCATTTCCCTTTGTCTCATTGTGGATGCTGTCGGCCTCTTCCTTTGAAGTTATCCTTCTTGGATAGCTTGCCTTTATCTCCGTGCCATCTTTTCTGAAAAATATGTCCAATATCCAATAGGGAGTAGGTTCAAACGCCTCTATCTTCTTTTCCCGCTCATTTATGAAGAATAGGGTGGGGGTCTGGACCCTTCCGGCGGACAGGGCGACGTACTTGCCGCTCTTTCTCTTCACAGAACTTGATAGAGCCTTTGATGTGTTCATCCCCCAATACCAGTCTAGCATATGCCTTGTCAACCCGGCATCTATCATAGGGAAGTTCAGGTGGCCCTCCCTCTTCTCGAAAGAGGATATGAGCTCCTCCTTCGTCAGCGTGGAGAACTTCATCCTCGTGGCCGTGCTTGGGTCCGAAGCACAGGCGTGGACAATCGCGTTGTATCCTATTACAGACCCCTCCAGGTCGTAGTCGCAGGCATTGACGACCTCTTCCGACCTCTTTGCCAAGTCCCTGAGGACATTGATGTAGTGTTCCAGGTACCCCATCTTGCTGTCGAAGGAGCTTGGTGACATCCATTTTATGTCGAAGAACGGATATTGGTCCATCGGCCTGGCCTGTCTCAATGTGAACAAATGACCAACGGCGGAGGCAACGAGTATGTCCTTTTCATCGATCGAATAGTAATGCGCCCTTCCCTTCTTGTGTTCCTTCGCTTCCCCCAAAGAACTTGCGATCCTACGCGCAACGTTAGGCTTTTCAGCTATGATAAGCTTGGTCATCGCGGGTTATTACCTTTGTTTTCATTTATAAGTTTATCCCTGAAAGGTTTTTTAATATGTAAAGAGCACATTTCGGGGTCGGTCGTGGCTTATAGCGATCATTTTCACTCTCTTTTTAGGATAAGTATCACTAAGGCCCCTACAATTGCGGTCACAATAACGAGGAGATTCGCTGCTCTGATGGAATACCACGCCCCTATGCCTCCCATTAGAAGAGGGGAGGAAGCGGCGAAAAGATAGTTTACTGAAAAGAACAAACCAAATCCCGTACCTCTTAGATTTGGCGGCGTCTTCCTGGCATATAGGACGAAGAATATGGGCCATATCATGTTCACCGTCAGCCCGGAGATCAATATAAAAATCACAAGTGTCGAACCTTGGGGGTGCTGCAGCGCTGCATACATGGCTGTGCCTGAAACTATCAAGAGGGCGAATAGGGACCTTGCCTCATCATATCTGTCGCTCACGTATCCGCCAATATATTGGCCTAATATGCCAATCCCAAAGAAGGCTGAGAAATATATCCCGATCATGGATGAGGAGAATCCAAGGTCTCCGAGCGTGACAGGAAAATATATGAAAAATCCCCTTGTGGCCATGTTGAACATCCCTATGGACGCTATTATGATTGCCAGGGCGGGCACGAGCAGTTTTCTCGGTTCGAATTTCCCTAATTTTATCTCTTCCTCCTTGACAGATATGGAATATGCGGTTATTATAGCGATCCCTATCAATGGAAAGACAGCGATGGCCTTCCTCCATCCTATGAGGTCTGCCAAAACCCCGGCCAAAAGAGGGAACAGGAACATGCCCATATTTCCTCCTGAGCCATGGATGCCTACCGCCCTGCCTGTAGAATTGTTGAATCTGTTGGTTATTATTGCCATGCTGACAGGATGATATATGCTAAGGCCGAATCCGATGAATATCCCTGCCAAAAGCAATAATGGATATGAAAAGGCGAGGCCCATTGTGAGGAATCCTGCCGATGAGATTAGGACTCCAAAGATTATCATGTGCCTCTTATGCCCCATCACGTCCGATCCTATCCCTATAAAGGCCTGGCCCAGCCCCATGGCAAGCACCATCGACCCGCTGACTATGCCTATCTGCGAATAACTGAGGTCAAGGGAAATGGCAATCGCCGGCATAAGAGTCGGAACCACCATCTCGAAACCATCATTGACCATATGTACTAATGTCATCATCATGAGAAATCTGGCATTGCCATCTGCTAGCATTGAAACAATTTTCACCATGCTCTGTTTAATATTTGTGGTAAAATGGATAAAACGAATCATCAAGGAAGTTTTAGGCAGATCCCATGCACATCAATATCGTGGCTTTGAAAACATAGAAAAAATAATATTGCCAAGTTCTAATAATGCCTTCATGGCCATGTTATCAGTATCCAGCGGATGTTTCATAACCCATGACTATGAGCATGTCAAGAGCATGCTAGACAGTACCAAGGCCGATGGCTTTGAGCTAATTGTATATTCTTCTATCATAGATAACATACCAAGTCTTATAGACGAGTTCTCAGATCTCAACCGTCCCATATTCTCGATCCATGCTCCAAAGGTGGCCCAGACGCTGCTTTCAGACCCATTGTTCGGCCAAGCGGCCCTAAGGCTCCTAAAGCAGACGGCATCCACGGCATCGGCCCTGGGGGCATCTATCATGGTCGTCCATGCATGGGATGGCAGATACAGGAAATTGTCCATGGGATCGATCAAGCGATCCTTGGAGCTGCTTGTAGGGCATTGCAACGATATTGGCGTCAAGGTCTCAATAGAGGCGTTGCCGTCACGATACAAGAGGCCTTCTGAGCTCGTAGGCGAGCTGCTCTCATCTTCTGATGACCTGTCCTTCACTATCGATTTCGAATATGCCGCGGCGTATGGGATGTTCGGCGAGCTGATGGAGTTTTCAGACCGCCTGTCAAATGTCCATCTCCGTGATTACAACGGGATGTGGCTTGTGGACGGGAAACGGGCTTACCTGAAGCCAGGCAGCGGAGACCTAGATTTTAAAAAGCTGATATCGATGATCAGGAACAGGGGGTATGACTCGCTCTATACAATAGAGGCCCCGTATCGCTGCGTCGAAGAGCTTAATGACGCGATATACTTCTTTAAAGGCCTGATATGACCTTGTTGTATCCAAGTTCGAAGGCCTTTCTGTTGAGCTCGATGTACTTTTGGGGTATCCTTTCCTCCACTGCTTCCAGAAGCACCTCCTTTCTAAGAGGTATGTTGGCTTGGAGAGCTATTTTTGCAAATGCCCCTATCAGAACAGTGTTGGAAGCTATCTTGTTCCCAGCCTCAATAGCTATGGACGTTGCATCTATCGTGCTCACGCTGAGCTTCCTTTCCAGCGCTTCGACTATCTCCTCTATGTTGGGGTATCTAGCCTTTCCTACCGACACGCTGACCGGTATGACCGGATGTGTGTTCAGGATGGCATATCCTCCCTTTCTCATATAATCCAGGAATCTTAGGGATTCCACAGGCTCGAAACCGAGCATGACATCGCCTTCCCCCAGCGGGGTTATAGAACCATAAACATCGTCCCCGAACCTAACGTGGGCTATGACACTGCCACCCCTTTGGGCCATTCCGTGGGTCTCTCCCACCCTGACCTTCATTCCTTCCTTTATTGCCGAATTTGCGATAATCTGGGATGCGACAAGAACGCCTTGGCCACCTACTCCAGATATTACTATGTTATGTCCCACTTGACCACCAACATCCTCAAATGGCAGATTAATTTTTTAAATATTTGCCATTGATATACTTTATGATAATCGTTGGTGGAGGTCTTGGAGGGCTTTTGTCCGCAGCGCTGTTCTCCAAGGACGCCAATGTGACATTGTTCGAGAGGTCGAGGAGTGTCGGCGGCAGATTCAGGAACATACAAAGGGAAGGATTCTCTTTGAGCACTGGCGCCCTTCACATGCTGCCCCATGGCTCCACTGGCCCAGTTGCAAATATCCTTAGAATGGCGGGGGCAAATTGCGATATCGTCGACTCGGACCCATATGGCACATTTCTCCATGATGGCAAGGAGCTCAGATTCCATGAGCTGAGGTCATCATTGCCCTTCCATGATAAGGTAAAGGTGGCCAAGATGTTCCTAGCGCTGCGCTATCTGAGGGTACCTGACATATCATTGCAGGAGTATCTCGAGCAAAGATTCAAGGACCCCATATATCTTTCCGTTGCCAAATGCATCATCGGCTGGTCTACATCGATCACACCATCAGAGATCGGCATGTATGATTTTTCTGCCATTATCAGGAACATAGTGAGATATGGCGGCCCCGGGATACCCATTGGCGGATGCGGCGGGGTCATCAAAGCCTTGATGGAGGTCATCAAAAGGAACGGTGTCAATATAGTCCACGAGGGCGTAAGCTCAATATTGGTGGAGGATGGCGGGGTGAAAGGCATCGAGACGAGGGACGGGGAAGAACACTATGACGAGTGCGTTGTTTCTGATGTTGGCGCAAAGTGCACAATGGAGCTTTGCCCTAAAGCCTCGATACCATCGGATCTACGTAAAAGGATAGACGGCATGAGGCCATCCGGGGGCGTCAAGATAAATGTCTCTAGCGACGAATCGCTCTTAAATCATAATGGCGTTCTATTCCCTCTGGACTGCGAGAGGGTCGAGGGCATAAACGAGGCCACCAAGGCCGACAGCACTCTGGCGCCAGAGGGCAAACACCTCACCATGTCGCACCAAACTCTTCAAGGGAGGAACGTACGTTCTGAGATAGAGAAGGGTATAACCGACCTTGAGGAGACCTTCAGGGGCAAGGACTTCAGAGTGATATGCGCACAGACGTATTTCG
>JAFGGT010000079.1 GCA_016930445.1 Candidatus Methanofastidiosia archaeon | reverse complement strand
TGCTGGCACTTTCAAGTCCACGCCCAGAAGCAAAAGCTCCTCCTTGCATTGGTCCTTCAACCCCTTCAGTGAATGGTGAATGAGATTCTCCAGGACAGACATAACGTCCTCCTCGCTCTCTATGAACGACATTTCTATGTCGATTGCGGTGGACTCGTTAAGGTGCCGTGTAGTGTTGTGCTCTTCTGCCCTGAAGTACCATGCTATCTCATAGATCCTTCCAAGGCCGCCAGCCATCGCCATCTGCTTGTAGAGCTGGGGTGACTGGGTGAGATATGCATCCTTTTCGAAGTATCTTATGGGGAAAAGCTCCGTGCCTCCCTCCGAGGCGGAGGATATTATCTTCGATGTGTGGATCTCAAGGAATCCCTGGCAATCCAGGTACTCTCTCGCAAATTTCACTAGTGAATGCCTTACCTTGAAGATCGCGGCGATCCTTGGCCTCCTTATGTCAAGGAATCTGTTATCAAGCCTTGTCTCGAGCTCTGCCCTGACCTTCTCGCTAGGGTCCAGGGGCAGGGGGGCATCCGATTTGTTAATTACTTTAATGTCTAAGGGTATTATCTCAGTTTCAAAATCCCGGGACCTTGCTTCCTGGGCAGTTCCTTCGACCACGATAACGTCCTCCCTGTTCAGGGAATCGACCATGGAGAAGAGGTCCTCGCCCACCTTTTTCTTTGGGATGGTCACTTGGAACAACCCGTCCCTGTTCCTGAGGATTATGAACTTGATGCCACCCATGTTCCTAATTTCATTTATCCATCCTTTAACGATGTCCATCTAAGCACCCTTAATCAACTATGATATCTATCTCTTCACCAGTAAGGGTCCTTATAATATCTTTCGCCTTCGAAAGCTCCATGGGCAACCTTTTCTCATCATCGTGCGATATCCTTATCTTCCTCTTCTGGCCTTTGGGAAGGTAGATGATGTTCACGCCAATGACCCTGGCAGGGTACAAAAGATCGTTAACCATCTTTCTCACGTCATTGGTATCTTCGACGACCCTTATCTTCCTCTGAAGCTCCTTTTGCATTATCTTGAGGATCTTTCCTCCTTTGCCGACCACACTGCCCACGTCATTTATCCCAACAACTAAAATGATGATGTCGTCGAATTCCCATGCCTTGATAAAAGTGATGTCCTTAGGAATGTTATACTCGCTTATGAGCTTGTAAAGAAGCTTAGAAATATTTACATCTAACTCGGATATATCGCCATTTGTGAGCTTTCCTTGGCATCCTGGGCACAATATACCACTTTTTAGGCAAATCTCACATATGGGTGTTTTCATACCTTATAAATCCCCTTGGGATCCTATTTTTTGAGCACTATCTCGATAGTCGATGTGTTTGTTGTTCCACCTTCTTTCCTTGGCAGTTCTTCGGTCCCGGTAGTAATGCTAGCCACCTGTGCCTCAGGTATGAAGCGATTCCTTACGATCTCAGCCACATCCACAGCTCTTGATATCGCCTTTCCACGGGCCTTTAGAACCACTTCGGATGTGCCGGTGTTGAATTGCGTAGTTACTGCCAATACGTAGCTCATAGGTGGTTTGTTGCCAACATATACAACATTTTCGTCTGTCATTTATAGCCTCCTTTGAAAATTAGGTATTTTTAAATGTTAAAATATATTTATATAAAACTTTCGGTTTTTTCGATGAATGCAAAATACCCTTTTGGCAATAATCCAAAAACTTTATAAGCTTGAGTTAAAAATCCTAAGATACTTTGCTCTGAGGGAGAGATGATATATGGTTAGTAACATCAGCCGTCCTTTTTATGCTGTAGCATATGTTATTGTATTAATTTACTACATTTCCATGTCTGCAGTCAATGTGATTTACCTCTGTATGCGTGGTACTATTAAACCCGAAGTGAAGGTGATCGACACTGTTCTCAAGAAAGAGATATCCCAGGCCTTCTTAGCCAACTCTATCACGCTCACACCAGGCACATTGACCATTGATGTGGACCACAAGGCTCAGAAATTGACCGTTTCGGTACTTACGCCAAGGGACCAATCTGCGATAATCCCATTTGAGAAGTACATCAAGGGAGTGTTCGAGTGAACTTCTATGATGCTAGCGTATACTTCTTGATGATTTCTCTCTGCATTGGGATAGTCGCCTCATTGAGGGTCGCTTCAAGAAGAGGAGCCACCTCTGCCCTGGCAGGATTGTCAGGCGTCACCATCACCGCAGCCACAGGCCTGGTCGTGCTCGGCGAGCTAATGCCCATCGACTATACTTCAGATATTGCACTCTACCTTCTGGTGCTTGGGCCGATAGGGACCATAATCGTTGCCAAGATACTCATGGGCGGTGGTTTCAAGTGAACATCGTACAAGCTGTTATATTCATAATTGCGGGGGCCCTCGTTCTCATTGCCTCGTTCGGACTGCTAAGATTTGAGAAGATGCCCAATATCCTTTATGCCAGGTTGCACATAATAGGCGTTTTGGACTCGGCCTGCATTTTGACACTATTTGCCTATGGCAAGGTCAATCTGGCCCTTATCGCCATATTGTACTTCATACTTACGCCTGTGGCGATCCATTCGATTGCCAAGTCACACTACGAGGGAGGTGCTGGAGATGATTATTGAATTCGCCATCATGGCCGTCATAGTCCTTTCTACGATCCTTGCGCTTATGCAGAAGGACCTGATGAAGGCAGTGATAATCATAGGATTCCAGGGTCTGGGCCTGGCATTCCTATATCAAAGGCTCTTGGCCGCGGATGTGGCCATAACACAGGCCATACTCGGATCAGCTCTGATACCTGGATTGATGATAGTTACGATACTTAAGACAAGGAGGATGCAGGAATGAGCGCAGATGCCGTTCAGCTCTGGTCATTCGTCACTGCGGGTTTTCTCATAATAGTCGGCCTCTATGCCATAATCCTGATGGACAACATGGTAAAGAAGATAATCGGGATGATGCTCATAGGCGACGGTGTGAATCTCGTACTGATAACCGAGGGCTTCAGACCAGGGGCGATAGTGCCCATCATATCCGAGAAGCTGTACGACCTGGGTGTCAATGGGCTCTATCAGGAGTTCGCCTCGGAGGCCTCGAACTCCCTGCCATATGCTCTCGTGCTTACGAACATAGTGATAGGCGCATCCACACTTGCAGTTCTACTGGGCATATCGATAAAACTTTACCAAAGGTACCATACGCTTTCTGTCAATGAGATCTTCAAGGAGGATTCGGAATGAACTCTGAACTGATACCACTGATGGTGGTCTTCCCGCTCATATCAGCGATAATACTCAACATATTGCACGGAAAGGACAAGGCGGTAAGATATTACGGAACATTGGCAATGCTTCTAGTGATCGCGATACCCTTACTGACGATATATGGGAATCATCTATTTGGCGCCCATCCGGAGACAGAAACGCTTCCACAGACAGGGATAGTGATACCTGTAATAGACCTTGCAATAGAATATACGTTCTCTTTCCTTCAGAGGGCTCTCGTGCTACTACTTGCACTGATAGCCACGTTCGCTGTGCTTATTCACTCGTCGGCCGAGAAGAAGGCATCGGGCGCATACGTGTCGATGATAATGCTTAGCATCGCAGCGGTCAGCGCGGTCGTCTTGGCGAACGACATATTCAACATGTTCGTCTTCCTGGAGGTCGCCACCATATCCCAGGCAGCGATAATAATCTCCATGGGAAAGACCGATGCGTACAAGGCAGC
>JAFGGT010000078.1 GCA_016930445.1 Candidatus Methanofastidiosia archaeon | reverse complement strand
CTCGAGCCCTGCCCCGGATATGCCGGGTATGAGGTCGAGCTTCTCCTCCCCGATGTTCACGATGCACACGTTCCTTGCCCCCTCCCTGAATGCCGTGGAGATGAGCCTGGAGGTCCTTGGGAAGTGGTAGACCTCCCATGCCGCCCCGCCGTTGCACTTTCCCCTTGCGTGGTACTCATGCAGTTCGATAGTCTGCCTCTCATCGTCTATCAATGCAAATATCTTTTCATATGGGGACAGGAATGGAACGTCCCCGTACTTTTCCATTACTTCTTCTCTTGTCAACATTTCATCACCTTAAAGGCGTTTGCAAGTATTATCGCAGTTTCATACTCTAGGGCGTCTGCAGTCCTGGATGTGTCCACGATGACCTCGCCGTCCAACGCGTGTGGATAATAGAGCGCGCCGTGCGAGGTTCCGCAACCAAGGTGCACAAGGCTACGATAGATGAGGTTCCCTGATATCCCATCCGGAGCTATGATGAAGTTCGAGTCCTTGATGGCCTCCTCGATCATGATCTCATGATGCTTGATGCCCAGCTCTTCGGCTATCATTCTTGCTTCAATGATAGTGACGTCGACATACCTGGACCTTCCGATGTCGTCCCATCTGCCCCCTGACAGGATCGATATCTTTGGTTCGATATTGAGTGTGGAAAGGAAGTCCTTGCCATATTCGACAAGCTTTACCTTGTCCTGTAGGCTCTCGCCCTCGTCTATGCCTACCGGCGCGAGCAGAAAGTACTTGCCCTCCTTGGTACCTAGGAGAGCTATACGGTAATGGGCGTCTATGTCATAGACCTTCTTCATGGCCCTTAGAAAGTGCGAGGACCTCAGCGTTCCCCTCACGAGGCAGTCGATATCCCCCCTCTTGAGGGCTAAAAGCGCCGTTTCCTCCTCCTTCAGGATCCTTAAGGGACAAAGGTCAAAGTTATCCACTATCTGTGTGATCTTCTGGACATCGGTGTATGCGCCTATCCCGACGGTTATATCCTTAGATACGTTCTTCTTCAAGATATCGAGCATTTTTATCCCTTTGTACTTTTAAAGAGGATATTATTTTTTATTTAAATGTTTCTAAGAATGATCGAGAACCTAATGGGAATCATCAGTTTTTCCTTTCTATGGCCATCAAAAGACATAGCTCTGCCCGACACCAACTTCCGATACTTCGCAGACCTCCGAGAGCGCTATCTTGGACCCAAGGTCCGTACAGTGGCACGGGTGGGCCTGTTCAATCCTATTATCCTTGAAGAACCCCTTTGTCCTCTCCATCAGTTCGGCGGATGGCCTGATCAGGTGAAGGCCTCCTATCACGTCCCTGACCCTATCCTCTCCAAGCACCTTCTTTGCGTATGAGATTATGTTGCATATCCCCGAGTGCGAGCATCCGGTGATGATCACTAGGCCCTCCTCAGACCTGTAGGCGAGCGCAGAGTCGTCCAGCAGCCGGTCAGCGGCGCCCTTGCCATCAACAAGGGTCTTGCCGAAGGTCCCCTTGGCCTCGAATCCATTGCTTCTCTCCACCTCGCCCAGGAATACCAGGTCCCTTGTTATGAAATACGGCTCTTTGACGAAGTTGCAAGGGAACACCGACCTTATAACATCCATCGATACGGGCGATCCTATGAAGCTGAATCCATCGTCGAGCTTCGTCCTCAATGCGAGCGGATGGCACAGTAGCTCTGGGGCCTTGAAATCCTTCCCCTCCAGGCGGGCCTCTGCCAAAAGATTGGCGAAATGGAATAACCCTCCCGTATGGTCTATGTGCCCATGCGAGAAGACGATATGGTCTATCCTATCAAGGCCGATCCCCATCCTGTTCGCGTTCCTAGCGAAGGCGTCGGAGTAGCCAAGGTCGAAGAGGATCCTTTTTCCCTCCTCCTCTATGTAGAACGAGAGCCCAGGCTCAGCATCGAAGTAATGGTCCACGAGCGAGTTGTTGTCCACCAATACGGTCAGTTCCATGATGACCACTATCCTCCTTGGGCCTCCATCATGGCCTTCTCGAATATCGTTAGGGTCTCCTCCATTATCTCCTTGTCATGGCAGTAGGAGAGGAAGTTCGTCTCTGTGTTCGATGGCGGCAGGAACACGCCCCTCTGCATCAGTGCCCTGTGAAGGGCCATGAACTTTGCCTTATCCGCCATTGCCACGTCCTTCCTGGTCTCAACACTGTCCACGCCGAGATAGAACTGGAACATTCCTGGCAGGCTGTTCAATGCCGAGTCCTCCGGCAGTATGTCTACCAATCCCTTGGTAATGAGCCTCGTGATCTTTTCCAGCTTGGTGTGCACCTTCTTCTCTTCCAATATCCTTAGGGCCTCATTGCCGGCCGCCATTGAAATGGGATTCCCGTTGAAGGTCCCTGCACTGTACACCTCGCCCAAAGGCGCTAGATTCTCCATGTGTTTCCTTGGGCCGCCGATCACGCCTATCGGCATTCCGCCCCCGGCTACCTTTCCGTAGGTCACGAGGTCGGCATCGATCCCGAAATACTCCTGCGCGCCGCCCATGCACATCCGGAATCCCGTTATCACCTCGTCAAATATCAGGAGCGTGCCATGTTCTGTGCAAAGCTTCCTCACGCCTGCTAGGAAATCCGCATGTGGGATCACACATCCCTGGTCGCACATCACCGGCTCCATCAGTAAAGCCGCAACCGAGCCATCCGAGAGGGCCTTCTCGACCGACCCCAGGTCATTGAACTCGGCCAAAATGGTATTCGAGGCCGTTCCGTTCGGTATGCCCTTGCATATCGGCATGGGCTCTGATGAGACCTCCCCCCTGATGAGGACATAGTCATGGGTCCCGTGATACCCTCCGTTGAAGATGAGTATCTTGTCCCTTCCTGTTATCCCCCGTGCAAGCCTTACGGCGGCCATTGTCGCCTCGGTCCCGGAGTTCACGCAGCGGACCATGGAGATGTTGGGGACGTTCGACACCAGCCTCTTGGCGAACCTTATCTCGAGCTCGCTGGGTGTTCCATACATCGTCCCTAGCTCTGCCTGCGCCTTGATCGCATCTACCACCCCGTCAGGCGCATGTCCAAGTATTAGCGGGCCATACCCAAGGCAGTAGTCGATGTACATCTTTCCATCGGCGTCCCAAAGATAGGCTCCCTTTGCCTTTTTGGTGAAGAATGGATAAGGCTCGATCTTCCTTCTGGGGGAGTTGACACCGCCCACAAGGTACTTGTTTGCCTCAGAGAAAAGATCCTGATTTGACATGATTTTCCTCCATCGTTGGAATTAATAACCCTTGTCCTTAACCCTGGCATACCTTTTGAGGAAATACTGGAAAGGCACCATCATTATGCACCAAGGCACGTTGTAGAGAACGACGGCAAGGGTTATCAATGGCGAAAAGAAGTTCGATGCGAACACTATGCCCAGCGTGATGTTGTTGTAGAAAACGACCACCGTAGACGCTATCTTGTAATCAAGTGGCCTGCCATGGGACAGATACCATCCCAGCAGGTGAAGCAGCACGGCCAGGAGCATGAAGTATAGAGATATGGTGATCGTCTTGTCGATGTTCTCCTTGATGTAGCCTGCGTTGTACCCTATCGGCCCGAAGACCGTCATGAACAACAGCATGATATTGACAAGGGTATAGTACTTCCTTGTCCTCTCTATGAACCTGGGAGCCCTCCTCTTCGATACGAAGGCCAGAACGAAGGGGATGAATATGACCTCCGAGAGCATTATGAGCATATCCGGCACGTCAGCCGCCGTTTCGACGCCTATAAAGACCTTTATGAGCAAAGGGATGGAAAAGGGGGCGATGAGGGATGTGACGACGGTCGTTATCAGGGCGACCTTGACATTTCCTCTCAACAGGCCGGTGATCGACGACGAGGCCAGGGCGGCGGGCAGGGCGCCAATGATCAGCGCGGCCGCGGCCAGTTCGGGATAGATCACTTTCGAGATTGCGTAGAAGAGGGCCGGTGTGATTATGAGTATTGTGAACACGAGCGCCATAAGGTACAGGGGCTTGACGAGGATGTCCTTGATGTTATCGAGGTCCATGTTGAGTATGGTGAAGTACATTATCCCCATCAGGACATAGATCATAAAGGGATTGAGAAGCTTCGCCTGATCTGGGAACGCCAAACCCAGAACGAAAGCGATGACGATGAAGATCGAAAAGTTGTTCTCTATCCTATCAATCATCGATATCGATACCTCTGAGCAGATGTAATGTTTTGATCAAGTGACGCGCCCACAGGTGACCGAATTCCCATGGATGGGAAGGACATTCTCGTTCTCTGTCCTGCACCCCCACAAGCATCGAATGTCCTCCCTACCGTTGCTTCCTTCCGGACCTGGCGGGGTTTGAGAGATCAGGCATGTTAACCCTTTCCTCCAAAAGGGCCCCATGCTCCACCAATCAAGTGGGACAGGACTTCATAGGCGTAGCACGCCACCACATCCATGTTCCAACAGCGCCCTGCAGGCTTCGGTCCCAGCATCTAGACGGTTTCTGGTAACAGGGAACGCCTAGCTCCCCAACCTAGTCAAGATAATGTGTTGAATATCGCTCTTTTATAACTTTCTGCATACAGTCAAGCTTCGCCTATAAGCCGTACCTCGAGGCCTCGTCCGTTGCCCTAGGAGATGCTCTTCCAAAAGCGCCTGAGATACGTCTCTATGCCCCTGGATGGGAAGTAATAGGGGTAATAGATGTCCGAGAACTCCCTGGCGGCCGCTTCAAAGCTTGCATTGCTCACCCTCCCGGCCCTCTTTGCAAGGTACAACAGGACTATCGACGGGGACCTCGAGACGCACACGTTGCAATGCACAAGGACCTTATTTTCCAAAACGTTCCCTTCGATGAAGTCGAGGGCCCGGGAAAGCAAGGGTCTCGCATGCCTGTCATCGTAGGTCTCTACGGTATCAAGGAGGTCCAGGTACAGGTGGCCGCCTGCCTCTATCGTGCCATGGCCTTCAGCGCACCCGAAGATTGCTTCCGCATGGGCGAAGCATGGCTCCCTGCAGGCGTGCACGACCTTCCAGCCCTTCCTAGGTTCATAAAAGCAGTCCTCGTCATCCCCGAGGAAAAGGTTGCGCATCACTTCCATCATTGCATGAATTTATGATGGTCGCCCCTTATTAATCGATCTAAAATCAAAATGGGAAAATGTTTTATTAGAGTTGGCGATTCATGTAGGCCTCGTATCCCTTTGGTGTGAACTTGACTATGAAGGTGGGGGCGGGGCCTTCCATCTTTTTCACGAAGCCGTTTTTCGTGAGCTCTTCCAGATATGGTTCGAATTCGTTTGCCGGGATCTTGAGCCTGTGTTCTATCTCTATCTTTCCGGCATAACCAGGCGGGCTGTTCTCATAGGTGTCCCGAAGGATGTCGAGTATCCTATGACTGTAGGTTTCACATGCCATGATGATCACCGATTAAGGTTATGAGATACCCATTTATATATATTTCGGAATATAGAATGACAAAAAATATAGAATTAGGAATATATTTCTGATTTATCTAAATATGACGGATCCATACCCTACAATGATGTTGGTATCCCTAGACGTTGAGTACGATGTTGAATAGTTCAGTATGCTGCCCTTGAGGCCGAATTGGGTGGCAACGAGCATTGATATGGCGGCCGCTCCGTAACCGCACATCGTGTAGTTGAGATTCGCGATAAAGTCATAGAGGCCATCCACGTCCCTTTCCTCGACCAGCGTAAGCACCTGCCTGTCGTTCCTCTCTATCCATTCCAACGTCTGCTTCTCATTGCCTATGAACGGCCTGTAACCATACTGAAGCCCGAAATGCACAAGATCGGAGGACGCGATCACGCCGATGTTGTCATCGACGGAGTTCCTTATCGCCTGCGATACCTCTATTGCGCTGTCCAGGTCCTGAAGGCCCAAACATATCGGCACGAACGTTATGTCATTCCTGAGGTATTGCAGGAACGGCAGCTGGACCTCTATCGAGTGCTCCATCTGGTGGGCCCGGTAATCGTCAGATATCAGGTCAGACTGCTCCAGAAGGGAGGTCGCGATATCCGTATCTATGGGCACCTCTCCCAGTGGGGTCCTCCATTTTCCCTCGGCCATCAATGATATAGGTCGTCCCCTTCCGGTGTGGTTCGGGCCTATGACTATGAATCTGTCAGGCATGTCCTTTGCAAGGCTTGAATAGAAATGGGCAGCGGTCCTGCCGGAATATATATACCCCGCATGCGGCGAGAGTCCACAGACCACGCCCTTGCTCTTTTTCACACTTTTCGGGGCGCCACTTGCCTCATACTGATACTTCTCTATCAGGTTGGCAATATCCGATGCTGCAGCAGGGTAGAATCCTCCTGCGGCGACACTTTCTCTTATCATCCCAAAACCCTTTCGACATCTTTTTCATCCATCGTTCGCTCACAATACTCGCATCTTAGGAGCAGTGGCTTATTTTTCTCTACCCTGAATCGGGTCCCTACATCTTCATGATTCGTTATGCACAAAGGATTGGTGCAAGGGATAATGTTGTCCACCCTATCCGGGAGGGATATCTTTCCCTTCTCTATGACCTCGTAGTTCTTGATGATGTTGACGGTGGCCTCCGGCGAGATCAGGGCTATCGATGAGACCTCCTGTGCAGAGAGGACCCTGTTCTCGATCTTGACTATGTCCTTCTTTTTGGTCTTCTCGCTCACCACGTTCGAGGCTATGGTCACGGTCTCGCTGTACCTTTCCAGTTGCAGGATCTTGACGACCGCATAGGACTTGTTTGGCAGTATATGGTCTATCACCGTGCCGTTGTTGATCGCGCTGACCTTTAGCTTCTTCGAGGTCATCCAGACACCCCCAGAAGTAT
>JAFGGT010000077.1 GCA_016930445.1 Candidatus Methanofastidiosia archaeon | reverse complement strand
TGCAGCCTTCTCTGTAACGAAGCCTAACCTGAACAGGATGGAGAGAAGGAACGGGAAGAAGAGGCCCCTGTCATACTCGTAATGACCTGTTCCGCGCCCGGCGAACTCCAAGGCATTGATGCAGAACGAGTAGGTGTCCCAATCAGGGCCCGTCCTTATCTGGTAGACGTACTTGGCAGCGATGATTGAGACCGTCGTCAAAACGAGGATGAAAAGGTAGTAATCGCTTCTGGGGCGGTCCTTGATCTCTAGATTGTCCTGGGGCACACATAAAATCCTACTATCGATTAAAATACCTTTCCAAATGGCGCTAGTTTATGGTGCTGCTGAAAACCAGGTCGCTATAGATCTTGTAGACGAAGTTGGGCATCATGCCGATAAGGGTATGGCTCAGGGACTGCTTCGCCTCGTAGTGGGGGACGTCGGGATAGAAGCTATAAAGCATCTTCTCCTCCCTGCATCCCCACCTGAGTTTGAACTGGGTGAGGGAGTCTAGGGGGTCCTTGCTCGAGGGGCCGAAATCCATGGAACCGTAACCGTACTTGAGGCATGTCTCTATCATGTGCCAAAGATATGAGTAGGAGGGGTTCTTGCCTAGATGCTTAGGGTGTGAGGCTCCTATGTAGTAGAGAAGCCTGTCATCGTTGAAAGAGAGCGAAACACCTCCCCCTATAACGTCGCCCTTGCTCTCAACGATATGGAAGAACACATCGTCGCCAAGAATCTCCGCCATGTTGAAAAAGAACTTCTTCGGACGGGTGATCACTCTGTTCCGCCTCTTGTTGAGGCAGTTCACTTCATAAAGCTCCTTAATATATGCCCTATCTTTAGTTAGGAACGTCCTGTTGGTGCTCTCTGCCTTGCTAACGTACCTTCTGATGCTCTTGTGGAGATCAATCCTTATGCTCTGCCGGACGTCTAGAACGTAAGTGGAAAGTATGTGGTAAGTATGAAAGCCGAATCTGCTCTCATTCCCCCTTATCTCGACCAGCTCGGCCGACTGCGTGTTATAGAGGAGGAATGCGTTGTTATAAAGTGCAAGCCGCGCCTCATCATCACCCAAGGCCCCGCATATGTGGCCAGATGGGACACAACATATCCTCTTGCCGGTCAGCCTCTTGTCGATGAAGAAGAGGGGAAGCATGCCATTTAACTCACCTTGTTCGTCATGGCTGAAGAGGTATAGCGGCCTGTATTTGAAGGTCTTCTCGATGAGCATCTTCCATTCTGGAGTGTGGAACAGATTGGAGTCGGGGCTTTTCCCTAAAAGTTCCTTCCACTGATCTATCTTTGTATTGTAAGTTATTCCGGACTTCATATGGACCAAGAGCAATACTTTATTTAGGATATACTAAATATAACTAATAAATCTAACTATTGGGGCAAATAGATGAGAATCTGTCTTATAAGCTATGAATTTCCTCCCTTCGTATATGGTGGCGCTGGCACCTATGCAAAGAACATTGCTGAAAAACTTGCAGACAGGGGAAATGAACTGTACGTGCTTGCTTTTGGGGGCACCAAGGGAAATTACGATCATAAGAACATCATATGCCACAGGCTCGGGAACAGTGGGCTGCCCAGGCCCCTCTGGATCCCCTCATACTGGCTTGCCCTCCACAGGAGCTTCGAACGCATCGAAAAGAGGACAGGTGGATTTGACGTCGTGGTCGGAAACGGTTTCTCAGAGCTTTCCCTCCCAAAGAGGCACAATGCCCCCCCTAGGATAACCGTCATGCACCAATCTGCCAAGAGGGTAATAGAGCTTGTCAGGCCATCCTTGCTCGAAAGGATACAGAACTTTAGCAACGAGATGGGCATCGCCCCACTATTTGACCCACTGCTGGTCAGGAGGTCGGATAAGATCGTGGCTGTAAGCAATTTCGTTAAGCAGTCACTAGTAGAGGATTTGAAAGTGAGCGAGGGAAAGATAGCAGTCATTCATAACGGGTTCAATGATTTCTATAAGGAGATGGGCGAGAAGGAATACCTTGAAGCGAGAAGGAGATATGCTCATGATGAAAAAGGGATAATTCTCTTCGTTGGGAGGATAAACGACAGAAGGAAGGGATTGGCAGACCTCTTGAAGGCCTTCTCTTTGGTTAGGGACCAGATCGGCTCAAAGCTACTAGTGGCAGGGAGCGGCGACCAAACCGATATGAAAGCATATATCAGGTCAATGGGATTGGAAGAAGACGTGAATCTTCTAGGAAAGGTCACTGACGAGGAACTGCACACACTTTACACTATATGCGACCTTTACGTCTCGAGCTCATTCTACGAGTCCTTCGGGCTTACTCTGGTCGAGGCCATGTCGGCAAAGAAGCCCATCATCGCTAGGGACATCGGCGGCATATCGGAGGTTGTCTCAAATGATAACGGTATACTCCTCCAGGACTGTTCCATCAGTGGGCTCGCCGGGGCGCTCGAGGAAGTAATGCACAATCTTAATAAGTATGAGCAGATAGGACAGAGGAACAGGGAATATGCACTGGAAAAGTTCTCTTGGACAAAGGCTGCAGGGATGATGGAAAGATTAGCCATAGGATTGGTAGAATGCCATGAGCGTTAACAATAGATCCATGAAAAACGTGACCACAGACTCCGGCGTACTCTTTGTATCGAGGCTTGTAATAAGCTTTAGCAATCTTCTCTTTATCCCCCTCTTGACCAAGAACCTCTCAACATCGAGCTATGGGATATGGGCGCAGGCCTGGGTCACCATACCATTGGTAGGGAACTTACTGGTGCTTGGATTCGACGAGGCGATCACGAGATTCTTCCCCTCCATGGATAAGAATGGATATTCAAAGGACTTCATATCTCTGCTCATACCCATAATTACATTAAGCTTTATGGCATCATTCGTTTTCTACATCTTTTCAGACCCAATCTCATCCTGGATATTTGCAGGCAATGCGATTGTCGCAAAGTACATTGCCTTAATACTTTTCATATGGCCTTCGGACCTTATGTTATTTGCATTTATACGATCCTTGAGAAAGATACAGACCTTCAGCATCTTACTGATAGTCCAGAACGTATTCGAGATGGGATTAGCTGCGATGATGGTCATGATGGGTAAGGGGGTCGAAGGAGCGATTTTCGGCCTATTAATAGCCAGATTGGGCATCATGGGTTTCCTTATGATATACTTGATACCTTATATAGACCTCTTGAAACCAGAGATAAGGAACATCAGAATGTATGTCAAATATGGGGTGCCAATCCTTCCAATGGAGATATCCTCCTGGGTGCTATCCTCCTTTGATCGCTACATGATAGCTATAATATTTACAACCACTGAGGTGGGATACTATGACCCGGCATATATTGTAGGGCAATCGATACCTCTTCTTGTAGCTGGATCCTTAAGCTTCTCTCTCACCCCTCACCTCTCCAAACTATATGACCATAATGAGTCAAAGGAGGTCAAGAACATACTCTCGTTCATGCTTAAAATGGCATTGGCAATAAACATACCGTTCATAGTAGGGGGGTACATACTCGCTAAACCAATACTAGCTTTGATCAGCACCGAGGCCATAGCCATAAATGCATATAGGGTATTGCCATTGGTATCTGTTGGAGTTTCATTCTATTCCATTATGATAATAATGTCTATGGTATGGAAGCTTGAAAAGAAGACGTTAAATATAGGTTTGACCTATGTGGCATCAGCGATCATAAACATCATCCTCAATTATTTAATGATACCCCGATATGGCATAGAGGGTGCTGCCATAGCCACTTTGTTGGCCTTCGGCTTAGGCATGACCATAAGCTTGTCCGTAAATAAGGATCTTATTCCAGAATTAGATTTCCTGGCCTTTACAAAAACGATTCTCGCATCCACCATAATGCTCTTGATTATATACATCATATACAATTATTCGCCCATATTGAACACGACAATCTCATTAATTGCAGGGACCTTGACTTATATAATATGCATCAATAGATGCAACATAATCTCAGATGATGAAAGGGAGATACTGAAAGAGATCAGATTCATAAAAATATTTATCAAATAAATATGGTTTTGAGGGGACTTTTATCATCTAAATTCATCTCGGGCGAGAGATTATAATTTGCGATACATTTTCCTTAATACTTCAACGATTTTCCACCTTGCTCTTGAAAAGACCTTCTCCCACATGATTATAGGTATGGTTTGTCCCCCAAAGCCAGACTTATGCCTGAAAATGCCATTGCAGAAGTCATCCTCAGTTGGGCCGAAATCATAATACCTAAATCCGTTCTCCTTGGCCCAATTCAGCGATTGCCAGACAATGATATCAGTAGGATTGGCCTTAAGGTATTTCCTTTCTATACCTGAAAAGAACTTGTGAACTGTATTTTTATATGGGTCAAGGAAAAACATGATCTGGCCAGAAGGGACACCATTGCATACGGCCTCGAATATCTTTACATTCTCAGGTATATGCTTATGCATCGAAGTGAAGAACGCTTCTGGATGACCTTGCCCTCCAACATCTTTCATAACGTTGTTATGGTGAATATGAAAATCAGAAAGGGAATTCTTATCAATCTCCTTGTCGATCACCTCAATACTCTCGCACTTCTTGATGTTCCTCCTTTTTTGATGGATCATATTATTACTTATATCCTCAATGTTCTCGTTAAGGTCTATCACAAACCTACATGCAAAGTGTGGTATGTAATCGTTTTTCCTTAGGAAGCTCCCATATCTGGCATATGAAAGGTCATAGGGATTGACATAATGGGAGAATATATTTCCACGGCATATGCCAGGGACCATCTTGTACATACCATCAAGAATATCCCTCTCGTCACTTGAAAGGATGATCGGCCCACCGTATCCAGGACATATAGAATATAGCCTTTTGAAAGGCGTATCCTTGACACTAGTGACATAGTTCGGGAATATTGAGATGATGTTGTCGTTATTTATGGCCACTATATGTCTGGGTTCGAGCCGTTTGCCTTCCTCCAACACCTTTTGCCAATCATAACAATGAAAAAATGACGAGATCTTTGAGTTCTCGACCACATTGTCCCATTCATTCTTTTTGATGTTATTTATGCTTTCATAGACTTCATATTGTATGCTGGACATTAGATACACTTTGATAAGAAGATTTTAATCAGTTATATATTAAGATATATTAATATTTTATTTCCAATGATGATCAGAATAAGGAATCGTATGCCTCGATGTACTTTTTGTATACTGTTTGCCAAGAAAAGTTCTTTTCTATATAATTGCTAAAAATATCATCATTTGGTGAATTATAAGCTTCTATGAGCCCTTTCTTAATACTATCAATTGAATGGGGATTTACATAATATGCGAACTCATCAAAGTAGTCCCTTGTCCCCCCTTTTTCAGTGACGACCACGTTTGAGCCAGCTAATCCGGCCTCAAGCCCCGACACTCCGCACGTTTCGTAATAGCTCGGAAGCGCGAATACCTTAGCGCCAGAATAGGCCGATGATAGCAAGGTGGAATTAAAAGGTATGTGGGGATGGAATATAACATCCTCATTGGCCGCGTCCTTGCACATTTGAAAATACTGAGGGTCCTTTTGGAATCCCACTATGACGAGCTTCGTCGGCAGTTCGCTCCTCACAAATGCCTTAATGAGTGAAAGGACGTTCTTAATCGGCTCGATCCTCCCTACAAAAAGGATGTAGTCCTCCACATCGATCTTGTCTAAGAACTCCTCTTTATCGCCATTTTTGAAATTAATATCGACTCCATTAGGGATAATGCTCAGAAGATCCTGGGGGACGTCCAAAAAATCAATGATGTTCTTCTTTTCCTCATTGCTTGTGCAAAAGACCTTATCGCTATTTTTTAGTATATAGCTGATGTTGTAAAAGGGGTCTATATACGATAGGCCTTCATGTTTTTGGCACCTTTTCCTAAAAAATAAGAAAGATTTTTCTAGCAACGGGAGGATGGAAGAATCATTTTTCACCTTTGAAGCGCCATGGTGGAATGTGAAGACAGGTTTAACGACAACCTTGGTATCAGAACGCCTGGCCTTTTCAATAAGCATTTTTGCCTCATATGACATGAAAAAGGGGTTGAAGAAATGTGCTATGTCGAAATCCAGTATATCATCTTTCCACATATCGAATTGATGTACGGTATAATCTTTTGATCCCTGGTCGATCAAATTGTATAATCTTAGCAATTGCGCTTCTACACCGCCAAAGTAATTAAAAGATGCCAGATGGGTGATAAAAGCTATTTTTTTCATTTTTCTTCAAAAAGAATTTTTTTAAATGTATAAAAACATATTTGTATATCAATGTTGAAGTGATGCTGTGAGCAATGCAATTGTAACGACAAGCTGGGACGACGGGCATCCGTTGGACATGAAGCTTGCGCACCTTCTTGGAAAGTACGAGATACCTGCCACCTTCTTCATACCTATCAGGAACTCGCAGCGAAGGGACGTGCTCGATGGAAAAGGGATATTGGAGCTATCCGAGGCCTTTGACATCGGTGGCCACACGTACAATCATGTGGACCTTACAGGGATCGACCTTGAAGAGGCCAAGGAAGAGATCCTCAAGGGAAAGGAAACAATTGAGAATATCATAGGAAGGGACGTTGAAAGCTTTTGTTACCCCCTTGGGAAGTATAACAAGGACATTATTGAAATCGTAAGGCAGTCAGGTTTCAGCTGTGCCAGGACGGTGCGATTGCTCGAGACAAGCATAAAAGACCCTTTCCAGCTAGGAACTACAGCCCATGTCACCGAAAAGGGGCTTACCCACATCACGAACTACTTCCTCAAGTCGCGGGACCTGCCCAACAGACGCATGGTATGTAGACTCATCGGAGGGGGTGCCATGTTCAGGGATTGGTACCACTTAGCGAATAACACATTGGAATATGTGGTGAGGAAAGGCGGCGTGTTCCACCTGTGGGGGCACTCTTGGGAGATAGAGCAATTTGGGCAGTGGGGAAAACTAGAGGTGTTCCTAGCTAGGATGATGGAGCTCAAAGAACGTGGCATGCTAAAGACCGTATCCCTTACAGAGAGCATAAAATAGATAAATATATAAATGATTTCAAAGTCCTATCTTAGGAAAGGGCTCTTGGTCTAGTTTGGTTATGACGTCGCCTTCACACGGCGGAGGTCCTGGGTTCGAGTCCCAGAGAGCCCACCATTTCTATTGGATTTTCTAAAAATATAGAGAATGGATTGGAGTTGGGAGGACCCAATAAATTACATACCGCAATTAATACGGATGATGGCACATAGATCATATTTACATATATTAAAAGGAAGTGGGGATAATAAAAGGTGAATTAAAGAATAAAAAAGTGATAAAGACCTACTATAAAAAAAGGTGTGAATAATAATTATCCCTCGACCTCTACCACTTGAGCGCTTGCAGCATTCTTCTTGACGCTCTCAATACCGTTCATGCAGGCATCTTTTGAATTGTAGGCCTCGCTCACCGCTATGACCTGTCCGTTAGAAGACTTCAGCCTGAAGCGGTACTTGCCAGATTTGTCTTTATAGTACTCGAATTTTCCACCCATAACATTACCTCCCAGATATAATGTGATTAGCATATATTTATAGGAATGCATTTTTTCATCTGTTCAAGGACATATATGGGAGGTCAGACCATTATAAATCCCCATTTTACCCAATTAATGCCTTTCATGAGTTAATTTTATAATCCCGTTTTGTTAGTGGGTGGTATGACGAAAAATGACGACCTCATAACAATATCCGTCATTACAATGATCACACTGATATCAGTCATCTATGATGTCCCCGTCCTAAGGCAGGTCATAGGGATAGTCTTCATCCTGTTCTGCCCAGGTTACACGTTCATCTCCTCATTGTTCGTGAAAAGGAGGGACATCGACGCCTTGGAGAGGATAGCTCTCTCATTTGGGCTCTCCATAGCGATAGTACCCCTCATCGGGCTCCTGCTGAACTATACGCCCTATGGGATAAGGCTGACCCCGATACTCATATCCAACACATCGTTCACGTTCTTGATGCTCATAGTGGCATTCTATAGGAGGAATCAGGTCGACGAGGGCGAGAGATTCTCTTTCAGCTATTACGTCCCCAAGATAGAGCTGGGAGAGAAAAGGCTGGACAAGGCCCTTTCAGTCATACTCATAATCTCCATAGTGGCATCTCTTGCCACCCTGGTCTATGTCATTCAGGCGCCAAAGAAGGGCGAGACCTTCACTGAGTTCTACATACTCGGCCCGGAGGGCATGGCAGACGACTATCCGACAGAATTCGCCCTTGGGGAGTCGAAGGAGATAATCCTGGGGATAGTGAATCACGAGTATGAGCCAAAGGACTACGCAGTGAACATACTGCTGAACGACGAGGTGCTCTGGGAAGG
>JAFGGT010000076.1 GCA_016930445.1 Candidatus Methanofastidiosia archaeon | reverse complement strand
GAAAAGATCGCCTTTCTATCTTGGAGGGATGAAGGCCTTGACATATATGTGATCGATACGGACGGCGAGAACGAAGAGCTATTCTTCGATTCGGGCTATCACGATGCTGACATACACTGGGCCCAGGACAGGATTGTCTTCACGTCTCAGAGCTGCATCTGGATGATTGATGACGGCGGCAGCTCGATCACCAAGGTGACATCGCCTCCGAAAGCAGGTGAGTGGGGAAATGCCAATCTGCCTTTCGGCGACTATGATCCTCAATTGCACCCGTTCAATGAGAGCATAGTGTTCGAAAGGTTAGAAGGTGATGAAAGTCCGCATGGGAACTATAACATCTATATAATAGGATTTGACGGCTCCGGAGAAAAGAGGCTCACTGATACGGGTTACAGCCAGGGATTCGCCAGCTGGTCACGCTCTGGTGAGAGGATAGTCTTTACTGTGGCCGCAATTGGCGAGACGGGTGTTTTCGACATATACATTATGGACAACGAAGGGCTTGGGTTGGAGAACATCACCCCGGCATACTATCCGGCCGAGTTCCTCTGTCATGCGCCGATCTTCTCAATGGACGATTCAATGATATACTTCATCGGCGAGTGGTGGGAGTGACCAACATCGTTAGGTCCCAAATCTCGAAATATGAATTTATGAGTAATTTTCCATAGATTAATATATTCCTGCGCCCTATATTGTTAAGTATGAGGCTTTCCAAGGCCGAGGCATTGACTTGGTGCCTAGTGTTGATCTGTTCCCTCGTTCTATCGAGCTTTTCAGCCTCGGCTCAAGAGACGCATATTTTCGAGTATACCGGCTCCTATCAGTATTATACGGAAGGATATTTCCTTATCGAAGTGGAGAACTTCGGGTATCAGGTGAACGCTGACATAACCGTCAATTATATCTACAACTGCGAGCCAGAACCAGAGGCCAAGTCTACAACTGTGAATGTGGAGCATTCAGAGATAGGTAGGATATGGATCATCGTCCAGGCACATGCGCCAAGCGTTCCGGAGCTTTGTTTTGGTGACCCTGTCCTTGACAATGTTGAAATAGAATTGATCTCTGCAACTCTCATCCCCCAACAGGCGCCCAATGCGCCACCCACGGCCTCGATAGTCGGGGCAGACCCATCTGAGGGCGAAGTGCCTTTGACCATAGACTTTCTGGGTGCAGGAGAGGATGACAACGGAATAGTGCGCTGGGAATGGATATTCGGGGATGGTCAAAATCTTGAAGGAGACGATGAGGCCATTGCGGCCACCCATACATATTCTGAGCCTGGCCCCTATCTCGTGTTCCTGAAGGTCTGGGACGAGTGGGGGGCAGTTGGTTATGATTTCGTGATGATAAAGGCATATGTCCAAAAGCCCGCCATAGCGGGGGACATTGATGTCACAGGGATCGCACACACCCACGTGAATCTGCAGTTCGGCGCCTCAGCTCTCTTCGAAGGGCAGGAGGACTATATTGAGGGTTACATTTGGGACTTCGGAGACGGAAATGCCTCAACTGGCATGTATGCCAATAACACTTATCTCGAGAGTGGAACGTTCACAGCCACGCTGACCCTAAGATACTATGACGGAACGTCTAAGACCCTTTCAAAGGAGCTAGAGATAGCACCAAATGAACCACCAACCCCGGCCTTTGATATCATTGGACTGTATCGGGCAGGTTACTCCCTCTCCTTTGATGCCTCGTCGACCACTGACCCTGAAGGGGACGCATTGTCCTATTCGTGGGACTTCGGAGACGGCACCTATGGAAGCGGAATGACAACTTCGAACTCCTTTACCGTTGCCGGCACATACTCAGTGACGCTTTCTGTAAGTGACGGCGTGAACAACGCTTCTTTATCCAAGGACATCGATTTAGAGTTGAATCACGAACCCGTTGCTTCATTCACAACTTCCGGGGAGCTCAAAAAGGGCAAAGAGATAACTTTCGACGCCAGCCAATCCTCTGACGAGGATGGGGATCAACTGGACTACTACTGGGATTTCGGGGATGGTGATTCTGCCGAAGGGAAGATGATGGCCCATATCTACGATGATACGGACACGTATTCTGTAATGTTGACGGTGACAGACCAGATGAGCAATGGGACTCATATGGAATACGTTACCATAAAGGAAGATGGGTCTTACATCTACTACATCATACCCCTGCTGATCATCGGCCTGGGTTTACTTATCTATTACCTCAAGAGGGGCCCTGGAAAGGAATTCCGGGACCTGGACCTTGTAAAGAAAGGATATTGAGTGATTATTATGGAAAGGAAGAATATGATCGAGCTTATCAAGGATGGGTCAATTGAATGCCAATTCAAGGGCAATGGAAATCCTACAGGTGACATAGGGGAAATCGTGCTTACCAATAAGACAGATAAAGATATCGAGGCACTTATCCCCCGGGGCATATTGCTTGTCCCAAAGGACAAAAAATTCCAATCCATGACGACCGGCAGGGATATTGTCGTACCCCTAAGGGGCGGAGAAACCCGAAGCGAGGAGATAGAGGATGGTTTCTGCAATGACGAGTACACGAAACCTCCCCCAAACGCCTCCACGGAAGGTGGGACAACTTTCATGCCAGACCCTACGGGAAGGGTCACCCACATCGTAGATAACGTTGAGAGGAATCTGGAGAACGGCAGGTACAACGCAACAAGGCTCATGAAGAAGGAGAAGGCAAGGCAAACTCTTATCCAATGGACCCTGTGGCGCACGGCAAACCCAAGGGCATTCGACAAGGACACGGCTAAAAGGATAATTGTGGGCCAGTACAAGGACAAGGAGCAAAGGCCAAAGGACGAGGCCATAGACCAGGGGGTCGATATGCTCTTCGATGACATAGAGCTGACAATAAAGGAGACGCCCTCGACCACGCCAGTGACGCCGGCTGCCACATCTTCAAGAAGGCCCTGTGATTGCCAGGGAAGCAACGACCCCGGCCAGCACGCTTCGCCGCCAGATGTCAAGATATCAGAGCACTATCTCAACGAGAGCGACAGGACAGAGATAAGGAGGACCATAGAAAGGGATATCCTCGAATCCAGCGCAAGGGTCACCCCTGCCACCGTGTGCGCCTTCTCGAACGAGGGCGCGGCAGTGGGGGGTTACGGTGACGCAAGGGCAGCCTATCTTTTCATCAGGAGGCTTGGCTCATACTATGGTTCGAAATACCTGAATCGCACCGAGAGGCTCCGGGCCGAGGCCAATGGCTACAACACTGACACCATAACGGTAAGGCACAGAGAGGAGGAAGGATGTGAATATGAAAAGGTCGTGGGCGCCGCAGCAATTGCAATCCTGGGATCTGGTGCGATAATATATGACCCCCTGCAAGGCACGGAAGGAGGTTTCAGAGTGCTTGAAAATCTTTACGAGGCCGCATCGGAATTCATTGAGCAGGAATGGATAACCAAGGTATTTGACGCAATAAGGGATGCGACTACAAAATACTATGTCAACATAAGATCGAATGCCAACATAGACGTATCTGTCGGCAGGAACAGGGGGCATGCAAGGGTGAACGTGAACGCCCTCTTGGACAGGGATGGTTCGGAGCTTAACTCACCTCCGGAGGATATGGCAGGGCATGACAGCTCATTCGCGATAGTCAGTGATTGTGTCAAGGGGGACAGCCTTTCTCTGAGGCTTGACGGCGACACCGCCCTCCAGATAGAGGCCAACGACGGCGGGCTTGGAATAGTCGGGCAGGAATCGCTCATAGGATATGTATGGTACTGGGCATGCAAGACCACTAGGGACGGAGAAGAGACTGTGGATGCACGATGGGGACATGATTGGAGATTCACAGTTTTTTCCGAGGACATGGCAGATGCGAGGATATCACTAAGGGAGACCCTGACGCAGAACACCATAAGCGGGATAATGGATGCGACCATAGGGGCGGCAGCCCATGAGGACCCGTTCGATTGCGGCGGCATAAGGAGCGGCATGGAGGAAGCACTGAAAAGATGG
>JAFGGT010000075.1 GCA_016930445.1 Candidatus Methanofastidiosia archaeon | reverse complement strand
TTATATATAATCGATACTTGTATATTCATAGATTCTAAAATAATAAATATTGTCCATACCGTGATTTATCGCATGATATTATTCCTATTATAATTTAATATTACGAAGGGAATAATATACAATTTTTTGTTATTTTTTTGAATATATGTCGATTAGGTTGACTACTCCGTGGCAAGAGCAAGAAGTTGCGAGGGAGAGTGTCTCCCCCGGGCCGATGCTCTCGATCTCATCGAGGAATGCCGCTACATCGGCCCCGATTATGCCGCCAACGCCCCCGGCGCTGCCTAGGAGGATGCTATGGAAGACGTATGATCGGTCGCAGATCCCCTCCATCGCCCCTTCAAGCATCTTGTGCATAGGAACGTCCTTACGCTTCCCTGTGACGGGGCAGACGGGTGGCTGGCAGCATTCGGGAATGCATATGCCATCGCCCTCCATATGGCTTGCCACAATGACGCCGTTTTCCCTGTCAGAGGTCAGGATGACATCATCGCCAAGCCTTTCTTTCACGATGTCGAAGCCTGCCACATAAGGCCTTGTAAGCAAGCCACGCTCCGAGAGGATGCTTACGGCGGCCTTAGCGATCAGGTGTCCCGGGGCGGCAGGGACCAGTATATCAGGCCGACGCGCTAAGAAGATGTCCCTAATCAAGAGCGTCCCATCAGCCAAGACGAGCTGGACCTTTCCTCGAAGCCCCATGTCAACCTCTTCAAGGTCCTCGATCACTATGTCGGCCTCTTCAGATGCCTTGCATCCGGCATCGGGGTCGATGACCAGCGTGACCGCGCCGCTGTCCCTTGACAAGGATGCGGCTAGCGTCCCGAAGTGGCCTCCTCCGATGCATACTATTAGATCCCCCCTTCCCAACATGGTAATCCTCTTTGGCAATTGGATATAATAAAGTTTTCAAGCCCCCTCCATAATGGACAATATTTATATATCCTTTAAATACTCTATATTTGGGATTGTTATGAGAATACTTGCCCTTCATTCGGATTTCATAAAATATGAAGTGACCAAAAAGACGAAGTTTGCCGAAGAGATAGACGAAAGCATGAAAGGCGGCCAGATGGACGAATGCCTTGCTGTCTTCACCAGCGTCGAGAAGGAGGACATGACCGACATGGACCTCTTGGTGGCAGAGGCGTCAAAGGCTGTGAGGGAGATAGCAGAACAGGTGAAGGTGGATTCGATATTCATCTACCCGTATGTCCATCTCAGCTCCAATCCGTCCGACCCGGAGTTTGCGAAGGCCTTCTTCCCGCTCTTTGAGGCAGAGCTCTCCAAGGACTTCAAGGTAAAGCGCTCCCCATTCGGTTACTACAAGGCCTTCAACGTCTCGTGCAAGGGTCATCCCCTCTCTGAGCTATCAAGGGAGATACATATATCCAAGAAGGAGGAGAAGGAGGTCGTCTCCGAAGCACTTGCATCGGAGGCGAGGATAAGGCCGCAATGGCACATCATGACGCCTGACGGCGACCTTGTCGATGTTGCCGATTACGATTTCAAGGGCAGGGAGAATCTCAAGAAGTTCGCCAACTATGAGATCTCAGGGTCGAGAGCGGCCGACAAGGAGCCGCCCCATGTCGAGATGATGAAGAAGCTCGAGCTCGTTGACTATGAACCTGGCAGCGACTCGGGCAATCTCAGATGGTACCCCAAGGGTGCCATGATAAAGAGGCTGCTCGAGCAGAAGGCATCCGAGGTCATACAGAAGTACGGCGGAATGGAGGTGGAGACCCCCATCATGTACGACTTCGAGCATCCGAAGCTTTCAAGGTACTTGCATAGGTTCCCCGCAAGGCAGTACACTGTGATATCCGGGGACAACAAGTTCTTCCTGAGATTCGCAGCATGCTTTGGCCAATACCTCATAAAGCATGACATGACCATCTCATACCGCGACCTGCCACTGGGCCTCTATGAGCTCACCCACTTCAGCTTCAGGAGGGAGCAGAAGGGGGAACTCTCCGGGCTTCGCAGGCTCAGGGCTTTCACGATGCCTGACATGCACACCCTTGTCAGGGACATGGACAGCGCGAAGCAGGAGTTCATCAACCAGTACAGGGAATCCATCAAGTGGATGAACGGGCTTGGCGTCAACTTCGAGGCCGGGATAAGATTCGTGAAGGAGTTCTTCGAGGAGAACAAGGATTTCGTTAAGCAGCTAGTTAGGGAGCTCGGAAGGCCGGTCCTTATCGAGATGTGGGACGAGAGGCCCTTCTATTTCGTCATGAAGTTCGAGTTCAACTTCGTCGATGCCATAGACAAGGCGTCCGCCCTCTCGACCGTGCAGATAGACATAGAGAACACCGAGCGATTCGACATATCATATACTGATGAGAACGGAGACCAGAAGCACCCGCTCATGCTTCACGCGAGCATCCCAGGGGCGATCGAGAGGAACGTCTATGCCCTCTTGGAGCATGCGCACATGGAATCCATGAAGGGCAAGAAGCCAATGCTTCCCCTATGGCTCAGCCCGACACAGTTAAGGCTGATACCTATCAACGAGGGCCTGGCATCCAAATGCAAGGAGATATCGGAGGCTTTCCCCGGCATCAGGGTGGACATAGACGACAGGTCAGAGAGCCTTGCAAAGAGGATCAGGGACGCCGAGAAGGAATGGGTCCCCTACATAGTCGTCGTGGGTGATAAGGAGCTGCAGAGCGGGGAGCTGGCCGTCCGCGAAAGGGCGAGCGGAGAGCAAGTGAAGATGACCTCCTCTGAACTGGCCGAAAAGATATGGGCCGAGACCAAGGGAATGCCCTTCAGGGCGCTGCCCCTGCCCATGCTGGTGTCAAGAAGGCCGAGATTCAGGTGAGCACCCATACTAATTTATATTCATTTTTCTTCTTTATTCTTTGAATGTACAGGAAATCAACCTATCTATTCATTGTCAATTCCATCAACAGGGTATTGAACTTCCTTCTGAGGATAGTCCTAAGGGCCGTATTGGGTGTGGAGGGATTCGGCACGATAGCCGTCATATTGCCGATACAGAATCTGATACTTACCATAACGTCCTATGCCATTAGCCCGTCCGTCTCAAAGTACGTCTCCGAGGACGAGGCAAAGGGCGGCCTAAGGGACCTCTACCCGTTCCTCTTCATACCATTGGGCCTAGTATTGTTCTTATTGGGGTACCTGATGGCGCCGAGCTTCGCCTCATTCCTCTCAGAGGACTTCGGGCAGGAGATAGTGACACCCCTCCGGGTCATGTTCCTGGGCATTCCGTTCGGCGTCATCTTCTCCATCTTCTCAGGCATCTTCTTCGGCAAGCAGCTGGCCAGGAAGGTGGCATATTCGCTGCTCATAGTGCAGGCCTCGACCATAGTCCTCGCGTACCTGATGGGGCTCTCGATGGGCGTCAGCGGTGCTGTATTATCATTCTTTTTGGCATATGTCGTCGGCACGTTCTTTCTACTGACGCCGGTCGCAAGGCAGATGGCCAAGTGGTCCGTCGATTGGGGACGGGGCAGGCAGATGATCAGATTCTCGCTTCCTATCCTCGTCACATCGCTAGCCATCGTGAGCATATTCCAGGTGGACATAGTTGTATTGGGCAGGTACTACACCACATACGAGACGTCGCTCTACGGCCTTGTCACGCCGACCGCGAGGCTTATACCTGCCTTCTCCATCGCCCTCTCCACCATGCTTCTGCCCAAGCTTTCGTCACTTAAGGTGAACAATTTCCATGATGAGATAGAAAGGACACTCTCCAAGGCGTTCGATGTCGGATTCACGGTGTCCCTGCCGTTCTCACTTCTGATATTCTCTTTCTCACGGGAGATTCTCTTCGTGCTCTTCGACTCCACCGAGGCGACCCGCTCACTGATGATACTCTCGATCGGCATGTTGTTCTATTCGCTCTATTACCTCTTATCCTCGTCGCTGCAGGGCCTAGGAAAGCCAAGGGTGCCGATGTACATCCTCTCCTTCTGTGCGCTCCTCGACGTTGCCTTGTGCTTTGCCCTGATACCTGGCAGCTCCATCGATGGCGCCGCAACGGCCACGGCCATCAGCATGGGGGTCGCTTTCATCCTAGTGTTTCTCTACATCAGGCCGAAAAAGATGCCTAGGCTGGCAAATGTGCTGAGTGTTATCCCGCTTATCGCCTTTGAGAGAATGGTGGGTGTGCTGGATGGCAAGGCCACCACGTTCGCAGTCTACATGTCGGTAGGATTGATATACCTGTTCCTATACAATAGGTACAACGGCACTTTGGACGTGTTGAGGAATGAATGAGGAGAAGATAGTCTTCATAGGTGGCGGTGCCGCAGGTGCTACTGCAGCCCTGGAGACAAGGAAACGCCTTCGCGACGCAGAGATAACCATCCTGGAATCTGGGGCATATCCCCAGTATTCGTGTTGCGCCCTGCCTTTCGTGCTGGGCGGGGAGATCGATGACTATAGGGACATAATACTTTTCGATGAGGGATTTTACAAGGAATTCGGGAAGATGGACCTCCTTCTGAACACCAAGGCCCTGGCAATAGACCGGGATTCGAAGAAGGTCATCTGCGAAGGGAGAGAGTTCGAATATGACAAGCTCGTCATCACGACCGGGAGCTATGCATTCGTCCCGCCCATAAGCGGCCTGGACAAAATAAGCTTTGGCAAGAGGACCTTTCTTTACAAGTTCATGCCGGAGGCAAAGGCGCTCCATGATGCCGCAGCCGGCGCAAGAAGGGCTTTGGTCATAGGGGCGGGCCTGGTAGGGATGGAAGTGGCCGACGCCCTGAACAGGAGGGGCGTAGAGGTGACGATGATCGAGCTCCTTCCTACGATAATGCACGTCATGGTCGACGACGACATGGCAAGGATGGTTACAGGACACTTTGAGGAGAATGGCATAAAGATGTTCTTAGGCACCAAGGTGACGGGGATCAGCGAGTCTCAGGACCTCGTCAGTGTCGCCACCGATGAAGGAGAGCATGCCGCCGACCTTTGCATACTGGCAAGTGGGGTCAGGGCGGAGACCGGCATAGCAAGGGACGCCGGGCTTGAGGTGGGCCGTGG
>JAFGGT010000074.1 GCA_016930445.1 Candidatus Methanofastidiosia archaeon | reverse complement strand
ATTGCTCGAGGGCAAGCCGCTCATAACGGACAGAACAAAGAAGTTCCTTGACTATTTAAAGGCAGAAAAATGAAGATATACAAGGCATTGAAGAAGGACCTGCTCATAAAACAGATAAGGGAGGGGTTCGATGACCACGAGGTCTACATAAGCCTCAGGCCATGCATCGACATAGTAATAGAACTTCTTGAGAACGGCCCAAACCTATCAGTGATATACTGTCCCCCTTCCCTTTTCGAGCTTACTTCCTCAAGGGTCAAGAACGCCCTTGAGAAGGTGAACGTCAGACTGAGGCCGATGGGCGGCGGGGCAGGAAGGCCCAAAGTATATGACAGTAACGACGTTACAGAGATAAAGAAGCTGATCAGCGTCGGCCTGTCCATAACGAGGATATCGCAGGAGCTTGACATCCCTAGAAGGACCATTTATCATCTTCTGAACAAGGAAAAGGCCGAGTGACTACCTGTATAGGTGGTCGATCCTCCTCTTCCTCTCCCGGACATCGTCCCTTCCTATGCCAAGAGCGTCCAAGACCCTTTTGGGAATGGTCTTATCGAACCTGTTCTCCTTCAGGTCGTTCATGTATCCCTTGTAGTTTGCCTGGAGGAGGTCCCTCTCGGCCAATGGAAGCTCTGGGAACATGCTGGTCAGATAGTTCTCGAACATGATGAAGTCATAAGAGTCCTCCACCAATTTGTTGAAACCCGCATCAAGCCCGAATCTCTCGATCCATGAGCTAACGCTCTTGGGGGCCATGGGAAGCCCCAACATGAATCCGGCCTCTAGGGAGGAGTGAAGCATGGCGAGGCCCATTCCATCGATGCGTCCTTGCCCGCTTACGGTAAGGAACGAGAGCAAGGTCCTGTAGGCGTATCTCATCCTTTCCTCAAGCGAGACACAAAGCGCGCTCAGGGGCAGGGTTAGAGGGTGGTCCACAAGCTCCTTCAAGGCGTCGGGCGAGTACATTAGATTTATGGAGGCGTCTATTGCCTCGAGCGGTTTTGACCTGATGGACCATAGGTCGTTCTCAATGCTACCATCAACGAAAGAAAGCCTTAATGAGTATATCATGTCCTTTGGAATGCCTGTAAGGCATTCAAGGTCCTTCACCGAGTCCAACCTGCCCATTATGTCGTTGTCGATGAAAAAGGAGGCCGTAAGATATCCTCCTGAATGAGCAATCCTGATAGGGATATAGGCCTTGATGGCCCTTAGGCACCTCTCGTGCGAGGCCCGTATGATCGACTCGTCTGCCATTCGTTTGAATGATATGTCGATCCTCCTCGGCTGGAACCCCTTGAGGTCCCCAATGACCTTTTTGAGGCAATTCCTAAATACTATGCTCTTCCTATCCCTTTTTACCATGCAATAGTTTTTTACTTGGACAGTATAAAATATATTTCCAAAAATAGAATGGTCATCACATGCAAGTAAGGAATATCAGGGCAGAGGACATCTACGAGGTATTGAAAATAGAGTATGAGTGCTTCAAGTTCCCATACCCCCCGAACATGATAAATTTTCTATATGCAAACTACATAGAGACTTTCCTGGTGGCCGAGACAGATACGATCCTGGGTTACGTAATAGGCATAACGTACAATGACGAGGGACATATAATATCGCTGGCCGTTAGAGAGGAGTATAGGGGCCTTGGAGTTGGCAGGGCGCTGATGGAAGAGGTCATGGGCATATTCAAGGACAAGCAGTATGTCTCAAGCGTAAGGCTTGAGGTAAGGAAGAGCAATGACCGCGCCATAACATTTTACAAAAGGCTGGGATTCGACATCGTGGAGCTCCTAGATGAGTACTATGACGACAAGGAGGACGCCTACGTGATGACCAAGAGGGTAAGGTGATATAATGGAAGCCAAGACGCATATAGCAATCGCGATAATATTCTCGATCTTCGGATTCCTTGTACTGGGGACCGATATGAAGCTAAGGACGCTCGATGCGCTGCTTTGGATCGGGATATTCTCCATGGTGCCGAACATCGACAGGAGAGTACTGAAGCTGAGGGGAAGGTCCTTCACACACTCCCTTGTCTTTGCCTTGATGGTGTTTGCGATCCTCTATATCCCATCGATGCTCATTGGGGGCAATGGGGGGTATGCATACAACTTCATAGGACTTGAGGGCGCGCTCTTCGCCTCCCTGGGAATAGTGTCTCATATATTCGCCGATTCCCTGACGTCCTCGGGTGTGCCGGTCCTTTACCCCATCTACGGCAGGAAGCACTTCCACTTTCCCTATATCGGGCCCAGATTGAGGCTCGAGGACAACTTCAAGAGCGACAGGATCCAGATAGCGGCCGTAATAGTTGTCATATTACTCTTGATAGTGGACATCCTTGATTATTTTGTTATCTGATTCTCAAGAAAGATTTAAATAATTTTGATATCATATTATGTTGGTGCAAAAATGGTAGAAGCATATGTTTTAGTCACTATTGCCATTGGCAAGGTCCATGATGTCATAGAGGAACTGAAAAAGCACAAGTGCGTCGCTATGGTGGACGCCGTTACAGGCCCGTATGATGCGATCATACGATTGGACGCCAAGGATCTGGGGGAGCTCACTAAGACCGTGATCCAGGAGATCCATAAGATCGATGGTGTCATAGACACGACGACGGCCATTGTCATAGAGATATAAGGCCTAGTTCCAAAAACATTCTTTCATTTTTAACGTGGTCTCATCATGGAAAGGGATATCGTCTACGAGGAATGGGACAATGTATATCCCCCGCTTGAGGACACGCTTCTGTTGGCCAAAAACATCGATGTGAGGCCTGGCGACAAGGTGCTAGAGATCGGATGCGGCACAGGTTATGTGTCCATTGCCGCCGCCATGATGGGCGGCATCGTCGAGGGTGTCGACATAAACGCAGCCGCCGTCAGCCTCTCGAGCCTCAATGCCAAGAAAAACGGCGTCAAGAATGCCCGATTCCACATTGGCGACATGTTCGAGAACGTAGATGGGCCTTTTGATGTTATCATCTTCAACCCCCCCTACCTGCCTTCCGAGAGGATGGACACGGACATCTACGACAAATGCTGGGATGGTGGCGAGGACGGGAGGGAAGTGACCGACAGGTTCCTTGACGGTCTTCGGGGAAATATCAAGGAGGGTGGATCGATATTTCTTCTGCAATCCTCATTTTGCGACCCAGAAAGGACCATGGAAAGACTATGTTCATTGGGATTCTCTTCCAAGGTCATTGCCAAAGAGAAGCTTTTCTTCGAGGAGCTCTTTGTAATAAGGTCTACATACATGGCGCCCAGATAGACACATAATTTATAAAGATGCATAAGCCATATAGGAATCGTCATAGCACATTGTTTTTGTTTTAGGTGAGATCGTGGACATTGGTGACAGGATAAGGATCGTCAGGGGGGAGAACATTTACGAAGGGCTCCTGATGCCTTCCGACTCCAGTGGTAATATCGTGTCCATAAAGCTGGATAACGGTTACAACATAGGTTTCAGGAAGGAGGATGTCGAACTTGAGCTCTTGGAGGCAGGCAGGCCTTTCTCTGCCACCATGCCCAAGATATATGTTGAGCACAAGGAAGAGCTCCCAAACGTGGCGATTCTAGGCACAGGAGGGACGGTAGCGTCCAAGATAGATTATATGACCGGCGCTGTATACCCGGCATTTTCCCCTGAGGAGCTTTTGATGCTCGTGCCAGAGCTATCGGAGCTCGCCAACATAAGCGGCAAGGAGATCCTCTCTATAGTAAGCGAGGACATAAGATTCGACGATTGGAAGAATGTCGCAAGGACCATCTTCAAGCACGTAGAGGACGGTCTGGACGGCATCGTCGTCACTCACGGCACCGACACGCTTCACTACACCACTGCGATGATGTCCTTCATGCTTAGGGACATTCCTGTGCCCATAATATTTGTGGGTGCCCAGCGATCCTCTGACAGGCCATCATCCGATGCCGCCTTCAACCTCATATCAGCTGTAAACTTCTCATCCACCGATTGTAAGGAGGTGGTGCTTTGCATGCATGCGAACATGAACGACGAGTATTGCCATGTGCACAGGGGGACAAAGGTCCGAAAATTCCATACCTCGCGGAGGGATGCTTTCGCAAGCATAAACAGCATGCCCATTGCAAGGGTCTACGGAAAGGGGCAGATAGACTTCCTCTCAAATTACCGCAAGGAATGTGGGGGAGGGCCGGCGCTGGACCTGGATGTCGAGGAGAAGGTCGCCATGATAAAGACGCACCCCGAATGCAGGGACGTCCTCAGCTGCCTGATAGATAAGGGTTACAAGGGCGTAATACTCGAGGGAACGGGACTTGGCCACGCACCTTCAAGCCTGCACGACGAGATAAAGAGGGGAATAGAGGAGGGAATCTTCTTCGGCATGACTAGCCAGTGCATCCATGGAAGGGTGAACATGAACGTGTACAGGGGCGGAAGGATGCTCAAGGAGGAAGGCGTCGTCCCTCTGGGGGACATGACCTCTGAGACTGCATGGTGCAAGCTCTGCTTCGCGCTAGGCCATCATGAGGACCTTACGGCCGTAAAGAAGTTCATGACTACAAACATCGCCGGGGAACTGTCCGAAGTATCGACAATAGATTCCTACAACTATTGCAGGTGAACCGAATGGACTATGAAGAGCTGGGGCTAAAGGTCGGACTCGAGATACATGCCCAATTGGACACGAGGAAGCTTTTTTGCAGCTGTCCGTCCAGTCTGAACGAAAATCATGATTATCTTTTCAAGAGGAGGCTGAGGCCCACAATGAGCGAGCTTGGCGAGATAGACCCTGCCGCGAGGGAGGAGTTCACCAAGGGTATGATGAACATCTACAATACTTCGCTGTCTGATTCTTGCCTGGTTTACTCCGATGAGGAGCCGCCACATGACCCAAATCCGGATGCCATACACATCCTTTTGCAGATATCAGCCCTACTGAAGGCAGATATCGTCGACCAGATACAGTTCATGCGGAAGATAGTGATCGATGGGTCAAATGTCAGTGGCTTCCAGCGCACAGCTCTTGTCGCGCTGAACGGAAAGGCTTCATCAAGGCATGGGGACGTTCTGATCCCCACCATATGTCTGGAGGAGGATGCTGCAAGGCTCATAGAGAAGGTGGGAAAATCCAGGATTTGGAACATAGATCGGCTTGGGACGCCCCTGGTCGAGATAGCTACCGACCCATCCATGCACCATCCGGAGCAGGCAAGGGACGTAGCACTGTTCCTAGGGCAGGCGATGAAGTCCACTGGCAGGCTAAAGAGGGGCATTGGCACGATAAGGCAGGACGTGAACATTTCTATCGAGAATGGCGCTCGCGTGGAGGTCAAGGGCGTCCAGGAGCTTAACCTGATCGAAGATTACGTGCGCAACGAGGCGCACAGGCAATTGGCCTTGGTGAAGATCAAGGAGGAATTGGGCAAGAGGGGTGCTCTAGAGGTGCCCTTGGACATTATCGACTTCTCAGAAATCTTCAGTGGCACGGATTGCAAGATAATCAGTGGAAGCGTCTTTGGCGTCAAATTGCCAGGATTTGCAGGATTGCTTAAAAAAGAGGTGCAGAAGGGCAGGAGATTCGGGACGGAGCTGGCAGATTATGCAAGGAAGCACGTAAGGGGCATATTCCATAGCGATGAACTGCCCGCATATGGGATATGCGAGGATGAGGTCTCCAAGGTGGCAGAGGCGATCGATTCCCGCGATGATGACGCCTTCGTCTTGGTCGCTGCGGATAAGGAAACTGCCTACAAGGCCTTGAGCGAGGTCGTACGGAGGGCAAACATGGCTCTTGAAGGCGTTCCGAAGGAAACGAGAAGGCCGCTGGCGGATGGAAATACCCAGTACATGAGGCCGCTACCAGGCAGGAGCAGGATGTACCCCGAGACCGATGTCTATCCCTTCATGGTAAGCAGGGAGCTAATCGAGGATGTCATGAACAATCTTCCTGAGCTTCCCGAGGAGAGGCTGGAGAGGCTCAAGAAGGACTACTCCCTGTCCGAGGACAACGCCCTCAAGATCATTGACCTGGACATAGAGGACATTTTCATAATGTCCCAGACAAAGTTCCACATGCCAACTGGAAAGTTCCTGAGGCTCTTTGATACCATCACCATGCTCTCAAGGCAGGGGATAAGCATCTCTATCGATAACGGCCCCATAGTGGGGTCGTTCATGGGGGAACATGATAGGATACCCTTGGAGAGCTATGAGGATGTCTTGAGGTACATGGCGTCCAATGGCCCTGATGTATCGAATGCATTGAAGGAGCTTGGTATAGCCCATGCTTCAGATGAGGAGGTCAGGAAGGTCATAATAGGCATCATCAATGACAATATAGATGTCTTGGGAGAGCGGGGCATGGATTCGTTCAAGCCACTTATGGGAAAGGCGATGGCAGAGCTCAAGGGCAAGAGCGATGGAAGCGTTATCAGCCGCATACTCCGCGATGAGCT
>JAFGGT010000001.1 GCA_016930445.1 Candidatus Methanofastidiosia archaeon | reverse complement strand
ATGCTGTTCTGAAGAGTTGTGTGTCACAGGTCATTTAAAAAGAAAGCGAACTTGAGGAAAGGAACTGGAATAGGGAACAAAGGTAAGTATTTACATCATTTGCATGAAAAACAAAAAAAGAGGATATTAATTATTTGGATGCGAGATATAGCAGCACGCATAGGGCCACTGTGGTGAAGAAGACCGGCAACGGGCTAAACGGCCCCAGATTGAAGTGGGGATAACCGAATATCTTTGATACCAGTGGATTTGAGGCCAGAGTATGCATCAGGAGGGCGAATGAGAGTATTATCAATCCTATGGTGAATTCGGACCTGGTCCTTCTCCATATCTGGAAGTAGAGGAATATCAGCACTATGCACAATGTGGTGTTGACTATGTTGAAGATCAGGGTGAAGTCCTGAAATAAGGGATTTCTCACCGGTGGCAAGGGGGGGTCTGCAAATGAGAAGGCAGCGACCGTGCCCATGCATGCAATAAAAGATACCAAAAACATTATCATCATTATCCTTTTTTTCATCTTAATCCCTCCAGACCCATCTTGTTCAGTATATATGAAAGCGTCCCCCTTTCATCTTCGTCGATGTCCTTGAAAAAATAACAATTCCCATACCCGGACCCTATGCACTCGACCATGTTGTTCTTCTCAAGCACCATCAGATGATGTCGCACGGTCTTGTAATCTATGCCGATGCTTTGTGAAAGCTGGTGCGCGTTCTGGGGTTCCTTCATAAGCGAAAGGACGATGAGCGCCCTATTGTATCCACCCTTCATGCCTGAGAAAAGCCACCACAATACCTGCTTGCGGGTGCGCATAGATTCAATCAAAGTCCCCCATTAAATGCTTTTTGATTTTACGGGCCACCTCCTTTACCCCTCCTGATGTCATATGTTATCAGCACGGTCCCTAAAATTACCAAGATGAAGGCCAGAGGGTATGGAAATGCGGTTGGGATGTGATCATCTTCATATGCCCCATCGATTACTGTAAATGACATATTTACGCCTTCAGTGCCTATGGCGGACTGCCATTCCCCCATTATGGCCTGCCTCAGCGCCAGCTCGTCATCTGTGCCGACCTCATGGAACATCCCTGAAGTGGTGGCCCTGCCTGTGTAGCTTGTGATGATGCAACCATTTATCCCCTGCCCGGTAACGATGACATCGTCCTGCTCTGTAGTCTCAAGGATGTCTTCAATGATATGGGCGTATTCGGGAGACTCATGCACAGGGTCTCCAAGCGTTACGCCGCTAATGAGCACATAGAGCGTTGTAGGCCTTTCCAAGAGGCCTCCCATCAGGGAGCCGCTTCGGGGTTCGTCCAGATAATCGGGCCTTGGCGCTACGCCAGGATAGTAAACGACGCCATCTTGGGGCTGTGGTGGAAGGCGACCTTGTTCATCATAGGGTCTGGGGGCCTCGCCTTGATTGGGTGCGTTCACCAAAGGCTTGCCCGCTGCCAATGACATGTCGTATGAGAAACCTTGGGCCAATATCAACGAGTATATAAGGCAGATGGCCAATGCGCCAACGGCAACGCCATGCCGGCCTAGCCTGGCAGGCCGGTGCCTTGAAAGGGACACAACGCCGATCCCCCCGAGCATGGCAAGGGGCACCACAGAATGAACGAAGAAGCGCGAAGGGTAGTAGAGCAGCACAGGCAACATTGAAACGAGCATGACCAATGGCAATATGGGCCCGTAATCTCCTCTCCTGTACCGGCAAAGTGCAATGACGATGCCAGAGAGGGCGCAAGTGACAAGAATGATATTGAAACTGAGATTTCCTCCAGGCGCACTCGTACTGACCAATGAATCGATGTTCATGACCATGACGATAAGCCATGGGCTGAACAGGGCGTATGAGATGGCTAGGACTCGTGATATATGCCGCCTGAACGCAGGGTCGAAGACGGCCCATAGTACCAGCGAGAGAGAGATCAGATGGGGATAGCTCATGTGAGAGTAGAGGCAAAATGTCATTGCCACAATCGCTGCAAGAGTCCTCCTAGTATATATTAAATAATATACGGCCAATGCCAAGACGGTCGCCAGTGCCGATGCGCTCACTACGGCAGTTGTGTAAAAGAACTGCCAGCTGCTTAGAAGCAGCACCAACGTGACAAAAGACTCGGCAGAGCCGAAGATCTTTCTCATCAGTGCCCATGATGCCACCATCGTGAGGGGGAACATTGCCGAGCTCACCAGCCTGCCGATGGCATCTACGGAGAATCCTGCCTTATATGCGCCCAGCATCAGTATGTGAAGGAAGGGAGGATAGAGATGCGCCCTTCCCAATGGAGCATATTGGAGAAAGTCGTGCACGACTATCCCTCCAGCCTGGTCGAACATCTCCATTATCGAGAGATGATAGTAGATGTCAACGAAAAATGGGAAGCTATCCCATCTGATAATGATTAGGAGCGTTATGAAAAATATTAGGCCAATGGACAAGATGTCCCAAAGGCCGACTTTTTTAAAGATTCTTTTGAGGGGGATGGTGCTATGCACATCGAACACTATGGCTATGCCAATATATGCATTTTTTCCATTATTATACCCAAATCTATACCAAATATCGTCCTTTCTTCAACTCGAATGGCATTATCGGGGCACCTGATGGATAAAGTCTATAATGCCTTAAGACATATGGGGCTACATGAGAGAGATAACCCAAGAATTCCTCTCGGACATCATCGACCTGTACAGGAGGACCCCTGTCCTTGCCTTCCTTTACTTTTGCAACGGCTCGGACATGGAAAAGTGCGTGCTGGACTGTGGTGCTGGCGCAAAGGTGCCGCCGCTCGCCTTGTTCCACATGCATGGATACAGGACCTATGGCATAGACATCTCGGAGGAGAAGATCGCCATGGCAAGAGAATTTGAGGAAAGGCACGAGATAATGCTCAACGTCGAGAAGGGAGACATGAGAAAGGTGGAGTTCCCGGATGGGCATTTCAGCTTCGCCTATTCATACAATACCATATTCCACATGAAAAAGGAGGAGGTATATTGCAGCATAGGGGAAATGGCCAGGGTGCTTAGGCCGGGGGGCATGATGTTCTTCAACCTGCTCTCGAATGACGACGGAGGATATGGCAAGGGGAACGAGATTGGGGAAGGGGAGTTCGAAGAGGTCTATGATGGCGAAAGCGTAATCCATTCATACTTCGGGGATGAGGAGGCTGACGGGCATCTGGCAGGCCTGCACATGATTGCAAAGCAAAAGAGAACGGGAAGATTAATGGAAAATGGAAGGGAAACCAATTACGCATTCATTGACTACTTCCTACAAAAATACAGGTGAATAAGCTGAATGTGCCTATTTCACTCCATTCTTTAGAGAAAACCTTTTAAAGAGATTGAACAATATTCTTTTCGAGCAGCATGAAGATCATGAACTTGAATCAGGAATTTATAT
>JAFGGT010000073.1 GCA_016930445.1 Candidatus Methanofastidiosia archaeon | reverse complement strand
GCCCTCAGCCAGCTGGGCTCCACCGCAGTAAGGGAGGCACGCGTAGTGTCCGCCAATCTAGCAGGGGAGAGGATATGCATGTCGCCGACACTAGACACATCAATAACGCACCTGGGGGGGCTGGCTATAGCCTCTGTGGGGATCACGAGCAGGATGGCCAAGGAGTTCGGGTTCGAGCCCATGTCCGTGAAGTACAGGGGGAGCACCCTGCCCGAGTATTACCCTGGCGGAAGCGACATCACGATAAAGCTGGTGTTCACTGGCGAGAAGAGGATACTTGGGGGCCAGATAATTGGGAAGGAAGGCGTCCTTGCGAGGATCGACACGCTCTCCACACTGATACAGTGCAAAGGGGGCCTTGATGAGCTATACAACCTCGAGACCGCATATACCCCTCCGATATCGCCCACTACGGACCCGCTCTCCGTTGCGGCCGCTCTGGCCCTGAAGAAATGTAAGAGAGGGTAGTGCAGTTCGGAGCTTACCTGTATTGGGGCAAGTAGACCGTGGGCCTGCCCATACCGACCGCAATCTCGTTCAGCTTCTCGACCCTTCTTATCGTGGGCGGGTGCGTGGAGAGAAGGCTCATGAGGGATTGGGACCTGAAAGGATTCACGATAAAGAGGCTGCTCGTTGCCTGATTGCCGTTCCTCATCGGCGACCTGACCGATGCGTTCTCCAGCTTTATCAGGGCGTTGGCCAGCATGTCAGGCTGCCCAGATATCTCGGCGCCCTTCCTGTCCGCACCGAACTCCCTGTCCCTTGATATCGCCATCCTTATCATCATCGACGCAAGGGGTATGAAGACAAGCAGCAGAATGAAGCCTATCATGTTGGCGGCATTGTTATCGTTCCTTCTCCTGCCCCAGGACATCCACCAACCCATCTGCCCGAGGTAACCTATGATGCTTGCTATCACCGCTGCCATGGTGCTGATGAACATGTCCCTGTTGAGCACGTGCCCCAGCTCATGGGCAAGAACGGCCCTAAGCTCGCCGCTGTCCAATAGGCTCAAGGCGCCCTCTGTCACGGCCACGACGGCATTGTTCTCGTTCCTTCCAGTGGCGAATGCGTTCGGGTTCTGCGAAGGGATTATGGCTATCCTCGGCATTGGCATCCCGGATATCCCCGACAGCTCCCTGACCATCTGGTAGAGCTGGGGGTAATCTCCCTCCTCCACTTCCTTGGCCCGGTACATCGAGAGGACGATCTTGTCGCTCTTGTAGTATGCAACGAGATTGATGGTAAGCGCCAGGGCGAATGCTATTGTGAGATATGGTACGGGATCCCCGCCGATGTAGAGACCGAGCAGGCCAGCAGCAAGCATTAGCAATGCTGTTAGCGTGCCCATAAGAATGGCAGTTTTCATCTATTAGACCTTCTGGACGAAAGAATCATTCGTTCTTTGCGAACATCCCTACCTTCTGAGTCTTTCTGGGCAATCTCTTTGCGTCAATAACTATGAAATCCTTTATCGCGTGAACGGCATTGAAAGGAATCAGGCACATGCCGTCCTTGTCGGTGACGAGGATGTTCCTGATGGTGTCGTTCGCAGGTTCAGCGATCAAGGCTGTCAGCTTTCCGGTGCTCTCGTCTGCCACAAGGTCATAGAGAATCCCTATCTCATGGCCCTGTTCCGTTACAATCATCCTGTCCCTTAAACGTGATGCTATTATCTTTCCCATATAAGGCCTCCATCTATTAATTAATCCTTATTATCCTTTTATTTAAATTTTTTTCGTATTTTAACCCTTTCTGGAATAAATTAGAGAGATTTAGCTCTAATGATATATTATAGGCGTCTCCTCCAGCCCGAAGTTCCTCTCGTAGAGACGCAGTAGGTCCTTGTTGAGCGAGGGCTTGATCTTTTGCAGCGCCTTCGTGAAGTGCACTCTTTTCACGATTTCCGCGTTCTCGTCCTCCCTCAAGGCTATCATTCCAGCCTCCCTGCAGAGCCCTTCAAGGTCCGCGCCCGAGTAGAAGTCCGTATCCTGGGCCATCCTCTTAAGGTCTATGCCCTTGTCGAGCGGCATCTTCTTGGTGTGGGACCTGAGTATGCTCAGCCTTGCGGCCTCGTCTGGCGCGCCAACGTTTATCATTAGGTCGAATCTGCCAGGCCTCAGCATTGCGGTGTCGACTATGTCCGGCCTGTTGGTCGCCCCTATCACTATCACATTGCCCAGCTCCTCCAGGCCGTCGAGCTCGGTCAATAGCTGGTCCACTATCCTCTCCTCGACCTTCGTGCCTATCTCCGCGCCGCGCCTGCTCGTTATCGCGTCTATCTCATCGAAAAATATTATGCTAGGCGATACCTGTCTTGCCTTCTTGAAGATCTTCCTCACTGCCTTCTCAGACTCGCCTACCCACTTCGATAGCAGCTCCGGCCCCTTGACAGATATGAAGTTGGCGTTGGACTCCTTTGCTACGGCCTTCGCGAGCATGGTCTTTCCGCATCCCGGAGGCCCGTATAGGAATATGCCCTTCGGCATCCTTATGCCCATCTTGATGAACTTCTCCGGCGTCTTGAGGGGCCACTCGACAGCCTCTATCAGTTGCTTCTTGACATCTTCCAATCCGCCGATGTCCGTCCATGAGACGTTGGGGGTCCTAATGAGCACCTCCCTCATCGCCGAGGGTTCTATCGTTTTCATGGCCACATCGAAGTCCTCTTTGGTCACCTGTATCTTCTCGAGCATGTCGGCAGGTATCCTCTCATCTAGATTGAGATTGGGAAGCATCTTCCTGAGGGTGTTCATTGCCGCCTCGCGGCAGAGCGCCTCCAGGTCAGCCCCGACGAATCCATATGTGATCTTGGCAATTGTGTTGAGGTCTATGTCCTTGGAGAGCGGCATTCCTCTGGTATGGATCTGGAGTATCTCCTTCCTGCCATCCGCGCTCGGTACGCCTATCTCGAGCTCCCTGTCGAATCTGCCTGGCCTTCTCAGCGCGTCGTCAAGCGCGTCAGGCCTGTTCGTTGCAGCGATGACTATGACCTTGCCCCTGCTCTTCAGGCCATCCATCAATGCCAAAAGCTGTGCTACGACCCTCCGCTCGACCTCTCCGGTCACCTCGCCCCGCTTTGGGGCTATCGCGTCTATCTCGTCTATGAAGATGATGGCCGGTGCGTTCTTTTCTGCCTCGTCGAACACCTTTCTCAGATTCTCCTCGGACTGACCATAGTACTTTGACATGATCTCGGGGCCGTTGATGTTTATGAAGTGGGTGTTCGTCTCGGATGCCACGGCCTTTGCTATGAGCGTCTTCCCCGTTCCAGGCGGTCCTCTCAGGAGCACGCCCTTTGGGGCCTTTATGCCCAATCTGTCGAAAAGCTCGGGATGCTTCAAGGGGAGCTCGATCATCTCCCTCACCTTGTTTATCTCCTCACTGAGGCCGCCGATGTCATCATATGTGACGGACGGCAGCGTGACGTCCTTGAGCTCCTTTGCCTCGGGTATGACCTCTATCTCGGTGACGCTCGAGACCTGCACTATCCCCTGGGGTTGAGTGGAAACTACAATGAATCTTATCTCGCCGAGAGCAAAGGTGGCGTTCTCGAAGAGGCCCTCGAAGAAGTCCTCGAATATGGATTCCTTGTAGGGTGTGTCCTTGGATTTCCTCACGATGCTGATGACATCCCCCTTGAAAAGCGGTCTGCCGAGTATGTTCTGGCGTACCCTGCTACCGGGGATGCTGAAGTGGACCCCGGTCTGCGTCGGGGCCAGTATTATCCTCTTCGCCTCCTTCACGTCGGCCTTGGATACCTTGATCAGTTCACCCATGCCAGTCTTTGCGTTCTTCCTTATCAGCCCGTCCATTCTTATGATGTCGAGCCCCTTGTCGTTTGGAAACGCATCCACCACGATGGCTGCGGTGCTCTTCTCTCCCTGTATCTCCACGACGTTTCCCTGGGCGATTCCCAGCTCGTCTTGGAACTTCTTGTCTATCCTGACTATCCCGCGGCCAACATCCTGTTGAACTGCACCCGCGACCTTAAGGGTTATTGATCTCTTTACATTGTCCTCTGGCATTGACTCACCATGAATTTAGAAATGAATAATGAATGCGATTGATATTTCCTTAACATTTTGTAAATTTAAATCTTTCGGTAACTAAATATGTTATTATTGCCATTATTTGGGTCAATAGAAACCCAATTCAACTGGAATTCCAAAAACCCTGACATATATCAACATGCCGAAAATGGCGATGGATATTGTGAGTATCGCCCAGTCGCGCCCCTTCATGCTGATGGTGTTTATATATGTCCTCTTGCCATGGCCGAATGCTCGAGAGTCTATTGCTATTGCCAGCTCCTGCGCCATCCTGATGGCACCCACTATCAAGGGTGCGAGTATGGGAACGTACTTCTTTATCCTGCCAAAGAAGTTCCCCTTGTCCATCTCGAGCCCTCTCGACCTCTGCGCGTCCATTATCGTCTGCGCCATGCCTGCCAACGTTGGGATGTACCTAAGCGCTATCACGAGGGTCAGCCCGTACTCGTATGGTAGCCCCATCCTCGTCAGCGCGGATATGATGTCCTTTTGCTGCGTGGTAGTGAGCAGGACGAACGTGGCCGATATCATCGTGAGTATCCTCATTGCCATGGCCACCCCTATCAGGATGCCCTCGTCTGTTATCTTGATCTTCCAGTACTCTATGAGCACGTTGCCGCTGGTCTTGAAGAAAGGCCACATCAAAAGCAGGATCACCACGATCGGGATTATGGGCTTGATGTACTTTATAAAGCTCCTTGTGGGCACCTTGGCGCCCACCCTAAGGAGGATGAAAACCGACAGGAACACAAGTGTCAGCTGCAGCGCTGAAGAGAATATTATGCCTGTGAGGAGTATGAATGCCGAGATGAATATCTTCACCCGTGGGTCTATCCCGTGGAAGAAGGAGTCATGCTCCATGTACATCGAATACTTTATCATCTCTCTTCCTCCAGTATGGCATTGACAAGCTCATCGGGAGTGATGTTCGCCCCCCTGTTCCATGCCAGGGAAAGCTTTAGGGCGTAAGGCTGTTCGAGGAACGTGAGCCCCAGGGCATCCTCATCGCTGAAGACCTCCTTCAGCGTTCCGTCCTTGATGATCGCGCCGTCCTTCATGAGGACAACCCTCTCTGCCACATGGGACACGAGCCCCATGTCATGGGTGATGAGTATGATAGTCTTACCCCTGTCGCGGATCTCCCTTATCAGCGCTATCATCGAGTTGACGCTCTTGAAGTCCAATCCCGTGGTAGGTTCGTCAAGTATGAGCACCTCAGGGTCCGATACGATTATGGAAGCCAGAGCAAGGCGCTGCTTCTCCCCTCCGGAAAGGGACATCGGATGCGTGTCCCTGTATTGCTCGAGCCTTGTGAAAGCTAGGATCTGGGAGACCTTCTCCTTTATCTTCTCCGGGTCCATTGCAAAGTTCCTTGGCCCGAATGACACCTCCTCCTCCACGGTGTCCGCAAAAATCATGTGATCAGGATTCTGGAAGACGAAACCGACCTTTCTTGCTATCTCCGCTATGGTCTTTCCCTTGATGTCCTCGCCAGAGAGTAGGACGCTTCCGCTCGAAGGTTTCAAGAGGCCGTTGATGTGCTTGACTAGCGTCGTCTTGCCTGAGCCGTTCTCTCCAAGTATCGCGATGCACTCGCCCTCCCTGATGGATAGGTCGATGCCGCTTATGGCCAACGTCTTTACATCCTCGTAGGAATAAGAGACCCCCTTGAGCTCGACGATGTTCAGATCACCATCTCCATGGCCTCCTTAAGGGTAGTGCATACCTTGGGCACCCTGCCGGCATTATGCAACCTGTAGGTTATCTCGGCAACCTCAGGCGGCCTTATGCCGATCTTTTGCAGCGATTCTACCCTCGAGAGGATATCTGAAGGGTCCCCGTCCATGGTCATCCTTCCTTCTTGCATCACCATCAATCTGTCCACGTTCTCGGCAAGGATGTCCGTTTCATGCTCGACAAGCAAAATGGTCATGTCCATGTCATTGTGAAGGTCCTTTATTACCCTGAACACGTCCTTCTTTCCCTTGGGGTCCAGCTGAGAAGTGGGTTCGTCGAGTACGAGGACCTTCGGCAGCATTGTCAAGGATGCCGCTATTGCGACCCTTTGCTTCTGCCCTCCAGAGAGGTTGAAGGGGAATCTGTACCTGTACTTTTCCATGCTCACGACGGAGAGCGCCCAGTCTATCCTTTCCCTTATCTCCTTGACATCGAGGCCCAGATTCTCTGGTCCGAAGGCAAGCTCCTCCTCCACGGTCATGGCAAACAGCTGGGTCTCTGGATTCTGAAGCACAATGCCAATATGCTCCGCCAGCTGGTGGGGCTCCGACTTGAGGGCTTCTTTGCCGAAGATCTCAACGCTGCCGGAAACCTTTCCCTTGATGGTGTGCGGGATTATGCCGTTCAGGGTGTAGCAGAGCGTTGACTTGCCGCATCCAGAGGGCCCTATAACGCCGACGAACTCCCCTTTATCTATATTGAAAGAAACGTCCTTGATTATCTCCCTCTCGATGTTCGGGTAGCTGAAGGAGAGGTCCCTGACCTTGATGGGGAGCATAAGAGTTGATAAATGCACTGTGTATAAAAAATTATTCATTCTTTGCCATAAATGCATCAATGGAGGATATGGTGGCCCTCGAGCTTGCGCCGGCCCAAGCCACGTTCATCTCGATTCCTCTTTCCTATTTACAAAGTTTTATATATTTTCAATTTTACTTAAATATCGTTAAAGCCACTTATGTGATATATTATGTATGATGCCATTGTCATAGGTAACATCAACATCGAGACCAATATAGATGCTGTCAAGATACCAAGAAGCGATGATTTCGAGATGGTCAACATCTATGAGAGGATAGGTGGCAACGCGATCGACATCTCAGTTCTCTGTTCACACTTCGGCCTTAGGACCTCCATGGTGAGCTCGATTGGGATGGACGCCTCTGGGGTCCTTCCAATATTGGAGAAGTCCAAGATAGACTATTCGCACCTGATAGTGAGCGAGACGAAGACGGGAAAGTGCATATCGATAAACCTGCCCGGCGAGACATCTACGTTCTTCTTCAAGGGGGCTAACAAGCACCTTATACCCTATGGCATCGAACACAACTACCTCAGGAGCGCGAAGTTGATACACATCTGTCCAAGCAATGCTGAGATATTGCACTCCATACCTGAAAAGGCGGGGGATGTCATCATATCATGCCAGTTCGACCCTACCTACCCGATGGAATCATTGAGCCAGAACTTGAACTTCCTGTTCCTGAACTCTGCCGATGCGCTAAACGCCTCGGGGAAGGAGGACCTTTTGGAGGCTGGAAAAACGTTCTTACAATATGGGCCAAGGAACGTGATCATCAACGACCGGGGCAGGAGGGCCATCGTTATAAGGCCTGAAGACCAGTACGAGGTGGTCGTGACTACGGACAAAGCGTTCGATGCGACGGACTACGAGGACGCTTTCTATTCGGGATTTATCTACAGATTCGTCAAGACTTTGAATCTCAAGTCGTCCCTCTCATTCGGATTGGCATTCCAATACTTCTCGCACAAGAAGGGCAACAGGCTTCTATTCATGGACGTGGACGACATAGAGGACAAGATGTATGCCATATTGAGGTCTAACAATGAATGAGGAACTAAAGAGAATAGCCAATGACATAGAGTCGATGAAGATAAGGGGGGCAGGCAGGATAGCTGTCGCGGCCGCTAGCGCCCTTCGGACAATGACAATGGAGTCTAAGGCCACTTCAAAGGAGGAGCTCATTGCTGAGCTCAAGTCTTCCGCAAGGCATCTGGTGGGCACCAGGCCGACGGCGGTCTCCCTACCCAATGCAGTGAGGTATGTCATGATAAACGGCCTCTCCAAGGATCCTGAAGATCTCGACTCCCTAAAGG
>JAFGGT010000072.1 GCA_016930445.1 Candidatus Methanofastidiosia archaeon | reverse complement strand
GGCGTGGTCGGAGGCCTCGTGGCCGGCAGCAGGGACCTTGTGAACTACGCACTGAACAAGTCGAGGACATGGCTCCTCAGTGGATCCCACCCTCCGGGCGTGGCCGCTGCGCAGCTGGCTGCACTGCAGGTCCTTGACAGCGAGCCGGAGCACCACCAGAGGCTGTGGGACAATACCAGGTACTTCAAGAAGGAGCTGCAGTCCATGGGATTCGACACAGGGGACTCGGTCACGCCCATAACGCCTGTCATGTGCGGCGAGTCCAAGACGGCCAAGGACCTCTCCCAGGGGCTCTATGAGAACGGGGTCTTCGCGCTCCCCATAGTGTTCCCCATGGTGGCACAGGGCAAGGCCAGGATCAGGACCATCATGAACGCAGGCCTGACGAGGGATGACCTTGATGAGGCCTTGAGGGCGTTCGAGCGCGTTGGACGGTCCCTATCAATAATATAGCAGCATGATAGATATGTTCAAGATAGCCATATTCGACCTTGATGGCACCTTGATAGAGAGCATCTCGTCCTGGAGGACCCTGCACAGGTTCTTCGGGGCGCCTGATGAGAATGTCGAGAGGAACACCAAGGCCTTTTTCTCCCAGGAGATTGACTACCTCAAATGGATGGAGGAGGATATAGCCCTCTGGCTTCACAAGAGGCCGAGGCTCTCGGATGTCGAGGAGGCTTTCGCACCCTACTCCGCCACCGAGGAGACAAGGGAGGCCATCAAGCTCCTTAGGTCCAAGGGCATCAAGGTATACATAGTCTCTTCTGGGATAGACGTTCTCGCCGAGAAGATAGGGAGGGAGCTTGGCGTGGACGGGGTGTTCGCCAACAGGCTGGATACCGATGAAGATGGGTATCTCAATGGGAGCGGGACCCTCGTGGTAGAACCTATGAACAAGCATGAGGTCGTGCGCCTGATAGCGGAGAGGGAAGGCGTTCCATTGGGCCTTATCGCCTGTGTCGGCGACACAAAGTACGACATATCGATGTTCGATGGTGTCGGCGGGAAGATAGCCCTGAACGCAAAGCATTCCGAGCTGTGCGAGTCGGCAGATGTCTGTTTCGACAACATTACTGACGTTGCCAACTATATTATACGTTCTTAGGAACCCCATAAAGCCCCGTTCACGATAAAAAGATTTTTCTATGTTGCAATCAATGCTATCTCATGCCAATTAATGGTAATTTCGTTAAAATAGGCGATATAGAACTTTCTGGGCTCGAAAGTTTGGATACGCTGATAGTAAAGGCCAAGGAACTGTATCTGTGGAAGATGGAGGCAAAGCCCCTGCAGATGAACGAGAGCGATATCGACCTCGAAAAGATCTTCAATGAGAAGAACGCCCCCAACCCGAAGGATAACGAGTTCTTCAGCGTTTAGCGATATCGTCGATCACCAAAAGGACGTCCTCTTCTGGGGACCTCGTGTAAAATGACCTGCTCCTCCCTCTGCCCACGGTAATGAACTTGCTGTCGATGAGGCCGTACGTCTCTAACTTGTTCAGGGCCTGGGAGAATGTCTTCTTGTTCAGGCAGTTACCGACCTTGTCATAGAGCTTTCCTGAGCGTATACCTCCATCAAGAGCTATCTCCTTAAGCAGTTTGAGCTCGCCTTCCGAGAGCACTGACAACTTCTCCTCGAGTGTCACGAATCTTGCCTTTTTCTCATATGCCGCCTCTATGTCCTCAAGCTCGATCTTGCGTTTGGCCTTTGATTCGGCTATCAGGCCGCTCGATGATAAGAGGGATATGCCGACCCTCAGGTCGCCATGCCGGGTCGTATATTCCGCTATGTGCTCAACGAGCTCGTCAGATATCACACCAGGGAAAAATCCCGCATGAGCCCTCATCCTGAGGATCTCATAGGTCTCGCTCATGGAATATGGAGGAAATATCACTTCCTGCGGCATGAAGATGCTGTATAGCTTCGTCGCAAGCACTTCCCTGAAATCCTCCTTCGAGAGGATGGCTACTATGCCCGTCCTCACATTTGGGAAATGCTCGTATGCCCGGAGGATGTCGTACATTATATCATTGGCGTATTTTTCCTCAAAGAGGAAGTCCACATCATCGAGCGCCACAAGAAGGCTCTGGCCCTTCCTACCTAGATTCGTCATTATCTTATCGTATATGCTCGTATAAGGGACGCCGGTGTCGGGAGGCCTAAAACCATATATCCTCTTGTGTATCTCGGACACCACGGAGAACTTTGTGTTCAACAGCTTGCAGTTGACATGCACAGTGACCATCTTGTCGGAAGCCTTCTCGACCTCATCGAAAAGGAAGTGAATGGTCGTGGTCTTTCCCGTTCCGGGCGGCCCTATGACCAGGGTGTTGTGGGGTTTCCCGCCTCTGAGCCCTGGTTTTATCAAGGCCACCAATGACTGGAGCTCCTTGTCCCTGAACAGTAGCTCTTCAGGGAGATAGTTGGGATCGAACACCTCTTCATCGCGGAACAGGGTCTCGTCAGACATTAGCATATCCTTGATGTCCATGTATCAACATCTGCCGGCATCTATATTAAATATTAACTACCGAATACCGCGTTTAGCACTATCTCCTTCTCGTTCATCGGAGCTTCAGTATGCATTATGCCCTTTCTCAGTAGTATTGGGAATGGAATGTTCGTTCTTCTCAATTAAATCACCAATATTGCTTATCAATGCTCACTATAAAACCAATATCCTAGAGAGGAGAAGTAAAGTGAATTGGCAATTTAAGCCATATTATGATATATTATGGCTAAAAAACATTTTATTTTTATTTAATAAGCCAAATGTTTTATAATTATTGTTTTTGAAGCCTTATTATTTTTTAAATTTTTCAAGACCACACTGTAAACACATGCCGCCATGACATGTCACTGCCCCACCACACGCTTGACATGTCCATCTCTGTTCTTCCTTCTCCAAAAAGGAATCCATGCCTTCCTCTTTGAGGGTCTTAAGATTTTCCAACATGCCCATATGGTATTTGGTGCGGTATCTTTTATCCAGGGCCTTTAATCTTCTGCAAGGAAATTTAGAACAATCATAACAGAAACCTGAATCATTATTCTTCAACTCCTCACAATTGATTATGATGCAATCTCGGCAGCTTTTTGATTTCTTTTCGTTCTCCTCTCTGCATCCCGGACATTTCATTTTTTCACGACAATGATATTTGCATATGTTACAGTTCATGCCACATGGGGCAATTAATTCATTTCGCATCATGAATTGTAGGCCAATATATGTTAATAAGGTTGCTGAGTGAAATTAAATTATATAAATCCACTAAAAATGCTCTATGCAAAATGTCTGGAAATAAGACAACATACCAAAAATATATAATTAAGTTCATCTACAAAATCTATGATTCATATGGAACCTATGATCAAGATAGAAAGCCTCACAAAGAGGTATTCCTTCAAGATACTCGCATTGAAGGGGATATCCTTGGATATTGAAAGGGGCGACTGCGTTGGATTCTTGGGCCCCAATGGTGCCGGCAAGAGCACCACTATCAAGATACTCACAGG
>JAFGGT010000071.1 GCA_016930445.1 Candidatus Methanofastidiosia archaeon | reverse complement strand
TAAAAAAGGAAAGGTCGAGATCACTTGAGTTCGTCGAGCCTTTTTCTGTATATCTGTAACTGTGCCTCTAATCTCTTTATGGCACTTTCCAGATATGTCCTTTCATCAAGGCCTTCGTACGCTGGTCCGTTGGGATTGCGGCATGCGCCTCTTCCGTTGCCTCTGCCCTGTCCCCTTGGCCCAAGCCCTAGCGGCCCTGTTCCGTCTCCTAATGGCATATGCTCACCTCTCTTCTTCATAGACGTATTCGCCGCCTTCTATCCTTATGCCCCGCCCATTGATAAGGGCCCCAACGACCTTTTTCCTTGCGGCCTGAAGGTCGGTCCAGAGCGTTTTTCGCGAAATGTGCATCCTTGATGCCGCTTCATCCTGAGTGAGACCCAGAAAATCTACCAATCTGAGAGCCTCAAGCTCGCTGATGTTCAGTTCAAGGTAATCCACACCTTCCCGAAATTCGTCGGAAGGGCTGAAGAAGCCTCTCGGCGGAATATGGGAGACCCATCTTTTGGACCGGCATCTCCCCCTGAATCCCCTTTCCCTGCCTCTATGATGTTCGGGTGGCATGTCAATACGCCTTTATTACTCATATGCGACTTTATTTATAAATGTTTGCCTACTACACTCGTTAAATGCCACTATTCCATCTTAGTGATATGATAGTTTTTTAATGCGTTGGGCTACTAATATCCATTGGTGATACTTATATGGAGCAAAGATGTTGGAATGTGGAAGATCCCCTATACTTGGACTACCATGACAAGGAATGGGGTGTGCCGGTCCATGAAGACAGGCTGCTCTTTGAATACCTTATACTCGAAGGCGTACAGGCCGGCCTTAGCTGGCTGACGGTCCTGAGGAAGAGGGAGAACTTCAGGCGTGCGTTCGATGGTTTTGAACCTAGGGTTGTCGCAGCGTATGGGGAGAAGGACATTGAGAGGCTGTTGAAGGACCCGGGCATAATCCGAAATCGCTTGAAGATAACTTCCGCCATCAACAATGCTAGGTGCGTTCTCGCAACCATTGATGAGTTCGGCTCATTCGATTCATACATATGGCGCTTTGTTGGGGGGAAGTCCATAAGGCATTCCTTTACTAAATTGAGAGAGCTTCCGCAGTACACCGACGAGGCCCTGGCCATGAGCAAGGCCCTGAAGGGGAGAGGATTCAAGTTCGTCGGGCCTACGATATGCTATTCCTTCATGCAGGCCGTCGGCATGGTGAACGACCATTTGGTAAGCTGTTTTAGGTATGGGGAGATTTAGGGAAGAATTATATACTATTGCCAAAAAGACTTTTTCATGAAAATCGTTACTGTGGGTGCGGGCCCATCTGGCCTATATGCGTCAGCCCTCCTGGAGGAGTCAGGTCATGATGTGACAGTTCTTGAGGAGCACCACACAGTAGGCCAACCAGTACAATGCGCAGGGCTTGTCGGGAGGAAGCTCGTTAGGATGATGGGGGATGAGGCAGTTCTAAATCACATAGACGGCGCACACATCCACTACGAGGATTCACATTTCGCATTGCACAGGAAAAATGTGGCGTACGTGCTCGACCGCGCCGCCTTTGACACATCTCTTTCCCGAAATCTCAATATCATATATGATACAAGGGTCCTACGCGTTTCCAAGGATGGCACTGGTTACAACCTGGAGACGAGCAACGGCACGCATAAGGCAGAATATCTGATAGGGGCGGACGGCCCGACATCGATCGTCAGGAGCATGCTGCCATTCCGATCGGACATCAAACTGTATCCCGCCTATCAGGAAAGGCTGGAGTTCAGCCCGCCCGATGAGCATATGGCGATTGTCGAGGTCAAGAGGCCGTTCTTTTCCTGGATAATACCAGAAGGCAATGGGATATGCAGGGTAGGCACCATAGGCAACAGGGAAGCCTTAGGGGGCCTCAAGAGGCGATTCGGGATCGACGGCGCTGCATTGTCTCAATTGAAGGCACCCATACCCATCGGCAGGACCGATCTTGTGAACGACCATGCCTTTTTGATTGGCGATGCCGCCGCTCAGACAAAGCCCCTAACAGGGGGCGGACTCTACTACGGCCTTAGGGCAGCACGGATGCTGGCAGATGCGATAGAGCGCGAGGAACCCGACATGTACCAATCCCTATGGGACAAGAAGTATGGCAAGGAGATCGGCCTGGGCCTCAAGGCAAGAAGGGTATATGAGGCCATGTCTGAAAAGGACCTTAAAAGGACGTTCGACATAATATCAGAGAAGAAGGAGGTCTTGGAGAGGGATGCCGACTATGAGAGGCATTCCACAGCCATCAAGCTTTTACTCTCCTCGCCCCGGCTGATACCTATCCTAGGCAAGAATATCGGAAATCTGTTTTAGAACTGGAAGAGCGAGGTCTGCTCGCCCCGGGCAGGCTTGGGGGCGGGCCTTCTTTTCTGCTTAGCCTCGGTCTCGCTTTCATCGTTAGGCCTCTTTTCCGCCTCCTCGACCGCCTTGAATATGTCCTTCACCACTTTGGGGCATATGACCTCCATCTCCTCGTACTCGAGGTCGAAGTACTTGAGGACATTGATCCCTCCGCTAACATCCTTGCATGCCAGCCCAAGCAGTGGAATATAGGCCCTTGCGTCATAGATGGACGAATGGGTCTTGCCTCCTATCTTTGCCAAAAGGCTATTGGTAACTCCCCTCAAAGCCTTGGTCTTCCCCAAGTATCTGAAATAAGATGGAGGCTCGTATTTTGAGAATGTGAGGTCCTTTTTGTGGCACACTGAGACGCCCCCGGTCATGAGGTCCATTGCATAGGCCCAGAATCTATAGTACTGCCTTCTTCTCACTCTACCAAGGAATACATCAGCCCTGGACAGATAGTTGTAGGCGCAGGCTATGTCGTCTGGATGGTACGTTCTCGGCATGTTCTCATCGATCCAGAATATTATCTCATCTGGGGGCTTGTCCACATCAAAGAATATCTCACGGCACTTGGTGCTCCTTTGCTTGAATATCGAGGTGAGCCCCTCGAATATTGAGCTCTCGGAGTCCCTTGAGGATAGCATGCCAACATCCGCCTTCAATACCGTGTTTCCCAGCGACTCGAAGTCGTTTATGGCCGCCCTCATGTCGCCCCCGGACCTTTCTGCGATCTCCTCAAGCTGCTCGTCGGCGACCGTTATGCCCTCCTTTTCCGAGATCTCCTTAAGTCGATTCTTTATGCTGGCAGACCTGAGCGTGTTGAACCTTATTGTGTCAACCCTGTTCCTTATTGAGGAAGGCAGCTTGTAGGGGTCATTGGCGATAAGCACGATGGGATTCTGGGTCTCGTCGATGACCTTGCCCAATGCCTTCATCCCGCCTTGGTCGGAACGCCCCTTGATGTTGTCGACCTCATCGATGAGTATCAGCTTTCTTGAGAAGAAGAGCGCCTTTGACCTGGCGGCATTTCCGACCACCCTCTCTATGGTCTCCGCATCCCTTACGTCGGAAGTATTGAGCTCTATGAAGTCAAGATTCATCTGTTCCTTTAGGACATAGGCCGAGATCGTCTTTCCACACCCGGATGGGCCGTGTATGAGCAGGGCCTTATTAGAGCTTGGCCATGTGTTCAGCCAAGCTATGATGTCCTTTAAGGGTTTCTTCTGCCCGTGTATCTCAGAAAATTCCCTGGGACGGTGATCCTCATTGAACATAAAATCACTGTTTCTTGGCCAACCTGGCTAGCAACGCCTCAAGCTGTATCCTCTCGTTGGACCCCTCTACCAATCTGAACTCATGTTCGCCGATCTTGTCTATCAGGTCGACCTTCCTCTCCTCCGGAAGCTCGAGCTCCAGTATCTGCCTGTGCACCTGTGTTATGATGTCTTCTCCGGAAAGCCCCTTCTCTATCAGTAGGCTGTCCAAGAGCCTTCTCGAGGCAAGGAAATTACCGCTTATGGCAGCATTTATCATATCCACGATCTCTTCGGGCCTCGCCCTGGAGGACACCTGGTATACCAGGTCCTCATCAATGTCCTTTCCCAGGAACGCTGCGGCCTGCATAGTATTTTCCGCCTTCCTCATATCGCCATCGGCAATGTACTTTATGGCCTCCATTCCGCTCTCCTTGATAACTATCTTCTCATTATCTGCTATCATGTTGAGCTTTTCCTCGATGGCCCCGTCCGGCAGCGGCCCGAATCTGAATATTGCGCACCTGGATTGTATCGGCGGTATGATCTTCGAGGAGTAGTTGCAGGACAGTATGAATCGGCAGGTGGAAGTGTAGATCTCCATCGTCCTTCTGAGCGCGTTCTGGGCATCTGGGGTGAGGGCGTCCGACTCGTCAAGAAATATGATCTTGAAGTTGCCGCCGATGGACATTGTCCTGGCAAAGTCCTTTATCCTCTCCCTTACTACGTTTATCCCCCTCTCGTCGGATGCGTTCGTCTCTTGGAAGTTCTGATGCCAGCTATCCCCGAACATCTCCCTTGCAAGTGCCAGCGCGCAGGTGGTCTTTCCAACCCCCGCAGGACCGGCGAAAAGGAGGTGCGGCATATTCTTTCTCTCCACATAAGACTTCAGCCTTTCAACGATGAAAGGTCTCCCAACGACATCATCAAGCTTTGCCGGCCTGTATTTTTCTGTCCAAGGTTTTTCAAAGTTCACATTTCACACCTTTGCCATCTCAGAGGTTATCATCTATGTATGACCTGAATTCTTTATCAAACGTTTCTTTAAGCGAATCCATAACTTTATTCACGATCTCGCTTTCGAACTGCTCCCTGGTGACCTTGACCGAGTAAATGTACTTCAGTCCGCCCCTTCCCTTCTCTATCTTCTTTTCTATTAGGCCCCTCTCGAAAAGCCTGTTCATCATGATCGATATTGTGGACCTCCTTATGTCCTGTCTGTCTTCCCTGAGTATGTCATAGACGCTCCTTGCCGTTTCCGTCCCACTCTTCCACAGTATCTCCATTATGTCCGTCTCCAACGGTCCAAGGACCTTCATATAGCCAGGCTCCGAGGGTCTGTATTCATGCCAATCGAACAAAGGTTTCACCATAAAACATAGTTTTGAGCCAATTAAAACTTTACGTGATGCAATTTGTGGCATCAACCCTTCACGACGCCGAGGGGCAGAAGGCGGGCCACCTTTGTGGCTATCCCAACTTCGTGGGAAACATCCGCTACCTTATCAATGTCCTTGTAGGCTTCCGGGGCCTCCTCTGCAACGGTCCTCATCTGGTCGGCCACCACATCTATACCTCTCTTGCCAAGGTCGTCGCTGACATCCTCCCCCCTGAATCGTTTGATGGCCTTTGACCTCGAGAGCACCCTTCCAGCGCCGTGAGCGGTCGAACCGAAGAATTCAGATGCGTTCTCATGTCCGCAGAGGACATATGATGCGGTCCCCATGCTGCCAGGGATTATGACCGGCTGTCCCACGCTCTTGTAGTCTGGGGTGATCTCCGGCCTATCTTTCCACAACGCCCTTGTCGCCCCCTTCCTGTGCACCATGAAGCGCTTGCCCTTATGTTGCTCCTCCTTGGCGATGTTGTGGGCAACGTCGTAGAGCATCTCAAGCTCGGAGTGTCCATACACCGATTCGAACGATTCCCTCGTCCAATGGGTTATCATCTGCCTGTTCGCCCATGCGAAGTTGGCTGCCCCGCTCATGGCCTTGAAGTATTCCCTACCTTCCTGGGATGCGATGGGCGCGCATGCGAGCTCCCTGTCCGGAAGCACGAGCTCATATTTTTTGAGGGCCTTTTCCATGGTCCTTAGATAATCTGAGCATACTTGGTGCCCACACCCTCTCGAGCCAGTATGGATCATCACGACCGCCTGGCCCTCGTATAGGCCGAACGCCTTTGCTGCCCTCTCATCGAATATCTCTGAGACGTACTGTAGCTCAAGGAAGTGATTTCCCGACCCCAGGCTTCCCAATTGGGAAGATCCCCTCTTTTTAGCCTGTTCGCTTATAAGCCTTGGATCAGAGGGCATGCGGCCCCCTTCCTCAGTGTACTTCAGGTCCTCCTTCCAACCGTAATCGTTCTCTACTGCCCATTTGGCGCCATGCTCAAGGACTTCGTCCATATCGCCCTGCCTGAGCCTCACCTTGCCCTTTGACCCTAACCCAGAGGGCACGTTCTTGAACATCGAGACTAGGAGTGAGTGTTTCTTTCCCAATAGTTCCGCATGGTCCATGTCCGTCTTCAGCAACCGAACGCCGCAGTTGATGTCGTATCCAACCCCGCCGGGGGATATAATCCCGGATTCCATGTTGAATGCGGCAACGCCCCCTATTGGGAAGCCATATCCCTGATGGCCGTCAGGCATCACGAAACTGGCGCCCTCGATGCCTGGCAGCATGGAGACGTTGATGGCCTGATGGATCGTCAGGTCCATCTTCATCATCTCCAACAGCTCCTCGCTTGCAACTATCCTTACGGGAACCTTCATGTTGCCTTCCTTGGGGACCTCCCAAAGATTGTCCCCGATACGCTTGAAGTTCATATCAATCCAACTTCCTGATCACCTTGGCGATGTCAGACCTGAAATCTTCTAATCCATCCTCATTTATTATCATGACATCCGAGAGAGCTATGGCATCGCCTATGCCGAACCCCAGCTCCCTATGGTCCCTCTCAAAGAATTCCTCAGGGTCCAATGGGTCGTCCCCCCTGCCCCTCCCACACAATCTGCTGAATCGTGCTACGGGGGAGCTGTGTATGGCCACAACTATTGTATCAAAATAGCTTTTGAACTCCTGGACCTCGCTGTATCCCCTTATTCCATCTATAATGTACTTCTTTCCTTCTTCGATCTTGGGTATGGTAAGCTGTGCTACCGCGGAGTTTCCCATCTCTATCCGCAGTTGTTGTGCTATCATGCCCGATTCCTTTATGTCCCTCCCCCTTCTTAGGGTCTCTTCACGAACAATGTCGCCCATGACGATCGGGACATAGCCAAAATCCTTAGCAATCGATATGAATTCTCCTTTTCCGCAACCTGGCATCCCCACTATCAGCAATAATCTGGACATTCTCATCACCGTTGTTATGTGGATGATATGTAAGTGGCACCATTTTAATCTTGTGCAATACGGGAGATGTATATGGTGTAGAGGAAAGAAAATGCGAAGAGTATCAGCACCTCATAGTCCACAAGGCCCGTTTCGATGCCTATTAGCATGTAACCTAAAGTGAGGCTGTAAAGAAAAGTCAGGATGCTCTTTCTCTTCCCTATGGTCGTCTTGACAAGGGAATATTCCTTCTGGATGAAGAATCCGAACGCCCCCAGTATCAAGACCGTCCCGACCAGGCCGAAGTCCAGTGCGAAGGGGCCGAACATCGTAGAGGTCATGGATATTCCCTCCCCGCCCGCAAAGACCGCCACATACCTCCTAGGAGAATAGGCGATCCCTGGCATCAATGTTGCGAATGAGGATATGCTCGCAATGATAGTCTGTCCCTTCGTGAAACCTAGATACCCGCCCAGGTCCGCCATCATGTCGTAGACGTCAAGCGTGAGCCCCGCCCTTAGTGAGATCGATTCAAGCAACCCGACGTTCGCACCGGTCGTATAGGTCCTCAATACCGTCATAAGCGCGAACACCGTGACTATCGCGCTCCCTGTCAGGAATATCTCCGTCACTGTGATCAGGTCCCATACTATTGCAACGATTATCGATGCCAAGAGCGTTATGAGCACCTGTGTCCTGTATCCCAGTAGCGCCATTAGGGCCGAAGCGAAGATGATCATCACAAGTGAGGCCATCCTCGCCTTCCCAACGTTTCCCGTCCTGTTCCCCCATTCACCTAAAAGGGATACCATCAGCACGCTGCCTATAGGAAGAAGATGGGACCTCATGGTATATGAAGGGTCTAGCCCCTCCCTGCTCGTAAGCAACGGGATCCTGCCTACGAGTGCTATGTCGAGGACCCAGTAGAGCAGTCCGACGCAGATTAGGAAGGTGGCCAGAATGTACGCGTTCCTCTCTATGAAGGACGCGATCCTTTCCGTGCGTATGCTTCTGGCGAGACCAAGGGTCCCGATGAGAAGATATGGGAAACCTACGCTCATGTTGCCGTCCCTGAAAAGCAGGTACCCTCCTACGAAGGCGCATATCGCGATCCTTCCGCCATACCTGTCTGAGAATATCAGGATGAAGAGCGGTATGAGGCTTACCTTTGCCGCGCCATCGCCCAATACGAAGTAAGCCGCCACGGTGATGCCCAACAAGGCGATAAGGTATGGAGCGTAGCTAACAGGCAGGCTCCCCATCTTGATCCTGGCAACCCTCGTGCCAATGAAGTATGCTATTAACGATGCGATTATTGACCATAGGGCGAATGGGGATATGCCATGGTCACTCAGCCCCATGAACGCGACGAATCCCAAGATGAAGATCAATGGTGATATCAAGGACCTTGCATCCTGTCCTTTAATGAACGGAAGATCCAGTCGGAACGGGAATGCAGGCGTCTTTTCCTTCACCGAGTCGACGAAGGCGTTCGATAGCCTTGCAAATCCGCTTTCGTTGAGCTCCCCATCGACCCAATTAAGCGTCCTTTTAAATAGCATATCTAGGTGATCAAAAATGTGATGGGCGTCTACCCTGGCCAAATCTTCTGCATCCACATGCCACATCTTCCTCCCGGTCATGGAGGATATGGATGTGGCGATGGCGTTGACCATCCCTGCCAATATGCCTTCGAACATCTCTACAACCTTATGTGGATGGAATTCTCATCGGGGTCTATCAGGGCGGAGAGATTCTCAGCTATGTACTCCTTTATCCAATACTTGTCCAACTCGCCTATCTCGGTCGCCGTCCTTATGAAGACGTTTAGGTCCGAAGAGAAGATCTCACCAATATCGATGCCATGCTCCATGAGGATGTCGTCCAGCATTTCCATCTCAGACAGGCTGGCCTGCTCGAACTCTATCTTAAATCCGTTCTCCTGGCTTGTGACATCGATGCTTTTAACAAAATACATGCCTTTCCTTAGCTCGTCGTTTATCGTCTCGTCTAGCACCATCGATGCTTCTACATCCTGGTCGAACGATATGCTCCCGGTTATGGCAATGTCGTCTATCTGGAATTTTTCCAAAAAGGACGCGGCATCATCCACCCCACTGATGAAGCCTTCCAGCCCCTCGTACGCATTCGAGTACATCCTGTAGTTCACTGTGGACTTGGTCTTGATGATCAGCCTGATCTCGCTTGCCCCTATCTGTTCCTTATAGCTCATCCGGCCGCCTATCTCGACCACCTCACCATTCTGCAGCAGCATGGTGAAGGAACCCTGCCCGGCATCTATGACATAACCCGTCTCCTCGAAAGCCAGGTAGTCGGACCACCAGTAACCCCTTACCCATGTCTCATACAGGAAACCTTTGGAGTCAAGATAGTTCATCGAGTTTGTGGCCTTATAGATCTGAGAACCTGTGAAGTAGTACTCATCCACCTGTACATAGACGGCCTCCTCTTTAATTATAAAAGAATATGCAGAAAATATAAGAATAAGGATGAGAAGTATATCTATAAGATTTACTCTTCTCATTACCCTGTGCCTCCAGTTGATGATGGAGCGATTATCTCACCAACTAGCAGGCTAAAAAGTCTAATTTCCTCATAATTAGGCATTTCTAGTATGATCAAGCCATCGAATGGAATGACTATGTTGTTCTTGTAGGCTCCGGCAGGTTCGGTCATGAGGTATATGACAGGTTTCGTTGGTGTTCCTATCTTATTCTCGTATATGTCCACATAGTTCTGATCATCAATTTCCTGGATCATTATCTTATCCAAATCCTGGACCTGCTTACCTACTGCTTCAGCGATGGACGACATACCGTAGGCCAACTGCTGATTCTCCACGCCTTCGTTCTCCCAAGCGCTGAAGAGCAGGTATATCTCGTCAAGATACACATACCCGACAGTCTCGGGTATGGAAGTGAACGGATCGGTCGGTATGAACGATTTTATGTCGAAATGTATGCTTATCTCCTCAGGAGGGGATTCAACATTCTCGCCCTCTAGCTTGGCATACGTCTTATCACCCTCGTCATAGAACGTGAGAGTGTACGGATTGCCATCGGACCCGGTTATGATATACTCAGTGTCACTGTTCTTCAGATACACCTCAAAATTGTACAGGCTCGTATCTGTAAGGTAAGACACATACCAATATTGAAGATTGGCCTCTGGCAAAAAGGCGTTTTCCTTGGCAAATTCGGGATCAATACCACTATTGTCCGAATAAACAAGAACATAGAATGAAGCGATGACAATGGCGATTACACATATGGCGCCTATGATTTTGAAGTTTCTTTTCAAGATCGAATTGTTGTTCGTTTCTGGCAAAATGGAATTGTCAGAATCCATGATTTCACCTGCTACTCATTGAGTTGTTGATATATAACTTTTTCCTATATTCGATGATTGCATATTTTTTATTCCAAAGATTCAAAAGTCAATGTTATTTTTAACACTTTTTATGGATTTGCTTCCTCAGAACTAGAATTTTATAAATCTTATGGAATACATTTTTAAGTCATAAGAACTGAGATTCGGACAATTGGGGGTAATTGCGTGACTGAGAGTCTCCTATCTGTGAAAGGAATCACTAAATCCTTTGATGGTACGAATGCCATTGAAAACATCAGCTTTGACCTCTATCCCGGAGAGTTGCTTGGAATTATTGGAAAGAGCGGTTCCGGTAAATCAGTGCTCATCCACGCTATTAGGGGGTCAAATGATTATAGGCCCCAGGAAGGTCAAATAATATACAATTTTGGTTTTTGCAATAAATGTGAAAGGTACATCAGCCCGGACAAGATCGGGCAGAGATGCGAGTCATGTGGGGGGGAATATGAGCTTAAGGCCTTTGATTTCCTGAAACTTCAGGCTTCGGAGCTCAATCTTGTGAAAAGCCACATATCGATCATGCTTCAGCGTACATTCGCCTTGTACGGCGAAATGACAGTATATGAGAACGTTCTCAAGGAATTGTCCAGGATAGGCTATCCTGAGGATGGAAGGATAAGGAGGGTGACCGAACTTCTGGAGATGGTGAAGATGGAGCATCGTATGCTCCACATAGCCAAGGACCTTTCCGGAGGGGAGAAGCAGAGGATAGTGTTGGCAAGACAGCTTGCCATGGAACCTCTTATACTCCTGGCAGATGAGCCTACTGGCACATTGGACCCAAAGACATCCCACATCGTCCTTCAGGTCTTGAAGGACATCGCTAGCAAGACCGGCATGCCGATGATAATCACTTCCCACAACCCGAGGGTCATATCCCAGATAGCTGACCGCGTACTCTGGCTTGAGGACGGCAAGATAAAGGAGATGGGCGAACCGGCAGCGCTCATTGACAGGTTCCTCGAGGAGATGCCCGACGTGAACGAGGATATCTTTGTAGCCAAGGAAGAGCCGAAGGTAATAGTAAAGGGCGTCAAGAAGTACTTCTACTCTATAATGCGCGGCCTCGTAAAGGCCGTGGACGGCGTGGACTTTGAGATAAAGGAGAACGAGATATTCGGCCTCCTCGGCACGAGTGGCGCCGGAAAGACCACGCTATCCAGATTGATAGGAGGGGTTGCAGAGCCCACGGAGGGTGTGATCACCGTAAGGGTAGGCGACGAATGGATCGATATGACCAAACCGGGCTTCCTGGAGAGGGGCAGGGCAAAACAGGACGTAGGGCTTTTGCACCAGGAGTATTCCCTATATCCCTCAAGGACGGTCTTTGAGAACCTTACCGATGCGATAGGCATGACCCTGCCGAAGGAGCTTGCAAAGATCAAGGCGATGCAGGTCCTGACATCCATCGGTTTCACAGAGGAGAAATCAAGGTCAATACTCATGAAGTATCCGAATGAGCTGTCCGTGGGCGAAAGGCACAGGATAGCGCTCTCCCAGGTCCTTATCAGGGAACCAAGCCTTGTGATACTTGACGAGCCTTCTGGCACAATGGACCCGATCACAAGGAGCAAGGTGGCCCTTGCCATAAAGGAGGCGAGGAAGAACCTGGACGAGACCTTCATCATAGTTACGCACAACATGGACTTTGCCTGTGAGGTATGCGACAGGGTCGCGCTCATGGAGCTTGGCCGGGTCGTATGCACGGGCACCGCAAGGGAGATAACCTCGAACATCAAGGATAATGTATTGTCCTCTGACAAGGTGCTAGTCTGATGGAGAGGAAACATCACGTTGTTAATTGCAGGGCCGCCATGGGAATGGGCCTTGGCGGAGGAATGGCCCAGAGGGGCACCATCGCCATGTGCGGTGGAGACGTAGTTGCGATTGCTATGTCCCCAGGACGCAGACACATAACTAAACCCGTATGCGAGATCACATACGCCCTCAGGGAGGAGGAGATAGACACTTCGGTCCTTGTCCTCAACGCCGGCACTGGCGTCCCCTCAGACTGCCCATATGGGAAGATGGGCGCGAGATTCGGCCTAGAGGACGAGGAGATAGGCAAGGTCGGCACTTTCAAGCTTGCCCTTATACATCATGGCAATGTGAAGAACCATCTTATCTACAAGGCGCGGTTCATACTTAGCAGGATCCCGATCCCGGCCATAGTGGTATGCCAGATCCCTGTGGACTTCGAGGATTTTGCCCGCCTTGGCATCAAGACGAGATTGGTGAGGCCAAGGAACCCGGTCACCAAGGGGGAGCTCGTCGACATAGTGTACGGGGTAACCAGGGGCGTCTCTGTGGAACAGAAGAAACTGGATGAGATAGTATTTAAAGTCCGAAGGGCGCTTAACGCCGTTGAGAAGAAATGAAAGCCATTGTATTCGATAAGTCTGGCACGATAGTCGACACATGCAGGGTCGCACTAGACCTCAACAACGATGAGATCAGTTTTGGCGTATCCTCGACCAGGATCGTCGATAAAATGCAGAGGGGGGCATTGCTCATACTCGAGAAGAGCAGGCTAGATGCCATTCTATCATCTTCTGACGAGCAGGACTTCCAGAGCTTTTGCAAGTGTTCGGGAATAGGCCTCAAGTGCGTTTATTCCAATGCCTGCGAGGACGTCTGCGTCGACGTGGCCATAGACAGGTGCTCGATAGTGACGATGTCTAAGTTCAAGCAGACCATAAACGCCCTCATTGAGAGGATAGGCAAGGTAAGCACCAACAACGGGATCATATACGACATTGAGAATGAAAGGCCATATCTCGTGCTCAGCACCGGCGGATGCCTTTTCCCTGGGGTCGTAGAGCTCTTCGATCACCTCAAGAGAGAGGGGTGGGACATCTATATAGCCACAGGTGACACTTTTGACGGCATGAGGGAGATAACGAGGGAGCTTGACATCCCTTGCAAACGGGTCTTTTGCTTCCAGAACGAGTCGAAGAAAGCCGACTCTATTAGGACGCTTAAGGAAAGCTATGAAAAGGTGGTCATGGTAGGCAACGACTCCAATGACCTGATGGCATTCAAGGAGGCCGACATCTCGATATTGGTGTTGCAGGACGGGCACGACAAGAAAAGGGAGCTCTATGAGGCTGTGACCCATGTCGTGGACGACATCACCGAGATAAGGGGTCTTTTGTGAAAAGGTCCTCCGATAATGGCAAATTTATTATATCCTTCATATTAGTATGTAATGATGATTGACAACGAAAGGAATGCGGCTGAGATCTTCAAGGCGCTTTCCGATGAGAACAGGCTTAAGATCTTGGAGTTCCTCGTTAACGGGGAACGATGCGTCTGCGAGATATTTCCGCACATTGGGAGTTCCCAGTCCAATGTCTCCCAGCATCTCAAGGTCCTGAGGAACGCGGGGCTCATAGATTTTAGGAAAAATGGCAAGAAGATAATATATTACCTGACATCCCCAGAGGTCATCGAACTATTGAAGTGTGTCGACAGGATACACTAGGCAATCTTGCATCCTAATGGAAAGATTTTTAAGGACATCATATTAACATATACGTAATTACTAATATTTAAGTGATCTGGCATGTCCTTCGAAAATGCTCTATTGGACGGCATTGAGCAGATAGTGGATCATCTCACAGCCCATACCTGGAACAGCATCATCCCAGCCTTTTTAATAACTGGGGCGATAGCGGTATTTCTTTTCAAGGATGCCGTCCTGAAGTATTTCAGCTCGAGCACGAACAGGTTTGTCTCATACACAATAGCCTCGGTGTCAGGCGTCATCTTGGCAGTCTGCTCATGCGTCATCATACCTTTGTTCGCCGGGATCAGGAGGAGAGGGGCTGGGATCGGCCCTGCCACAACATTCCTTTATTCGGGCCCTGCGATAAACATCATGGCATTGGCCTTCAGGGGCGGGGTGCTGGTCTCCGGGCAGCCTTTCGCTTATGAAAAGCTGAGGAGCATGGTCGAGGAGAGAATTGGCAGAAAATGACATTTTTCAGTTTATGAAAGCCCTCAATAAAAGGGATTGAAGAAATAAAGAAAGGGAAACCTAAATGGCTTCCACAGATTCCGGCATCTCCTCGATGGCCGGAGCCCTCTTCTCAAAGAGCCATACCCCTATCAGC
>JAFGGT010000070.1 GCA_016930445.1 Candidatus Methanofastidiosia archaeon | reverse complement strand
TGGCCATACATGGAATCGAACCAAATGGCGATAATAATCTTACGGGCATGTCCAAAATTCGGTTCTAGGAAAGTACCGAGATTTTGAAGGAGCTATATGTCCAGCATCCTGACAGTGCTTGCGTAGGTCTGTATGAACTCCTTTCTGGGTTCGACCTTCTCTCCCATCAGGATGGTGAATATCTCGTCCGCAAGTACCGCATCCTCCGATGTGACCTGCAGGAGCGTCCTGTTTACAGGATTCATCGTGGTCTCCCAAAGCTGTTCTGGATTCATCTCTCCCAGACCCTTGTACCTCTGGATATCGAAGCCGCTCTCGAGTTCCTTGGTAATCGCATCCTTCTCCTCATCGCTATATACATAATTCTCGACCTTGCCCTTCTTTATCTTGTAGAGGGGGGGTTGGGCTATGTAAACATAACCATGGTCTATGAGCTGCTTCATATACCTGAAAAAGAATGTTAGGAGCAGTGTCCTTATATGGGCGCCATCGACATCCGCATCGGTCATGATTATCAGTTTGTGGTAACGCGCCTTTTCTATGTCGAAGTCCTCGCCGATGCCAGTTCCAAGCGCTGTTATCATTGCAAATATCTCTTTGTTCTTGAAGATCTTGTCAAGCCTGGCCTTCTCCACATTGAGTATCTTGCCCCTGAGAGGCAGTATGGCCTGGGTATGCCTGTCCCTTCCCTGCTTTGCCGTGCCGCCTGCAGAGTCCCCCTCGACTATGAAAAGTTCGCATTTTGAAGGGTCCTTCTCTGAGCAGTCCGCCAATTTCCCTGGAAGGGCCGAGGATTCCAGGACGCTCTTCCTTCTCGTCAGTTCCCTGGCCTTCCTTGCCGCCTCCCTGGCCTGGGATGCAAGCACGGCCTTCTCTATTATCTTCCTTGCCACCTGGGGGTTCTCCTCAAGGAACTCGCTTAGCGACTGATTGACCATCGATTCGACCATTCCCCTTACCTCGCTGTTCCCCAGCTTGGTCTTGGTCTGGCCCTCGAACTGTGGATTGGGGATCTGTACATTGATGACGCATGTGAGGCCCTCCCTGGCGTCCTCGCCGCTCAGGCTTCCATCCTTTATAAGATTGTTCTGTTTTGAATAATCATTCAGGGACTTTGTCAGGGCGGATTTGAAACCGCTTAGATGGGTCCCGCCTTCAATTGTGTTTATGCTGTTGACGAACGTGTATATCGTCTCTGAGTAGGACGATGTGTACTGCATTGCTATCTCAACGCCTATCTTGTCCTTCTCATTGGAGAGGAATATCGGATTTTCGTGAAGCTTTTCCTTGTTGGCCGTGAGCTTCTCCACAAACGACACTATGCCTCCATCATACTTGAACACGCTCTCCTTCCCGTCTCTTTCGTCCCTGAGGATGATGCCCATGCCCTTGTTAAGAAATGCAAGCTCCCTCAACCGGTTGGAAAGGATGTCGTACACGTACTCTGTCGTCTCGAAGATCAGCGGGTCGGCCTTGAACGTGATTATGGTGCCGTTGCTGTCGGTGCTTCCAACTACCTTCAGCGGATGCACTGGTATGCCCCTCTCGTACCTCTGCAGGTAGACGTTGCCGTTCCTTTTGACCCTTACCTCGAGATATTCCGAGAGCGCATTGACAACGGAGACGCCAACGCCGTGGAGCCCTCCAGAGACCTTGTAGGTCTTGTTGTCGAACTTTCCCCCTGCATGGAGCTTGGTCATCACAAGCTCGAGTGCGGAGATGCCATATGCCTTGTGAGTATCGATAGGTATGCCCCTTCCATCGTCGGTTACCGTGATGGAGTTATCCTTGTGTATGATAACTTCGATGTGCGTACATACTCCTGCCAGAGCCTCGTCGACGCTGTTGTCGACCACTTCATAAACGAGATGATGGAGCCCTCTGGCGTCGGTCGAACCTATGTACATGGAAGGTCTTTTCCTTACCGCTTCCAGCCCTTCAAGGACCTGAATATCACTAGCATCGTACTCTCCATTCATATATATTTCACCAGAAGAATATACCAAGGAGATTATCATATTTGAGTTTAAAAAGGTTACTCTATAGGAAAAAAATATACATGAATATTGTTAAATGATAAACATATGATAATAAATGTAATAATAGGTGTCTATTTCCAAACATCTTTTCTGTTGTCAATCAGGCGCTTCGCCTTGTGAGTGGCTCTTGGGAGCGTCTCCTCGTCATAGATGACGACCTTTGTCGATATCCCCAGTTTAGACCTGATCTCGTTTTTGAGCTCCTCCTCCAAATTGCTCAGATTCCCAGCGAACTTCTTTGTGTGCTCTGTCTCAACAACGACCCTGTCCAGGTGGTCCTCCCTGTCCACTATTATCCTATATTCCCCCGTTAGGCTGGGATGGGACCGTATTATCGCCTCGATGGCAGATGGCATGACGTTCACGCCCTTTATGATGAGCATGTCGTCTATCCTTCCGTGTATGCCCATCAGCCTCATGCTAGTTCGTCCGCAGGAGCATCTCTCGGTCTCGTATGTGACAATGTCCCCTGTGCGGAATCTGATAAGCGGTCTCGCCCATTTGTTTATGGTGGTAAGGAGCATCTCGCCCTTCTCTCCCTCGGAGACATGTTCCCCTGTCTTTGTGTCCACCACTTCGACTATCATGTGGTCCTCGGCGACATGTAGGCCGTTTTGATCCACGCATTCTCCTGCACAGGAGCCGAATATGTCAGATATGCCGTAATAGTCGAACACCTTGGCATCCCAGAGATTCTCTATCCTCTTTCTGGTGTTCTCTATCGAGCCACCCGGTTCCCCTGCAACGAAGATGTTCTTGATAGATGATGCTGCAGGGTCGAAACCCATCTTGTCCGCGGTCTCACCAAGATACCAGGCATAGGAGGGCGTGGTCCAGATGAAGTTCGGCCTGAAGTGCTCTATGACCTTTATCAGCCTTTCAGATGGCATCGTGCCGGCGTGTATCGACAAAGCCCCTATCCTTTGGGCACCCAGCACGCAGGGTCCACCGACAAAAAGGGAGAGATTGAGCGCATGGCAGTACCTGTCGCTCTTCCTGAGCCCGGAAGAATAGAACTGCCTAGCCTCGTAGTCTATCCAGACGTCGAAGTCTTTCTTTGTGAAAGGGGATGCGGTGGGCATGCCTGTTGAACCGGATGATGTAGAAATGTAGACTACATCGTCTTCGGGAACGCAGAGCATCTCTCCTAGGAACGGCTTGCTTTCTTGGTCCTTTCGTATGTCGTCCTTGTCCATCATGGGCAGCTTGGATATGTCTTCCAAGGAGTTCAGATTACGTAGCCCTTGGGGAATATTGTCCTTGTAGTACCTACTGTTCTTTACGGAAAACTCTATCGTCTTATTCAGTCTTTTGAGCTGGAGCCTCTCAAACTCCCTTCTGTCCATAGTTTCGATTGGGTCCCAAAATTCCATGCTCTTCCCCATTTAACAGTAGCAAACTTGAATTTTTATTAATATAATTTTTTGAAAACAATATTCACATATGAATATAACACCAAAAATATTATTATGCATTCCCCCGCTGTGGTAGCATGACCGATATTGTAGAGCAGATCAAACTTATCAGTGACATGGTCGATCCCATAGATCTGGAAAAAAGCGATCCGTTCCAGACATTGGTAAAGACCATCCTGTCACACAGGACCAAGGATGAGAACACGGACAGGGCATCTGAAGCATTGTTCGGGAAATTCCCAAATGCGAGGGCATTGAAGTCCGCGCCGATCGAGCTGGTGGAACAGCTCATAAGGCCAGCTGGTTTCTATTCTGTGAAGGCGAGGAGGATAATAGAGGTGGCCCGGCTCATAGACGAGGAGATGGGGGGAAATGTGCCCAGGACCAAGGAAGGGCTGATGGCGCTTCCAGGGGTGGGCCCCAAGACGGCGAATTGCGTGCTGGTCTTCGCCTATGGCATGGATGCAATACCTGTTGACACGCATGTTCACAGAATAGCGAACAGGATAGGGTGGGTCATTACAAAGAGGCCAGAGGATACCGAGGAAGCATTGTTGCGGAAGGTGCCTCGCGACCACTGGCTGACGCTGAACGAGCTGTTGGTGAACTTCGGCAAGACCATATGCAGGCCAGTCTCCCCAAGATGCGGGATCTGCCTGTTGTCAGGGTCATGCAAGTACTTCAAATCGACTTTTCACTTAAAAAGGAAAGGTGTATAGGCAAATGGCAAATCGAACACCAATAGTCTTAAAAGGCAACAAAAAATACTATTTTTGGTGAACGATTTTGAGCGATATCGAACTGACAAAGGCCAGCAAGACGGACAAGATAGTAATTTACAATAAAAAGGGTTTCATCGATAGCACATCATGCCTATTTTGTGGGAAGGACAAGGTAGATGGAGCATCAAAGATAGGCATTGACTACGGTGCCGGCGTTCTATTTGCCAAGGTATGCCAGGAGGACAGGAACAAGACGATTGGCGAGTTCATTGCCGAGGCAGTATACGCGGCATCGGATGTAGAGAATGATCCAGAAACCAATATGCAACTCGATGCCGTTCTCCGAAGGATCAAGGAATGATCACCTCTTGACATAAAGTTTGGGGGACATCCTCGGGATAAGGGCCATGAGCACCGATTGCTTGCTAAAGGCAGTCCTGTCTATGAATCCCTTAGATAGCAATCCTATAGCCCCTTCTTGATTTTTTATATTCTGATTGCCAGATATCTTGGCGAATATTTTGCCCACCTCATCGCCCCCTCGCACGCCCTCGATCACTTCCATCGGATAGGAGAATCCTCCCCCGTGGCCGACCGTGGTCCAACCCCACATGTCCATGATCACACAGAACTGCAGGTCAAGGAACGTATCGCCTATCCTATAGATCCCTGCCTCAAGCCCGATATTATAGTCGCAGGGATGCTTATTGTATACTGCCATCGCCCGATTTTGTGCGCCCTTGTAGATCGCTTCCAGCCCAATTGGCTGGTCCGGGACTCCAGATTCAACGCTAAAACCAACGACATCAATATCGCTTGCCATACCCAGGTGTTCGAAAACCTCCTCGAAGGTGGTCCTGACAGCATTGACCTTGACGGGGTTTAAGGACCCCACGCCTATCTTCACATGTTCATCCACCATGGGCATCAACCTTGCAACAGATCACTCTATATGTCTCACCCTATCTTATTCTCGATATAAAAAATCTATTTTGGGATATTGAAAATAGCATATAGGATGGCTATGAATGGACCCTATAATGGAAAATGTCAGGTCCAGAGGAAGAGCTTCTAATCATCAGGCGATATTTTCATCTCTTGTTGAGGTCTTCCCGCTTGACAAGATTCTGCTGGCGCATGAACTGCTCCTTTTTCCTCATCGCCACGTTCAAGCTGTCCTTTGCAAGATTGAAGTCCGGGTCCAGCTCGATCGCCGCCTTGTAGTTGTCGATCGCCTCTGAAAGGTCCCCTTCCTCAAAGTAGAGGAATCCAAGATTATAGTATGCCTCCGAATAGGCGGGGTCGTTCTCAATGGCCTTCTTGAAGTATTCCATTGCACTCTTGTAGTTGAACTGTAGCTTGTAGATCATCCCTATGTTGTTCAGAAGTATCGGGTCGCTGGGCGTCTTTTTCAGCTGCAACTTGTAGCACTCGAGCGACTTGTGTATATCGCCTGCCTCGAAGTAGGCGTCTCCCAGGTCGCCAAGGACATTCTTGTTATAAGGGTCCTCTTTCCTCTTCTTTTCCAAGAATTCGATCCTCTCCCCTATGTCCTCATGTGTCTCGATCGAATACTCGTTCTTATCCTCAATGGACAGCGGGTCGAACATGGGGGTGTTCGATTCGAACTCCTCAATGGTGAGTATGGGCTCCAGCTCTTTCTGATGTGTTTCTTCCGCCGCTTTCTCCTCGACTGGCTCCTGGCGCCTTCCTAGGATCTGCAACAGATGTTCATGGGCCTTGAAAAGCTTTGAATGCGCCTCCCTGTAGTTCCCTTCGTAGTAGAGTGAGTCGGCCCTCTCTATCAGTTGCTCGATAAGTGCAAGATTATCTCCCAAATCTGGCCTCACATCCTTGGACGGGAGCGATCCAATGTCCCTTTTCATATCTTTTAAGAGCTGTTCGTACTTGTCCATATACCTGAACGCCACGACATCGTCCTCTATCTTCTTCTGGACCAGTCTAAGATAGAATCCTGCCCTTCCATATAGGCCTTCGTCGGCCAGGTCAAAGGCGCTCTCAAGATCCGGATAATCAGTAATCCTCTTTCCATGCTTTTCAAGGAACACCATCTTCTCCCTCATCTCATCCAATATCTCTGTCACCATGTCCCTTTTGGTGACAGGATACTCTTTCTTCTGTGTAAAGATGTCAGAGTCTGTGAACTTTGCCAGATTCTTCTGTTCCTCCAGGAACTTGTCATAGACCCTGTCCCCCTCATTGACTATGGTGAAGGGCACCTTCTCCAGCTTCAGCTCGTGTATCCTCATCGCCTTGATCTCGTTCTGAGGCTTTGTACCAAGGACCATCATGACAGAGTATGGTATGATGTCCTGCATATGCGTTTGGACCTTGAAGTTCTCGAACGACACATAGTTGTATTTTGGGTCCTGCACGAACCCCCATCCCAGAAGGTCGAGATTGTCCTTTTTCAGGGGTACCTGTATAGGCTCCTGCAGCTTGCCCTTTCCCCTTTGCATCTCCAAAAGGTATGTGCAGTCCTCGCTCTTGGCATAGAACCCGTAGAATAGGAGGATATCGTCAAGCTCGGCAGGATTTGTAATGCTTTCCCATAGCTTCCTTATTATTCTTACCCTGAAGGACATGGTCATCATTTAATCTCATCAATATATAATTAAATATTTTTCTATATTATTTTTTAAAAGAATTAATCAATAATTATACTATTTTTTGGATATTATAAACAGTATGATTCTCCAAAGCGGTCAAATGGAAATATTTTAATATTTGTATGTTTAAAATTGAATGATATTTATGAAAGTTTTCGGGGTTTATGGATTTAAAAAATCTGGAAAGACAGCAGTAGTGACATCTATTATACGGGAGCTTAGGAGAAGAGGCTACAAGGTGGCGGCTATAAAACATATCTCTTATGCCGACTTTTCCATGGACGTCCCTGGAAGGGACACGGATATGTTCTCCAAAGCCGGGGCGAGATCGATCGGGGTCATAAGCGAGAAGGAGACCTCAATCATTTACAAGGAGAAGAAGCCCCTTATGGAAATGATATCTTTCTTCCATGCCGACTATCTTGTATTGGAGGGGTTCAGGCAGGCCCTCGTTCCAAAGATACTCACGGCCAAGAACAAGGAGGAGCTTGAGAAGGACTTCAGGAAGGAGGTAATAGCGATAAGCGGTTTGGTGGCCAATGAGATAACCGAGTACAAGGGCAAAAGGGCCGTGTCCATAGGTAATATAGAGAGATTGGTCGACATCATAGAGGAGAAGACCTTTGACAAGATCCCTGAGCTGAACTGCAAGGGTTGTGGGCTTACCTGCGAGGAGATGCTTTACTCCATAGTTGACGGGACTAACACCATAGATGATTGCCTCACCATCAAGAAGGACATAAAGATAACGATAGACGGAAAGGAACTGCCGATGAACGCCTTTGTACAGAAGATAATCAAGAACTCAATATTGGGGATGCTATCCACCCTCAATGACTACAAGAAGGGCACCATCAAGGTACGTATAGACACTTAGGTAACAAGTGTGGTCTGATGGAAGGGCGGCATTTTCGTGAGATAGTGAAAAGACTATCAAACAGCATAGCCATTGACGGCCTGGAAAAGCTTCCCTCCTCATATGAGCTTGTCGGAGACATAATGTTGCTCCAGATACCTGACGACCTGAAACCCTACAAGCGCCTGATAGCCGAAACCTACATGGATGTCATCGGCGTGGGGGGTGTGATGGAGAAGGAGCGCATATCTGGCGAACTGAGAGAGCCCGGCCATAGGCTATTGGCAGGAGAGCGCACTGTCACTTTACACAAGGAGAACGGCATCAATTACAGTATAGACCTATCCAGGTTGATGTTCTCATCTGGCAACATAAACGAGAGGATAAGGATGTCGAAGGTGAAGAATATTGGGCCAGTGGTCGACATGTTCGCAGGCATTGGATACTTCTCGCTACCCATAGCGAAGTATTCTAGATCGAGCGTCGTGGCCCTGGAGAAGAATCCTATCTCCTTCCAATACCTCGAGGAGAACATACGGCTCAACAACCTGTCCGACCTGATAACGGCCGAGAACATGGATTGCAGGGACTATGAGGGCACTGGCGTAAAGAGGATAGTCATGGGGTATGTCAGAAGCACTGAAAAGTACTTGGACAAGGCCATGGACATCGCAGGGGACGGGTGCATAGTCCACTATCACCAGACCGTTCCTTCGGATAGGCATGTCGAAGAGATGACACGAGATGTAACAGAGGCCGCTAGAAGGGGCTCGGTCGGGGTGGACATACTGGACATAAGGCAAGTAAAGAAATATTCGCCTGGGATAATCCATGCAGTATGCGACTTTGAAATAAAAAGATATTAAAATCAATTGGTCCATGTTGAGAGAATGTTCGAAGTAAAGGCAAAGGATGGGCTTGGCAGGATAGGGACGCTCAAGATAGGGAAGAGGTCTGTCGAGACGCCGGCATTGATGCCGGTCATAAACCCGGGCAAGCTCACGATAAAACCCTCGGAGATGAAAAAAGAGTTCGACACGAGGATAATAATAACCAATTCTTACATAATCAATTCATCTGAGAAGCTGAAGGGCGAGGCTTTGAGGAGGGGTGTCCATTCCCTTCTAGACTTTGATGGCATCATAGTCACAGATTCAGGGTCTTTCCAGCTCATGCAGTATCAGGACGTGGAGATACCGAATTCTGAGATAGTCAGATTCCAAAACGATATAGGCGTCGACGTTGCCACATTCCTGGACATCCCGACCCTTCCAGACGTCCCGTACGGCAAGGCGAAGGCCGAGCTGATGACGACTTTGGAAAGGGCGGAAGAGGCGAGGGGCCTGAGGGAGGGTTATCTCAACGGCACGATCCAAGGTTCCACCCACCTGAGGCTGAGAAGGATGTCTGCCAGGAGGATGTCGGATATCGGATTCGAGGTTCACCCGATCGGGGCTGTCGTACCTCTGCTGATGCAGTATCGTTTCAGGGACGTGGCAGAGATAGTGCTGTCCGTAAAAAAGGAGCTTTCACCTGCGAAACCTGTACATCTCTTTGGGGCGGGGCATCCCATGATGCTATCGCTTTACGTGCTTTTGGGTTGCGATCTTTTCGATTCGGCCGCATATGTCCTTTATGCCAGGGACAATCGTTACATGACGGTCAATGGTACCAAGAAGCTTGAGGAGCTGGCCTATCTTCCATGCAACTGTCCCGTATGCCGCAACTACACGCCACAGGAGCTTATGGCCTTAAAGGAGGAGGAGCGGGTAAGGCTTCTTTCCATGCACAATCTCCACGTGACATATGAGGAGATAAAAAACATAAAGGAGGCCCTGCACGAAGGTGCCCTATGGGACTTCGTCGAGATGCGGGTCAGGGCCCATCCGAAGTTATACTTCGCATACAAGGCCCTAAGGAGGCACGGGGATTTCATAGGGCTCTCAGACCCCCTTGTAAAGAGGACCACGGAGTTCTACACTGGGCCGGAGACGAGGCAGAGGCCCGTTTTCCATTCCGCCGCCAAGAGGGCAGAGGAAAGGCTGGGCGATGTCCCGAAGGTACGCCACCCGATATTTGGGAAAATAGCCCCGGAGCTCCTTCATAGCTATCCGTTCAACGTTGAGCTTGACAAGGAACCCAAGGTGAACGCATCGGAGTGGGACCTGGTGGTACGGATAGCGGACTATCAGTTCGGCAAGGGCGTAGGGAGGAGACTATTCGAGGGTACCAGCATATCATATTCCAAGAACGACAGGATAAGGACGCTACTGCTTGGCGACAAGGTTGTCGCCACACTCAGGGCAAGGGATGGGCTCTTCATATTGGCAGATGAGGGCCAGAGAAGGTTGCACTCCATCCTGCCTTACCCGAAATATCGTGTAAAGGTCGATAATGAGGTGGCGGAGTATGTGGTCTCCCATGGGGACGTGTTTGCCAAATTCGTAAAGGACGTCGACAAGGACCTCTACAGTGGTGAGGAGGTGTTGGTGGTGGACGAGAATGACAATCTCCTCGGCTCGGGATGGCTCCTTTTATCGCCTCACGAGATACCATACTTTAAGAGGGGGATAGCCGTAAAGACCAGAAGAGGGGCCAAATAGGCCCATCAATTTGCCTCTTTAGGGAGCTTCGATGGCAACCTTGTCGAAAGGATTTTTAGGAAAATATACATTGTGTTCGATTTTCCAAGAATAATTTACATTTTGAACAGATATTCATATATAAATTTATTAGCTTAATAATATTCTTAGATTACATTATTCATCAGGGGGAGAAATATATATGCTGTTCAAGAAGATCGTAGTTCCGATAAGTGGGTCCGAGGCATCTCAAAGGTCTGCAAAGAGGGCCATAGAGATTGCGGCGGAATTCAACGCCGAAGTGCTGGCAATACATGCCATCAACACGTTTGACATAAAGAAATATGCCGACATAAGCCATGAGGACGATTTCACGATTAGGCAGAAGATGCAGGGTTCAGGAAGGAAGTATCTCGACTATGTGAACGATCTTGCAAGGTGCGCAGGCATACCGATAAGGACGTTCCTTAAGGAAGGCATCCCTGCGGAAGAGATAATCGAGCTTGCCAAGGCCGAGAATGCCGACCTAATAGTGATAGGGAGCGTAGGTGGGACTGAGCTGAGGAAGCAGATAATTGGGAGCACTACTGACAGGGTGATAAGATGGGCCTCAGGCATACCTGTCCTAGTTATCACATTTGGAAACTGACGCTGGCCCTTTGTCCGGAGTGCGCTTAGTAAAAGAATGGAAAAGGCGGCCTGCTACTATAATTTTATATATTATAATCGCCTCCTTTATTTTTCAATACATAAGTTTTATATTGGAACGGTATCATAATGGCGAATCGGCTGATTTTTGCAGGAAGGTGTATGAATGGAATTTTGTCCTGAATGTGGTTCTTTGATGATGCCCTCAAAGAAGGGAAGCTTGACGATCATTACATGTAAGAAGTGCGGATATTGCAGGGACCTGAGCAAGGAGGATAAGTCCAAGTTCGTGGTCAAGGAGAAGATATCCCACTCTCCCAAGGACAAGCTTATAGTAATCGAGGACAAGGTGGACACTTTGCCAAAGACAAGGGAGCAATGTCCAAAATGCGGGAACTTCGAGGCTTACTGGTGGGAGCTCCAGACGAGGTCAGGGGATGAACCTTCCACAAAGTTCTACAGGTGCACAAGATGCGGCCACACTTGGAGGGAGTACTGAGGTGGCACCATGAGAAGGACACCCGCCAAAGTGGTCTGGCTGAAGGACATATCCAATTCTGCCAGGGTCTCCGTCATCGGGACCGTTATAAGGAAAGGGGACATGGAGATGGTGATCGATGATGGCACAGGGCAGGTAACGGTCATGCTAATGGAAGATGTTGATTATAATATAAAGGA
>JAFGGT010000069.1 GCA_016930445.1 Candidatus Methanofastidiosia archaeon | reverse complement strand
GCCTGATAAGCATCATTGAGGATTCTTTGGACCCGCCCCCGCCCAAAGGCGCATACAGCGTTCGATTTGTGGACATGCCGGAGGACCGCTGCATATCGGTGTTCGAGATATCAAGTAGCGAGCACAGGCCGCATGCGATCGGGCATGTCGATGGGTCCCTCACATTTCTGAAACAAGACGGGGGAATACATCCCTTGAGGGCGAGCGACCTGAGGCTGGAGATGCTCGGTTCTCCAGGGGTGCGTGACGTGGAGGACCATATAAAGAGACGTGTATGGGCCATATCGGCTGGCAGGGGAAAGGTGCCTCTGATATCCACTGGGAAGGTCATAGTCCATATAGTCCCGGAACTATTTGAACGTGGCATGTTGGGCATACGCCCAGCTAGGATTATGGAAGGGCTCTCTGATTTTGAATGGGCAGAGGGAGAATGGCTGGAGGTAATTGATGGGTACTTGGGATACTACAGCGACTATTCATATGTCCATCTTGGCAATAACGGCTCTCTCGAGGCTGTCGAATCATTCAAGATGATGCCAAAAAGAGGAGGTGAGATGGTGCTTGACCTATTACTTTATCAAAATGACATCGCCCGTATCATCCGTTCCTACCAAGATGCGTTAAGCGATGTGGATCTGGCCCCAAAGCTATTCTTTTCCCTGTCGCTTGCCAATGTTTTGGGGTATAAAATGGGACTTAGGATGAGGGGTAAGCACACGAAGTTCTTAAGCGATGTACTGAACCTACCTCCAAGGCCCTTGGCAACGAAGTGTGACCATGATGGGGTCATGACGTTTGTGAACTCATTCCTTGACATCCTTTGGCATGGCAGCGGCGTAAGGCCTCGATGAAACCTATTCCCTAAATATACTATATTCTCCAATCTTGTAGTCTGGAACCTTATCAGAGAGCCCTTCCCTCTCTACTTCCGAGACGTTCAACACTAAAAAGACCTCCATTGCGTCCTCGGGAATGCTATTGCAGAATCCGTATAGTCCGGGGGCCTTTTTCCTTTCCACGATGAAGACGCGTTCATCGTCAGTTTCCAGGACATCGTCCTCGTATCCTAGTTCCAATACTTCCCTTAGCAATTGCTTTCTATTCAATTCGATCATTTTCCCTTATCTATCGTTTGGCATAAGGACCTCAGTCCGTTTATGAGCAGGTGTAAGTTCGCCATGGTCTTGAGTGCGGCATCTTCTCCGCCAATTTGCATGCCACTTTCCACCTTTTGTCTAAAATGGCCTTCCAAGGCGGAGATCTGCCCCTCTGCATTCTTGTACAAGGACACGAAGTTCCTATGCATCGTAGGGTCATCGTTAACCGCAAGGAATTGGCTCCTGAGGAGGTACATGGTGCCCTTTATCTCTTCTAACAGGCCAAGGCCACTCGTAAGGGGGATCCTTCCCTTAATTGCATCGTATATGCCCTCTATGTCGCCGTCAGATATGTTTTCAATGATGGAAGAAAAGCTCATAATGAATATAAAGAAAAAGAGAAAAATAAATGTTTGGTCTATTTTTTCCTTGTGAGCATCACGGCGGCTGCTATGATCACGACCAATACTATCCCGATCCCGGCATATAGCATCGTGTTTGAAGAGGATGGTTTCACAATTATCTCCATCCATCCGATCGTGTTCTTGAGCAGGGTCTCTCCCTGTATCTCGTGGTTGCCCTTCTCGGACATACCATCTGCGTTCATGAACTTGTATGATGTGAATATCGCTTCTGTCGTGAGAACGATCTTGGATGATTTTGCATCTCCCGCCATCTCTTGGACAGCCATCATTACGAATGGACCATTGTCCCCTGTCTCAAGCCCCGGTGTCATAATGGGTGACAGGTGCGGAGAGACGATAACAGAGCCTGCGCTGGATTTGGATACCCAAGTAACGTTGTCGATCGCTGTTGTGGCTAGATTTACCGGATTGCCATCCTTCACCCCGTATATGAACGTGGGCCCGTGGAAGACTTCCTTGCTCACACCGGCTGTGATCGGGCAGTTCGTGTTCCAATCTGATACCACTACCCTGTAAGCGGATCCATCGTTGTATTCTGCTTCTGGTTCCTCTACGCTCGCATTTTCAAAGAATATGCTAGAACCGACCAATGAGAGTATATCGTTGCACCTTGGAATGAACTCAGGGCCATCGTAATCGCTATCCCCTGCCACCCATATGGCTACCTCTCCTGCATTGAACCAAGCTTCAATGGCATTCAATTCTGCAGTAGAGTATTCCAGCCCCTCTGGCATAGGCACTAATAGGATCCTTGCATCATCAAGAACATCAGCAGTGATCTCATCCGTAACCACTTCTACAGTGTATCCCCATGCCTCAAGTTTGCCTGGCAAATCCTCCAAATCGGTGCTGTGCAGTGTTTCATGGGCGTTGTCTATAACGACCTTGACCACAGTATCGTCGGCACCGGATATGGCAGTCACTGAGGAAACAATTAGCACGAATAGAACTAACAAAGATGTCATACATTTCCTATTCAACTGTTTTCACCTCATCAAGATGTTAGTAAACATCTCATATCCCATCTGAGTTAGATATTATAAATATTTGTCTTGATATTCACGATATATTTATTATCTTCATAAGTTCTAGATATATGGAACCTTTCCGCCGCTGATCTGAGGATCTTTGATGTGATAAAGCGGCAATCTCAATATAAAAAAAGTTGAATGTCAAGAAGAAATATTGGCTGTCTTTTGTCCCAATATCCCATTACCCAAAAATTATATAAGACCATAAAATAATGTTTGTTGGGGTTTTCATGAAAATGATTCCATTCAATTCTCATAAAACATTTATCAAGAAGATTGCCATCTTTTCATTGATCCTGTTGATAGCTTTATCAAGCGGGTGCATTGGAGGTAATGGCACTACAGATGGAACTGTTGAAGGGATTACGATCACGATTATTACAAGGCATGACACTTCCATACAGGAAGCATTCGAGACGGCGTTCCTCGATTCCGACTACGCAAAGGATGCAAATATCGATAAGGTCCGCTTCATGCAGCCGGTCTCAGGATTATGGCCTACCGCAATCGACAATGGGGGCATCGATGTCGCATGGGGAGGGGGTCCGACACTGTTCGACCAACTGATGGAGCTCGATTATCTTGACGTTCTGACAAACGACATACTGCCTGAGATGCAGTATATCGATGACAACATCGGCGGAGCCGCGATGAAGAGGTACTCAAATGGAAATGTCGTATGGGTGGCGGCCGCAATATCATCATTCGGATTCACCGTGAATCACAACGTGCTGGACGCATACGATCTCGAGAAACCGGAAACTTGGGACGACTTGGCAGACCCGAATTATTTCAGGGACCCGCCAGTGATAGGCGTTGGCAATGCCCCTGACACGACCTCCAACACCAGGATTTACGAGATCATACTGCAAAACTACGGATGGGAAGAAGGCTGGGTGAAACTGACGCAGATTGCTGCCAACTCAGGCATATACTATGGGTCAGTCGACGTCCTCAATGCTGTCGAGACCGGCACGATAGCGATAGGCACAACTATCGACTTTTACGGTTACTCGTCGATGGAGGATTATACCTATACTGAATATGTGATCCCAACTGGCCAATCCCTGCTTAATGGCGACCCGATAGCATTGGTCAAAGGTTCTGAGAACAAGGAAGCGGCTCTGGCCTTCATCGATTACGTCCTCTCGCCAGAGGGACAATCCATTTGGCTCTTGGACACCATCAACAGAATGCCTATCAGGGAAGATGCCTTCGATACCGAGTTTGGCATGACCAGGACGAACTTGAAGGAGCTCTATGACCTGACCATATCCAATCAGGGGATAGAATTCTCAGAAGACCTGGCACTCTCTTACGAGGGAACTGTTGTGCCATATTGGGCTGCAGTCCTGGACAGACCTCACAACGAGCTTGTGGCTGCCTGGGAGGCCTTGATCGATGCCATGGACTCAGGCAGGATAAGCCAGACACAGTGGGACTATTATGTGAACATGCTCGGTGAACCTTTGATAACTGCAGAGGAGGCACAGGATATAAACGAACAGATGCTCAAGGACACAGCCTTCGAGAATGCCAAGACAGTAGAGTGGGCAAACGCCAAGAAACTCGTCTACGAGCAAGTTAAGCAGGAGATAGATAATGCACCTTATCCTATTTAGATAGGATCGTCTTCGAGGCAGGGATGTAATGGATGGGCAGGGCAAAGTGGTAAGTTTATTTAGGCAGCTCCGAAGGGAGTTAGATAAGCTTACCACTTTCCAGCTGGTCCTCATCCTTGTCGTGTTCTTCTTTTTTCTTATTTGGCCATTGATATCCATAATAGGCGGTGCCTTTTGGGACGGCGGTTTCACCACCAAGTACATCTCATCGGTATTCAGCGACCCAGAGCTTTGGAGATTGCCCGGCCAATGGGAG
>JAFGGT010000068.1 GCA_016930445.1 Candidatus Methanofastidiosia archaeon | reverse complement strand
AGGGAGCAGACCGTCGAAGCAAAGGATGACGATGAGCTTCAGCAGTTCAAAGCCATAATAGAGAAACTGCCGGGCACCTTGGACGCTTATGTGCTTGATAGGGACAGGAACGTGAAGATGAAGGTCTCTGTGAGGGACCTGGTCGACGCCATGAAGTATACCGACGACGTGGACGCAGTGGTATTCGATGGCGTGATAACCCAGAGGTTGGTCGACATTGCCGGAGAGAGGAATGTCAGGTACCTCGTAGGGGTCAAGACGGGCAATATAACGAAAAAGCCCCTTCACCTTAAGGTGCTCTCATTCAAGGACCTGGTCAAGGATTGGCAGAACGTAGAGTGAAGCATCTAATAATCTATTCCTTTTCTTCCTTCTACCCCCCTTTCGTGGGGGTGCTTGACATTTTTTAGTTCTGTGGCATAATCGCATCTCTCCAGTATCGAGTCTGGACACGGCCTCCCTGTTAGAACAAGCTCTACATTGCCTGGCCTTGCGTCAATCAGCGCTATGAGGTCCTTCTCCCCTATCAGTCCCTTACCTACAGCGTTTAGTATCTCGTCTGCGACGACGACATCGTAGCCGCCCCTCAGGGCCTCCTTGCATGCCTCCAATCCTTTCCTTGCCAGTTCCTTCTCCTCTTCTGTGGGCGTCCTATCGAAGATGAATCCTAGAGTGCCCGTGCAGCGGTATTCCAGGTTCGGAAGAGTCCTGATCAATTCCACCTCAGAGGAGGTGCCATCCTTCATGAACTGGATGAAGAACACCTTCCTGCCGGCGCCAAGCGCCCTTACGCACATTCCTATGCTTCTGGTGGTCTTCCCGGCGCCATCTCCGAAATACGCATGTACAAAGCCTTGCATGTCATTTTGTGGGCAGGAGCCAACTTATATCTTTTGGATGTCACCTCGAGCGACGCATACGACCGATCTTGAACTCCCCTTACTTGAGCCCCTTTTCGAGGAGCGTTCCGAGAGAAATGACCGCTTAACAAAAAGTTTTTATAACGTTTTACAAAATCTAATTAGCTTCCGCCGGGGTGGCTTAGGTTGGTTATAGCGCTCGACTCATAAGTTCCGAGCATTTGGATTCATAAGCACAAAAGCACAACTGGGAAATCGAGAGGCCGCGGGTTCAAGTCCCGCCCCCGGCACCATGGCAAATCCGAATTCTATTCTGAGATAAGAAGTGCATAAAACGTTCTCTTATCGTGCCTCATCTTCATCCATATCAACACTTTTAAATCTGTCAGCTATGACTTCTATTGATGGAAAAGGACCGGGGATACGAGAGCTCAGCAGAATATTATGACATATTTGCGAGCAAGGAGCATGTCGGCTTTTTCTTGAGGCAAGGGATGCAATATGAGCGCGCCCTGGACATAGGGGCAGGAACTGGCCTTATCGCAATACCCCTTGCGAGCCATTGTAAGGAGGTGTATTGTGTCGAACCATCGGCAGCAATGCACAGGGTCCTGGAAATGAAAGTAGGTATAAATGAGGAGCTGATGAGGAGAGTGCACTTTATACCTGCTGATGCTGAGAGCTTCAAGATAGGCCGTAAATTCCCCTACGTGTTCATGTCGGGATCTTTCGAGCACATAATGGAAGGGGATGCCAAGAGGGCAATGCATAACATTGCCTCTCACATGGAGGGCGGGGCAAAATTGCTCTTTGATGCCTTCCTAGGCGCGATGAGGCCATCCTCCCTCAAGATGACCGATAAGGTGGTCGATGGGAATTACGAGTTCAGGAGATACATTCAAAGAAGGATAGATGGAGATAAGGTCATGTTGAAACTTATATACGAGACCTACTTGAACGGCGAATTGACAAAGAGCTCTATTCAGTATTCCCAATCGAGGGCCTTTGGCCTTCAAGAGGTCAAAGAGGTAATAAGTGATGCTGGGCTTTCATTATTGGCCATGTACTCGAGCTATGACATGAAACCTTTCAGGGGGAAGGAACCACTTCTGATAGTCGAGGCATCTAAGGGTCAATAGCCAACATCGTGGTCCCAAGGCATCTTCGGTACTATTAGCTGTATGTCTACGCCTTCCAGCTGTTCATCCAGATAGGAGGCGAAGTGTTCGAGGCCTGGGACCTCTGTCTCCATGTGGCCGGCATCTATGAGCGTCATCCCGAGATCAAGTGCCTTCAAGGCAGGGTGGTGCTTCAGATCGCCCGATATGATGGTCTTCATACCCATATCATAGCATTTCTCTATAGTATCCTCGTGGAATCCGGAACCTGGGATCGCTGCCACCTTTCCGATAGACCCCCTGTTACCCACGACCTTCACTACCCTTTTTCCCAATCTGTCCCTTATGACTCCGATGAGCTCATCGATCGAGCCATAGGGCACGGAGCCGGTCCTTATCAGTGGGCTTGAGTTCCTGTCCTCCTTCAGCCCGATCCTCTGGGCCAATGCCCATGAAACGCCGTTTGGGGCAAGGTCCAGTGTGGTGTGGGCAGCATAGAAGGTCCTGTCGCCTGATAGGAGGACACTTAGCTTCTGTTTCATATCTTTAGTTATGCATCTCAATGGTGAGAGAAAGAGAGGGTGATGGCTCACTATCATATCTGCATGGGCCGAGTTCAAGGCATCAAGGGTGGGGTCGAGCATCACGTCCAAGGATGTGACTATCTCCTTGCCCTCCACAAGCATGCCGCTGTTGTCCCAGGGTTCTGCCAGGCTCAACGGTGCGAACGCCTCTATGATGCCCACTACTTCGTCCCTTCTCAACTGCTCACCTTTCTGAAATCCATGACCCGTATCTTGAAGTACAATGTCTTTCCTGCCATTTCGTGATTCCTGTCTATGACAAGGTGATCCTCACCTATCTCAACGATAGTGCCATTTGAAAAGCTTCCATCGACCTCAAGGCCTTCGGGATCGTATTCTACCCTATACTGCCCGTCCTCCAAATGCACTATGGCAACATCGCCTCCTTCTATGTAGACCTCTTTGCCTTCTTCTGGGTAGTGTTCGATCGTTATGGTGTCATCGTCCTCTGCTATTATCGATGCGATGACGTTGTTATGGTAGAATTCCTCATCTTCCAATGAGCCAAGCTCTATGGTCACGCCGTCATCAATGTCCGTTATCGTCCCAATCCCGTACTCGAAGGGCACCTGATTGCCTACGAATGGCTCATATCCATATTCATCGATGTAGTCCTCGAGGCTCATGTTCGTCACTTTTGGAATGGT
>JAFGGT010000067.1 GCA_016930445.1 Candidatus Methanofastidiosia archaeon | reverse complement strand
CAGCACTGATTTCGTGAACTATGCCATAAATCCAGAGCTCTCTCTTGACCTAAGCGTCAAATACGGCGATGGAGTGGCCATATTCACGGCCGAGGGACAAGGCGGCGGAGAGGACTACACCTACGACTGGGACCTGGACAACAACGGGACCTACGAGATGCTCGATGGCGGACAGGAGCAGAGGATATACGGGTATGACCAACAGGGCACCGTCAATGCCAGGGTGACCGATGCCTGCCTGAACGAGGTGGAAGAATCGATACAGTACAACATACCTGAGGAGGTCATCGTGGACCCGCCGACCTTAGTGATCGCAAAGGGGATCTTCGAGCTGGATGGAGTTACGCCGCATGACGGCAGCTCCTCATATCTTGTGATGTGGTATCCAGATAACATGGCAGATTCATACACTATACAGGAATCGCACACAGAGGACTTCGCTATCATAACTAACGAGTTCATCACCGTCGGTACGAGGAAGAAGTTCACAAACATGCCTGATGGGACCTATTACTACCGTGTAATGGGATGCAACGATGCGGGATGCACTGCCTGGAGCGACACTATGGCCGCGATTGTGGGCGTTCTGATAGATGCACCTAACACACCAACTAACTTGACAGCTACCACCCTATCGGAAAGCTCCATACTGCTTGATTGGAACGACATCTCGGACAACGAGGAAGGATTCAAATTGTACAGGAACGGGGCAGAGATAGCAGACATTCCTGCTGATTCAGTCTCATATGTGGACACGGGCCTTGCCTGTTCAACGTCCTACACATATATATTGAGGGCATATAACGCCAGCGGGCTGTCTCCCGTAAGCAACATGGCAACAGGGACGACAGAGGATTGCGAGGTCATGCCCACACCCCCCGTCAGCCCGACAGGTGTCAGCGCGATTGGCATATCACAGACAGAGGTTGAGATCAGCTGGACGGATGCCTCAAGTGATGAGACAGGTTTCAGGATATTCAGGGATGGCACGCAGATAGCAGACATACCCACAAACATGACGAGCTACACTGACACGGGGTTAGAATGCGGGACAGTCCACTCCTACTATGTATTGTCATACAACAACTATGGCCAGTCGGCCCCTAGCTCTACTGCAGATGCCACTACCCAGGAGTGCCAGCAGACCACGACTACCCCGCCTGCAAGCGAGAACTATGTGCAGGCCACACTTCACAGCCCGGCATACCTTCATGCGCTCGATGCGCTGGGCAGGCACATTGGTAGGATAGGGGAGGATTCTGTAGAAATTGCAATACCGGGGGGGATCTACAGCGGCCTGGACTCTGAACCACAGGTTATAACGATCTACAATCCACAGTCCGAGGTGCAGTTCTACTTCGAGGCGTACGAGGAAGGGACCGTCACCCTAGATGTTGAGGCGAGCGAGAATGGCCAGACAGAGACCTACACCTTCAAGGACCTTAACGTTCAGAACGGCACCGTGTTCCTCGTCAATGCAGGAGCGGCCTCTGGGCAGCTCGATCTCGATGGTGATGGAGAGTACGAGCAATCGATCTCAGGCATTATGGTCGTGGAAGAGGAAGAGGAAAGCAAGACCATGATGTACGTGGCCCTGGTGGCGGTCATAGTCCTGATAGCACTGGCAGCGGTCTACCTGACAAGGAAGAGGGAGTGATATTGCCTCTCCTTCCCCTCTTTTTATTTGATACTCTTTTCCCAATGGCCTCTTTAGGAACATGAACTGCAATAGGAGATAATGTATTATTGAAAAACCGCTTAATCCCAGATGTGATATGATGAAAGTGGTCGCAATCATCGGAAGCCCGAGAAAGAGAGGAAATACGGACATCTTAGTCGGATCAATATTGGAAGGGGCCAACTCCCAAGGCCACAATATAGAGAAGCACTATCTCTATGATCTTGATATAGGGCCCTGCATAGACTGCCGAAAGTGCCAGGCAGACGGGCATGAATGCTACGCTAAAGATGACATGGAAGGCATATATTGCAGCCTAAGAGCTGCCGATGTGATAATATTTGGCACACCGCTTTACTGGTATGGCGCTTCAGCTCCAATGAAGGCCTTCATTGACAGATTGAGGCCTTTCGTCTCATCGAGGGGATTGGAAGGAAAGAAGGCTGTTGTAGTCATCCCGTCCGAGGAAGGCGCCGATGCATGTTCTCATTTGATGGGGATGTTCAAGCTCTCTTTCAGATACCTGGGAATCGAGCTTCTTGATAGCATCTTGGCGAAGGCGTATGAGAAGGGCGAGGTGGCCGAGCAGAAGGACTTGATCCAAGGCGCCTTTGAGCTAGGTTCAAATCTGGGGTTGACAGTTAAATGAGCTCTTCCAGAACTGAGCTCATATCGAAATGTTAATCATTGCATAATGCATATGCTATATTGTGATCGTTTGAAAAGATACTTCTGCATGGTATTAGGAGTTATGATAATGCTGTCCCTCTTTTGCGGATGCATCGAGGATAGTGATCAGGAAGAGACCACACCTCCGCCAGAGACAACGCCACCCCCTGAGAAGTACAATTTTACGATAGGGGACGTCTTCGTCTATGACATATACTACATGCTCGACCGCCTGGACGACGAGGAAGGCTGGCAGGAGACCGAAGTGGACGGCACACTGACCATAGAGATACTGCCAAGCGACAGGTACGACTACACTTTCCATTACTACGGTTCCCTGGTCAAGAACGGCGAGGATGATAGCTTCGATACTACCTTGGAGGTTAACGATGATGTCCTCTACGGCATTATCCTAGAGATATTCGACATCATGAGGATACAGATATTCAACTACTCCAGCTACTCGCCATATCTCTCTGGATTGCTGACAGACCCATCATACTATGTCGTAGGCAGCTCTTGGGACGTCTTTGTCGCCGGAGAGAGGGGTGTCATGGAAGTGATAGGCACTTGCCAGCATGCGGGAAAGGACGGATATGACACCACCTTTGAGTTCCATCCAGGGGACGCCAGCGTGGAGTATGATCTGTGCATAGACCCGTATTGGCTGATGCCGCTGGCCGTGGAAACGCAGTATGAAAGGCCAGACCTCAATGAGACCTTCACAGCGGAACTGATATACTGGGTCGGCTAAGAGCTCTAACAGATGAGTACGTCCTTCCTTGCAGCAAGCCTGTAGCCGCAAACGACGCTGATATGGCCTGAAAGGACCCTATCGAGGTCCATATCGCCTGTGTCCACATAGAGGAAGGGCGTGTTCTGCAGCTTCTGGGGGGTTCCGACAACTATGATATTGTCCCTTCCCACCATCCTGAGCACAGATGGGCTGATCTGGTGATTTCCCCTTCCGAATATGAATCCCTGGGCCCCCAGGGGGCTCACTATGACCTTTGCCTTCGCACCGCCCTGAAGAAGATCGAGTATGTCCCGTTCATTGGCGTCGGACTTGAGAAGCCTTCCGTTGTGCACTATGTCCACGCCCAAAAGCGTCTTCTCTATGCCCATTGCATCGGCGATGGCCTTGGTGGTGGATCCCACTCCCAGGATGTAGATAGACCCATCCGACATGAACTCTCTGGCGAACCTGGCAATGTTGTCCTTCGACTGTCCCTCGCCTTCGCTGAAGTAGGCGCACTTGGCCGCCTGTACATATCTAGGGACATATGGCGTTATGGCATTTCCATAGAGCTTCCTGTCAAGCTTTCCCATGCGGTACTTGTCCTCATCGATGTCCATGATGTCTGCCTCACGTAGCGAGCAGCAGCCTTTCAGAAAAGAGGCGATCACATCGGCGGCGGCATTCGGATTGATGGCAAAGACACTCGAGTACATCTTGACGCCCGCAGGTATGCCCAAGATGGGCACGGAGCTTCCGACCACTGAGCATATGTCCCTTGCCGTTCCATCCCCTCCACAGAACACGATCAGGTCGACCTCTTCTGATAGGAGGGAATTGCATGCTTCCTTGGTGTCTTGTGCCGTTGTCTGTGAATCAGGTGAATAGATGGCCTGGTACATAATTCCCATCTCCTCGAGGATGTCTCCACCCATGCGACCAGAACATGAGAAAATTGAAAGAGAGGTGTCTTCCCTTCCCAGCAGGTTGAGGAGCGTGTTCCTTACCCTTTCCGGTGAGCGAGGTTTCGCGCCTAGCTCCATCGCCCTCAGGACAGCATCGCCGTCAGTGCCCTTGAGGCCAACTGCTCCCCCCATTCCTGCAATGGGATTGACTATGACACCGATCTTCATTTATATTCTCTCTTCACTTGTTGTTGAGCATAGGCAGCTTCTTCAATGACTGCTTGATGAGCTCCTCGGGGTACTCGTAGTCTACGAGCGAACCGTCGAAGTAGGCTTCATATGCCGCCAGGTCGAAGTGGCCATGTCCTGAATTGTTGAACACTATGGTCTTCTCTTCCCCAGTCTCCTTGCACTTCAACGCCTCATCTATGGCGCATTTTAGAGCATGGGATGATTCTGGAGCTATGACGTGCCCTTCCGTTCTTGCGAACAGCACGGCGTCCCTGAGCACCTCTGTCTGGTGGTAAGCCACTGCCCTGATGACGCCCTCCTTCACCAGCTTTGACACCAAGGGGCTGTCCCCATGGTACCTGAGGCCACCGGCATGTATTGACGGAGGCATGAAATCGTGCCCAAGCGTGTACATCTTGATTATTGGGGCCAGTCCGGCAGTGTCACCGTAATCGTATTCATATAGGCCCTTTGTCAGGGTCGGACAAGCCATTGGTTCAGCGCCGATGATGTCAACATCTGGATGAGATCCGTCGAGCTTGTCCCTTACGAACGGGAATGCCATGCCTGCAAAGTTGGACCCGCCTCCGACACAGCCTATAACGGTGTCTGGATATGTGTCGAGCTTCGCGAACTGCTTCTGGGTCTCCAGGCCAATGATGGTCTGGTGAAGGCAGACATGATTCAGGACAGAGCCGAGGGCATAGTTCGTGTTATCGTGCGTTGCTGCGTCCTCGACGGCCTCTGAGATTGCCGCTCCGAGGCTTCCACCGGTGTTGGGGTACTTCTCAAGTATCATGCGTCCCGCATTGGTCCTTGTGGACGGACTGGCAATGCACTCCGCTCCCCATGCCTGCATGAGGCTCTTTCTGTATGGTTTCTGGTCGTAGCTTGCGCGCACCATGTACACTGTACAGTCCATGTCGAAGAATGCCGTACCGAAGGATATTGCCGATCCCCACTGGCCTGCGCCCGTCTCGGTGGCTATCCTCTCGATACCGTCCTTCATATTGTAATATGCCTGAGGGATAGCGGTGTTCGGCTTGTGGCTTCCTGCCGGCGAGACCCCTTCCCATTTGTAATAGATCTTCGCAGGCGTCTTTAGCGCCTTTTCGAGCCTCTCCGCCCTTATTAGGGGGGTTGGCCTCCATATCCTGTAAATATCCATGACCTCGTCAGGGATCTTGATGTACTTTTCAGTGCTCACTTCCTGCCCAATGAGGGACATAGGGAAGATGACCTTAAGATCGTCAGGTGTGGCAGGTTCCTTAGTCACTGGATTTAGTGGTGGGTCCAGCGGTGTGGGAAGGTCTGCGTTAACGTTGTACCACTTCTTTGGTATCTCGTTCTCGTCCAGCATTATTTTCCTGTTTTCCATAGCAATAACCTCATGCTAATGCAATAACTCATATAGAATGTCATATATAAAGCTTTCGTGTACATAAATGTACATAAAATGAACTGAATTCCTATCGCCAGTATTCAGGCGCGTTGCCAACACCATTTACAGGATTGTAATAGTATACGTCATTGAAGTATCCCCATATGTCAACAACTGGGTAATCATGAGTCGTGTAATAGAGGAAACCTCCGCCCCTTCTAGATACCAGCGTCTGGCCATCCTCGTCCCAATATGGCCCCGATGTCGCCTCAAGCTGTAGCCATTGCCCCTCCTGGAGGATCTCCACCCAAGCATGGCCGCCCGTGTCCCCTTCCACCATGACCTCTCCTACCACGACCCTTACGTCTGTGGCAGGGACACCATAGGCCCGTAGAAGAGATACCAACGAGTAGGCCTGCTCCTCGCAATCGCTCACTTCCCTCCCTTTTACTGGATTACGGGGGTATGACGGGGTGTCGGCCAGGAAAACATTAGGCATAAGCCATTTCTCGGACTGGCCATTGAGGACGTCGTCAGAGACCCATGTCCACGAAACGGCCTCAATGTATGCCCCCTTTACCGAATCAAGGGAGGATGCTAGCTCCATTATCGCAGGGGCATCCGGGGTCACGAACTTCTGCCATGGCGACAATTGCTCAAAGTCGTCCTTTTGGTAAATCATTGGCCTCTGGCCCTTCAAGAGCGGCCTATACTCCTCAAGGAGTGAATCGTTGCCATTTGGCTCAGGGGTGTTTGCAGGCCCTACGTCAAAGAGGCCGACCGATACTAGTATAAGAGCGAATGCGGCAAGAATAAGAACAGAAAAGGTCAATGCGTACAAAGCGCGTCCCATATGTTAAGATTTGTCAAGACCATATAAAGGTTTTTGCATAATGTAACCATTAGATTTTTATAGTTGATTAAGTCAATCATTAAAAAGGAGAGTCACGTATGTCCACCATCTGGATAGGTTTTTTCTTGGCAATTATCGTGCTGCTTGTAGTTGCTAGAAAAGCGTTGTCATTATCCCTGTTCCTGGGAAGCCTAGTGCTGGGCGTCACCACAGTGGGTGGAGGAGACACTTTAGAGAGCCTGCTAGGAACAGTGACCAATCCATCCTATCTTTGGTTCTCCTTCGCTCTTGGTCTCTTCCCGATCCTAGGTGCACTTCTCAAGGAGATCGGTGCATTTGACGACCTGATACAAAATCTAAGGTTGGGAAAAAAGACATTCTTAGCATTTTCCGCTGCTCTCATAGGCCTACTGCCTGTGCCGGGAGGCGCCCTCATATCTGCCCCTATCATAAAGAAGGTGGCAGGATCGATACAAAAGGAGAAGGCATTCCTGATAAACATCTGGTTCAGGCATGTTCTGATATTGGTGTATCCTATAGGGCCTGCTCTTCTCATTCCTGTGAAGATCGCCAATCTGAACGTATATGACGTGATCCCATACCTATTCCCGTTCTTCTTGGCATTGATCGCTTTGGGTTACATCTTTCTCTTGAGGGGCATAGAAGAGGACATGGAATACGAGGGGAAGGCCGCCCCAAGAAAGCTCATAATGCCAATATTCATAATACTCCTGCCACTGCTCATAGACTATGGCATCAAGCGTGTCATGACTGTCGAGCCAGCGGATATGGTGCTCTTCTTCGCAGTTCTATCTAGCACACTCCTTGCAATGCTCGTAGGAAAGGTCAGCCTGAAGAAGGCAAGGAGCATAGCGATCTCTTCAAAGTTCTGGAAGTTTATTCTCATCATGATGACAATGTTCATGTTCATAGACGTGTTCAGTATATCGGGAGTAGGAGGGCTAATATCACAGCTGGACGTCCCTGCTGTGGTACTCTGCGTGCTGATCGGATTCCTCCTCGCCTTCGTCACCGGAAGGACACAACTTTCCGCCTCTGTGGTGATACCGGCATATCTCGCCACCACATCCCTGGAATCGATGCCTCTGATGGTGTTTGCGACCACCTTTGTGGGCATCTTCCTGGGATACCTGATATCGCCCCTTCACCCGTGCATTTCGGTGTCCTTGGAGTACTTCGAGGTCAAGCTTGACAACGCCATAAAGACCATGGCACCAGAAACGATGATCGCCTTGGCGATAACGGCGATGGTATTCATGATCAGCACTTAAAAATGAAGGTTAGGGTTTTCTAGGGCCCTAACCTTCGACACCCTTGTTGGTATTAAAGAATTAATAGACTATTCGGATATTAGGAGTTCTTTGGATTATTCCAGTTGGGACTGGTTAAATAGTATATTAATTCTTAGGTATTGATGTACCAATATATAGTTATCTAAATCATATATTAATCTTTTGGTCAGATTGCCAAGGGCCCAGAGAATCCTCAAAAGAGGATACAAAAATTATGTATGATTAAAATTAATAGACCGTGTTCTATCAAAAAAACCGGTGCTAATATTTTACCGAAATTCAAACCGCCTTTGTTGGTCCTAAGATAAAACATAGAGCCCCGGGGGGGCTTTGAACCCCCGACCTGCTGATTACAAGTCAGCCGCTATACCAGGCTAAGCCACCGAGGCAT
>JAFGGT010000066.1 GCA_016930445.1 Candidatus Methanofastidiosia archaeon | reverse complement strand
TCTTCCCGCCGACCTGAGTGAGGAGGCAGAGATGCTGATCGAGGAGATCCAGACCCTCATGGGCCAGGCAGGGTCGCTTGCGAATCCGGTGTTCACCAACGGGCTCATGCAGCAGGCACTCGGGCTGATGCGGGAACTGGTAGTGAATCTAGGATGTGGGTGCCACTCCTAAGGCCTTTTTTCTTCTTTTTAATATTTTTTTCTATTTTATGGTCAAGAAAATGTGATTTTGATGTATTTTGTTTTTACTCATTCCTGATTAACTACCCAAAATTATATTAAAGAAAATCTTTTTTTACGACTAGGAGGCATACCCATATTCACAGGGCTTGTAGAAGAGAAGGGCATCGTTGACAATGTCGCCCACAATTCCTCAGGGGGGCTCATAAGGATCAAGGCGAGCAAGATAATTGAGGGCACATCGGTCGGAGACAGCGTTGCCGTCAATGGCGCATGCCTGACTGTGAGGGCATTAGTTAGTGGGAACTTAGAGATGGACGTCATGCCAGAAACGCTGAGGTGCACGAACCTAGGCCTTCTGAGAAAAGGCTCCAGTGTCAATCTGGAAAGGGCCATGAAGGCAGACTCCAGATTTGGAGGACACATCGTGACAGGGCATATCGATGAGGTAGGCACGATCAAGGCCAGGCGCCCCGAGGGCAAGGCCATCTGGCTCGGCATCAAGGCCCCTGAAAGAGAAGGAATAGCGCCAAAAGGCTCTATAGCCATAGATGGCGTAAGCCTGACGATATCAAAAATAGAAAGTGATCTGATATGGGTCTCATTGGTCCCGCACACCTTGGGCGAGACTAACCTTTCTGGGAGGAGGGTTGGGGATAAATGCAATATCGAGTATGATATCTTGTCAAAATATTGCAATGCCCTTCAACACAGCAAGGCAGATACCATTATGACGACGTTGAGGGAGAACGGATTTTGAGGAGATAATATGACCATCAGCACAATAAAAGAGGCTATTGAGGAAATAAAGAAGGGCAAGATAATCATTGTGGTCGATGACGAGGACAGGGAGAACGAAGGCGACCTTGTAATGGCTGCCGAGCATGTGACGCCTGAAGCCATAAACTTCATGATAACCAACGGAAAGGGATTGTTATGCGTACCCATGGATGGGGAGATGATGGTCTCGCTTGACATACCGCAGATGGTGACCAACAACAAGGACCCGAACGGAACTGCTTTCGGGGTGAGCGTGGACTCCATCGACACAACGACAGGGATCTCCGCTTTTGAGAGGTGTAGGACCATAAGGACAATGTGCGGCCCCCACTCAACGCCGGGCGACCTTAGAAGACCGGGCCATATATTCCCTCTTCGGGCCAGGAAAGGAGGAGTACTGGTGCGCCCAGGCCATACAGAAGCTTCAGTGGACCTGGCTAGGATGGCGGGATTGAGGCCAATAGGGGTAATATGTGAGATAATCAATGAGGATGGCACAATGGCAAGGCTGCCTCAACTTGAAGAGTTCGCAGAAAAGAACTCGCTCATAATAGTGACGATAAAGGACCTTATAACATACAGGAAAAGGAACGAGTGCCTGGCCAGGCGGGAGGCAGAGTTCGATGCTCCTACGAAATACGGCCACTTCAACGGCATAAGCTTCAGGGACGTCATCACCGGAGAGACCCACGTTGCCCTAGTCAAGGGCGACGTATGTGGCAGGGGGGACGTGCTTGTGAGGGTACACTCAGAATGCCTTACAGGAGATGCCCTGGGATCCCTGCGATGCGATTGCGGGGACCAGCTCAATGCCGCCATGTCAAAGCTGGGAAGCAGCACTGCGGGCATCCTGATATACCTTAGACAGGAGGGCAGGGGCATCGGCCTTCACAACAAGCTCAGGGCATACGAGCTTCAGGACGGGGGCCAGGACACCTATGAGGCCAACATATCCTTGGGATTCGCTCCAGACCTGAGGGAGTACTATATTGCCGCGTCCATACTGAGGGAGCTTGGCGTAAAGGGCGTGAGGCTGCTCACGAACAATCCGGAGAAGATAGATGGGCTTTTGAAGCACGGCATCGAGCGCGTGGAGAGGTTGCCTCTTGAGACGGGCGTCGGAAAGGACAATTGCTGTTATCTGATGACCAAGAAGGAAAAGTTCGGACATATCCTGGGAGAGGTAGAAAGATTAGTGGGGTGTTAGAGATGAACTTGATCGAAGGTAATTTGTCAGCGAAGGGGATGAAGGTAGCGATAATAATAAGCAGATTCAACGAGCTTTTCACCAAGAAGCTTGAGGAGGGCGCCATCGATTGCCTTGTAAGGCATGAGGCATCTCTGGATGATATTGACATTGTCTGGGTGCCAGGCGCATTCGAGATCCCGCCGGTAGCAAAGATGCTAGCACAGAAGAAGAAGCATGATGCCGTCATATGCCTCGGCGCGGTCATAAGGGGGGACACCCCGCACTTCGACTATGTGGCGGCAGAGGTGTCCAAGGGGATCGCAAATGCCAGCATGGATAGCATGGTCCCGATAATCTATGGCGTGATAACTACCGACACGCTGGAGCAGGCGATAGAGCGTGCGGGCACCAAGGGGGGCAACAAGGGATTCAATGCCGCCCTGTCGGCGATAGAGATGGCGAATCTATACAAGAAGATAGGATAGTGACATTTTTTCCTTCCTTCAATCATATTTTGAACTTTTAACCTCATAGGGTCCCCTAGGTATGCCATCTGTTGCCCGAACAGGGGGCTTTCTGGCAGGACCCGTCTCCCGAAGCCCCATATCCCGAGATCTAACAACGTCAGGGGACTTGTCGCTTGAGGAAGCCTTGAAGGACCTTATCAATAGCAGTCCGGCAAAACTTAGCAGAAATACGCTTAGAAGCTCAAAGACATAGGATATGCCATATCTTGCCGTTATATATGGCGATAGGTAGTATGATCCCAAAATTACCAGGACAGCGCCTAGTGCCTTGCTGATAAGCGGCCAGCTGCGATTCATGATCCTTCCATAATTGCGTGCCCTGGAAACGCTGACGTATAGAAGACCTACAAACATCAGGACAGGTATGCTAATGCCTACACCAAAGGCTGCAGGAAGGGCATACCCGTATGATGTGCCCAGCGCAAGGGGTATCAGAAGCCCAAAGAACAGCAGTCCTGAGTATGGGCAAAATGCGAAAGCAAAAATCATCCCCATTACAAAGGCTCCTATGCCTCCCCTGTCCTTGAACCAAGCTGCTGCCTTCGATACGGCCCCACTGCCTGTGTTAAAGTTTAAGTTGAGGATCCCCATAAAGATGAAGCCTATAATTAGAAGCAGGGGACCCATCAATAGATTCCCATAGGTCTGCGTCCCTCTGGCAAAATCCCCTATCACCCTTCCAGCACTTATCATCATGGCGCCTATCGCAACATATGTCAACATCCTGCCTGCTGTGAACAATATTCCGTATGTCAGCGACCTTTTTGGATTTCCGAGATTCCTTGAAATGTAACTTATGGCAGCTACATTAGATGCGAATGCACAGGGCGCGATAGAAGTTGCCACTCCGATGAAGAAGGCGGATACCAGAGGTATGGACGAATTGAACGCCAGCTGGTCTATTAGGTCTATAGGCAAAGCTTCTCCTCCAGATAATCCTTGAAGTAAGATACGAACGCATCCTTGTTCGACACGTACATCCATAGCTTGTTGGTGGGATTGAAGACATCTGGCTCTCCATCTGCCCAGTGGACTATGACGTAAATGCTGGACCCATACACATTGAGCCATTTGACCAGCTCCCAGTTATCGCTGTCCTCGTAGTTGTAGGTATTGAAGGTGATCGACCCCTTTTCATATTCTTCCTGAAAATATTCTGTAATAGTATAAAATGCGTACTCGCCTGCCAGGATGCATGAAGTGCACTGATGGGTCGCGTGGAAATGGCATACTTCGACGATCTTGTCCATTACGACAGGCGACGGGGTTGTTGTGGGAGGCGATGTGGTCGCAGGCGGGGAAGTAGTAGGCGCTGGCGTTGTGGGGGGAGCTGTGGTAGGCGGGGAAGTAGTAGGCGCTGGCGTTGTGGGGGGAGCTGTGGTAGGCGGGGAAGTGCTTACAGGTACAAGAGCATTAGGGTCCTCTGGGTCGATAATGCCATCGCCATCAGTGTCCGGATCATTTGGATCCGTTCCGGCAGAAAGCTCTTCATCGTCATCCCAGCCATCCCCATCGGAATCCGTCAATTGACCATCATCTAAATTCATTCCAGGTTCTGATAATGGCCCAGCTATCAGCTGCCCTAGCAAAATGCCCGATGACAAGATTGCCATTAGCAAAAAGAAGTATTTTATTATTCTGTAATTAGATAGCAAAGACCGCTTGTAATCCATTTTAACACTGGCAATTCAAATTATATAATATGAACATATAATTATATTATTACTTATTAATATTTTGTATATTGCCATATGTCCATTTAAAAATCTTTCTTAATATGTATTCAGAATCAATGATTTAACAGCATCATATGCCAAGGCATCAGTATAAAGTATAAAAATATTTAAAGGCTAAAGATATTTGACCTTTCATACCAATATGATTTTAATTATCAATGCAAGGGAAATGGCGGCAAGGATGGGCTGCCACGGTAGATGGATGTGAATAGCATAGAAAAAAAGAACATAGTCGTCATAGGCGCCGGGATCAGCGGTCTGCTTTCAGCTCTGGCACTATCGAAGAACGGCCATACGGTCACCGTACTGGAAGCAACAGACAGGGTGGGTGGCATGTGCCAAAGCTACAATGTCGGGGACTATAAGGTCGACACGGGGCCGCATATAATCACAAGGCTGGGGGACGGCCCCCTCAAGGAGCTGATGGACGCCTATTTCGATTCCGTCCCCATATTCGTCCACCATGGCGAGTACATGATAAGGAGCGAGAGCAAGGTCAGGGGCTTCCCGTGGACATTGAGGTCGTTCGCGCTCTTTGACATGCTGCCGAAGAAGGACAGGCTCTACATACTCCAGACGCTCATATCACTATATTCCCAGCGGTCCATTGGCCTTCTGGATGTCGACGTGTCGGTTTCAAGCATAATAGACAAGAAGAATCTCGATCAATCGACCGTTCATTTCCTTGACGTGCTTTGCCGATTCATGACCGGCATGGGTGTTGACAGGACCCCCATTGCGAGATTCTTCGACTCACAGGACTACAAGAACTACAAGGATTCGAAGGAACCTTTGGACTATTTCAACGGCATCAAGAATCTGATAATGAAGAAAGGGGCCACGGACCAACACTATCCCAAGGGGGGCATCCAATCGATAATCGAATGCATAACCTCTTCGATGAAGGGCCTTGACGTGGACATCCGACTTTCAACTGCTGCCGTGAGGATCATCGAGGAAGATGGGACGGTCAAGGGCGTAATGACCGAAAAGGAAATATTACCTGCAGACATAGTTGTCTATTCGTCCTACTCGACAGAGCTGCCAGAATTGATGCCGGACCTGCCCAATGATTATAAAAACAGACTAGAGGGTCTTGAAAAGGTCCTATCCCTTACCCTTTGGCTTGGACTGGACAAGGCGCTCTTTGGCACCGACTGCAGCGAGATATGGATTGGCTGCGACATACCGTGCTGGGTGGTCCCTGTAACCAACTATGATCCATCCCTTGCCCCCAACGGCCATCAGCTGGTTGGCATAACGACGAACATATCCGAAGATTGTGATATCGAGGCATATAAAGAAAGATTGTATGGTGTCGTCTGTGCAAGGATCGATGGCCTGGAAAAACATGTCATGATGAAACACTGGCAGGTCTTGGTGCCTGAGAAGGCTGCCTGGACCGTCGGGCAGGAGATGCCGTCATGCTATACGCCTGTTGAAGGGCTGTATCTGGTAGGGACAGACACCGTCAGGAGGTCCATGGGCATAACAAGGGCGTCCTACTCGGTATTGAACCTTCTTGACGCCCTTCATGAAAATGGCCTAGTAAAGAAGGCCAGAAAGAGTTAGCCTTCTTCGACCTTATTTGGATTCTTGAAATTACATTGCAATTGCCGAAGGCATGAGGGAAAAAGAATAAATATTAGATTATTGTAGAATATTCATGCGCATAAAAACGTTATTTATTACACTTATTCTTCTGGTCGGTATTTTTTCTTCCTTGTTTTCACCTGTCATGGCCACCATGTATGATGTGGTCTATGTCGATGATACCGGCCTTGGGGGGAACCACTTCGACACCATTGAAGAGGCCCTGGCCCATGTCAATGACGAAGGCACCGTTCACATCGCAGCGGGCTACTATTTGCAGACCTCGACCCTCAACATCACCCGTGATGTCACGATAATCGGGGAGGGACAGGATGTCGTGACCATAGAAAAGGATGGACCAGGCTCGGTTTTCTATGTTGAATTCGCCAACCTGAATATAAGCGGATGCTCTATAATTGGTGGCTCCTACGGCATATTCGCAGATCTTGAATCGTACATAAACATAGAGAACTGTGAAATCTATGACAATATGTATGATGGGATCATATGTAGGATAGGGATCACGCCCGCCCTGCCGGCATTAGATGGTAATGGGTACACTGACATTTCTATAAGCGGCTGCCACATCCATGATAACGGGACCGCAGGGATATTCATAGAGAGTTTAGAGTGCATCCATGTCGAGATATTCGAGAACGAGATAAATGACAATGGCGAGGAAGGGATCAGGATATCGGCCAATGAGGGCGAAATGGACTGCCACATCTACGAGAACGACATATATAAGAACGGCATCCATACCAACAACACTGGCATACACATCATCGAAGGCCTGGAGACCGACACATCGATCGAGATCTTCGATTGTTACATCCACGAAGAAACGGGGGATGGAATCCACATCGAAGCCGCTACAGAAGGGTATGGAGGAATATTTGGAGATGACCTTGATGACACCATCTACATCTACGGCAATTTGATCCTCGACTGCACCCAAAACGGGATATACCTTGGCCTCGAAATCGATTTATATCAAATGCTGCTAATGGACGTGCAGGCTGATGGCGCTACAGAATATGACTACTTTGAAAGTGACATCTTGATACTCGAAAACGAGCTCGGAGGAGGCCACGAAGAGGGTTGTGGAATCAAGGCGTACATGGACGTTGACCTATATGATTACCCAATAGAATTCGGGGGCGCTGATGTCTACAGATATTCTACGTTCACAATAGCCGAGAACGAGATATACGACTTTGGGGATTATGGGATAGACCTATTTGCAGATGTTGAGTCGATTTCAGAAAGGGCGATAGATGGCGAAATTACAATAACATATATCATCTCTTCCTTTGCATGGATAACCAAGAACGAGATCTACGCGAACAAGCACGGTGGGATAGCCCTCTACGACATACCTGGAATAGTAACAAACAATCTCATCGGCGGAAACTATGATGAGGTCGATAGCCCATTGGATGAGGGAAGGCCTTCTGCAGGGATGCTTCTCACATTTTGTGACAATATACTAGTTGGCAACAATACAATAGTGGACAATGTTGAAGGCATAGAGTACTCCTACTCAAGCCCCGTCATACTGAACAACATAATAGCCTCGAATCATTGCTGTGGAATTTGTTATATAGAAAACGGATCGCTCCCTGAGAGTGAGGACGGCAATTTCTTCTCAGATATCGAGTACAATGACTTATGGGGAAATGGTGTAAATTACATTGGAATGCCTGATCAGACAGGACTTTATGGGAACATATCCGAGGACCCCCTGTTCTACGGCATGCACGATGCAAGGCTGCTACCAATATCACCCTGCATAGATGCTGGAGAAACCGAGGATATGCAATATATCGTACCGGACGACATTGACGACACGCTGCGCCCGATCGGCCTAGGGATAGATATGGGCTGCTACGAGATGCCTGGGAACATCTGGTCACCGAAGTACGTCCAACCTCTCGCGACTCTCTCGATCGCCAAGGCGAACTCGATGTGGGGTTGCATCATGGAGAATCTTCCGGCAGACCTGAGCCCAGAGGCCGAGGCATTGATCGAGGAGATACAGGCGCTGATGGGCCAGGCAGGGTCGCTCGCGAATCCTGTGTTCACCAACGGACTCATGCAGCAGGCGCTCTCTCTGATGGAAGAGCTTAACGAGATCCTGGGGTGCGGATGCCACTCCTAGGTCTTCTTCTTTTTTATAAAATTTTCCAATTCTTTTTATTT
>JAFGGT010000065.1 GCA_016930445.1 Candidatus Methanofastidiosia archaeon | reverse complement strand
TATTATTTAAATTTAGAATTCTAAAGTCGCATGATGGTATTCTCAATCAATGAATTTGCCTCATACGGATACTACTCCAAAGAACACACCGATTATAAAGTATACGATAAGGCTCCAGACCATCATCCCGATCACGTCAAGAAGGATGCCTACCCTTGCCATCTTGTCTATGCTAACATACCCTGTGCCGAACACAATGGCGTTGGGAGGGGTGGCCACAGGCAGTGTGAAGACAAGCGAGGTCGCGACTGCGGAAGTGATCATGAATATCATCGGGTCCCTGTTGAGTGCCATACCCATCGCGAACATCACCGGCATCAGCATCGATGTCGTGGCGGTGTTGGAGGTCACCTCTGAGAGCAGCGCGCTCATCGCCGCTATCACGAGGATGAGGACAAATATGTCGAGGTCGCCGAACATGGTAAGGTACGATGCTATCCATGATGATAGCCCGGTGTTCGCTATGGCCTTGCCCAATGTCAGCCCGCCGCCGAACAGAATCAGCGTGCCCCATGGCACATACTTGTTGGCAGTGGCCCAATCCATGGTGAACTTGCCCCTGCCGACTGGCAGGAGGAATAGCAGCACTATGGCAAGGACCGATATGGTGCTGTCATGAACGTAGGAGAAATAGCCTCCAAACCAAGTCGACCATCCTTTAAGTATCGTGAAGTCGCCGACCTGTATCGAAGACCTAGTGGCCCATGCCAGTGCAGTGAAAACGAATACGAAGAGCGTGGTCTTCTCCCCAGTTGATAGCTTTCCAAGTTTTTGGAGATTGTCCTTTATCACGGACCTGCCACCAGAGATCTCCTTGATCTCCGGCGGAGACCTCCATAGGATGTAGCGCCAAGCTATGGGCAGGAATATGATGACAAGCGGAAGGCCTATCTTTATCCAGTCCGCAAATGTTATGTCCTTTCCGAGATACTGGGCTATGAAACCAACGGCTATGCCGTTCGGGGGGGTACCGATCAAGGTCCCTATGCCACCTATCGATGCAGCGTATGCGATTGAAAGCATCAAGGCCAGACCAAATGAGCTCTTTTCAGGTATTACCTCCGCCTGGGTGAGCACTGCAAGCGCCACCGGCATCATGAGAGCGGCAGTGGCCGTGTTAGATATCCACATCGAAAGGAATGCCGTCGCCACCATGAACCCCAGTATTATCCTTGAGGGTTTTGTGCCGAATATCCGAAGGATGTTCAATGATATCCTCTTATCAAGACCCCATTTCCTCATCGAGGCAGCTATAACGAATCCTCCCAAGAACAGGAATATCAGATAATTTGAATACTCTACGAATGCGGGAAAGTATCCTGGGTAGGAGCTGTTGCTATAATGGCAGACCCCAAGAACTGGCAGGAGCACTGCGGGCAGAAGCGCGGTGACGGCCACCGGCAGGGCCTCCGTTATCCACCATATCGCCATCAGCAATGCGATTGCGAGCACCTTCATCTGTGCCTTGCTTTGGCCCCTTACCACATCATAGAGGGGTATCGGGTCCTTGTAAGAGGACTTGGAGGACAGGGCATCATACTCGCTCTCAGAGATGAAGGACGCCTTGCTCGTTGACACCGCCACATTGATTGTCTTTGAATACTCCATGAACTGAGGGAAGTTATCGTCAGTTATTGTGCCGAAGTCCCTGGATATGTCCCCTGCAATCGCAGCTGACAGCTTGGGGTATATCACATCCATGCTGTTCTCGTCCATGGACGATGACGGGACCAATAGCAATATGGCAAATGCCACTATCCCGAGGATGAGACCGATCCTGTGGAAGTCGAAGCCCTTGAATAGGCCGCCTGGAGAGTCAAGTCCCTGCATCAGAACGATTCTAATTCAATTAATAAAAAGATTGTTGAAAAAGAGATATAAAAATAGAAAAAGAATAAAAGCCAGAAGGTTTATTCCTCGGAATCCGAGCCCTTCTTCGACTTCTTGATCTTCTTCTCTATGTCACGCGTGGATATGAGGTGCGTGTGCATCGCAAGGTGCTTTGGCCTGATGCCGAACGCAAGACCCGTGAGCTCGCTCAAGTGCAGGACAGGTATCTTATACCTCTCCTCAAGCTTGCCCTGGCTCTGGTCAAGATGCATGTGGCAGAAGGGGCATATGTTGACGATGCAGTCAGCGCCCGAATCCCTGACATTCTTCAGCTTCTCGTCAAGGACCCTAAGGCCTAGCTCCTCAGCGCCGCTCCAGACGCCTCCTCCCGCTCCACAGCAGGAGAGCTTGTTTTTGAAGTCTACGCTCTCGCATCCAAGCGCCTCCACGACATCCTCTATGACGTGCGGGCTCTCAGGATTTATGTCCGGATGCTTTTCTGACGGCCTCAGGTAGTGGCAGCCATAATGCACGGCGACCTTCAGACCGAGATCCACCTCCTTTGCGTTCCTCACGTCCTCCAGATGCTTGTGCAGGACATCGACAAAGTGAAGTACGTTGGTCTTGCCGTCATATGAAAGCCCGATCTTCGCCAGCTTCTCGTTCACGAAGTCCTGATTCTCCTTGCTCTTACGGAACATCTCGTTCGCTTCCCATAGCGAACCGTAGCAGCCGTTGCATATCGTCATTACATCCACGTTGTCCTGCCTGGCCATTACGATGTTCCTGACACCAAGTGTCATGTGCGTCTTCCTGTCATATCCCCTGAATACGCCTGGTGCTGGACAGCAGGAGTATCTGTGATTGAGGAGTTTGACACCTATCTTCTCGAATACGGTGTACGTTGACTTCTCTATCGACGGGTACATGTTCTTGGCAATGCATCCTGGGAATAGGGAATATGTCTCCTGCATTTCCGCTTCACTCATTTGACTCACCTTCCTTCTTGGTTCCCCTTGCCACCGAGGGTTTGTACTTGATATCGACATATTTCCAAGGTTTGCCCTCTCCGCACTGTTTCTTCATCACAAGCTCGACGATCCCCAGATCGTCCATCAGCGCTTGGAACTTCTTTAGGCCTTCTGGATCGTGGGCAAGGTCGTGAGGGTGCTTTGGAAGGCCGATGACGCTCCTTATGGATTCAACATCCGGGCTTAGGGGGAAACCGTCGGCCTGGTCACGCAACGACGTTATGGCCGTTGTGTGGATCTCTGGGAAGTTGTGGTCACCCTTCCTTATCGCCCTGTTCCTTAGGGATATGATCGCCTCTGTCGTGTCAACCCCCTTTGGACACCTCTCCTGGCAGTTGTAGCAAGTGGTGCATAACCAAAGCTCCTTGCAGTCCTTGATGTCGTGGCCCTCATGGGCAAGATGTACAAGTTCCCTTATCCTTATCCTTGACTGCCTTCCCGCCGGGCATCCACCGGTACACTTTCCGCACTGGACACAGCTGAGGATCTTGCTGTCCTCAAGGATCTTATGGAACTGCTCAAGCTCGTATGGGTCCTCTTCCATCTGCTCCACCTTCTTTGCTTCAGCCTCGCTCATGCCTTCACCCCCAGTGATTCCATTATGAGATTAAGGATGTCTACCACAGGGATGTCCTCGCAGTTATCAGCAAGGTTCAGCTCGCAGAAGGGACATGATGATACCACCATGTCGACATCCTTGCCCTTTGCCTCTTCCATCTTCTTCTTTGCAAGATCGTTGGCCAGGTCCGGCTTTGCAGACTTTACTCCGCCGCCGGCGCCACAACACTGCGCGTTCTCCTTCTCCTTGTCGAAGGGCACCAGCTCAATTCCTGGGATGGCCTTGATTATCTCCCTGGGCACATCGTAGTAGCTGAACTTCCTTCCAAGGTGGCAAGGATCGTGGTACATGACCTTCTTCTTGACCTCTTTGAGTGGAAGCTTGCCGATGTTCTCCTTTATGATGTCCGTTATGTGGTGGACATCTAGCCCCTCATAGTCCTTCTTAAGTGTCGCGTAGCATCCCGAGCATGATGTGATTATGGGCTTGCCCTTGAGCACCTTCATGTTCTGTTCTATCAGGAAGTCCATCGGGTGTCCTGTCCTCTTGAGGACGGAACCGCAGCAGACAAGCCCCTCAGGTATCTCATAGTCGACGCCTAGGAGGTCCAGGATCTTCACCGTTGCCTGGAACACATCGTCACGCCTGTATTGTGCGACGCAGCCTGGGAAGTAGATGTACTTTGCCTTTGGATTGACCTTTGACTTGACGCCGGTCTCGACGCCGAAGGCGTTTCCTGTCTTCTTGAGAACGCTTGCTATCTTAGTGTGCTTTTCCGGCGCATAGCCCCTCTTGACGAGCTCTGGCCTGAAGACCTCCATCATCAGGCCTGGTGTGTCATAGTGCACTGGGCATACTATCGTGCAATTCTTACAGGATGTGCACCTGAACGCCTGTTCTATTAGATCCTCATCGATGTACCTTTCCAGGTCCTTTTCTATCGTAATTGGTTCAAGGAACTTGCCCTTGATCTCGGACACCTCGTAGGACTTCTCCTCCTTGAATGGATCGTAGACGCCTAGCGCGTATCCTACGACCTCCTCAAGTCCGATGATCTTTATCCCCTCGAGGTCCTTGACCTCCTCCTTGTTGAGCTCATAGTGCACACAGTCCAGGTGTATGGAGCATTTGTTGCAAGCTGTCACAATATAATCCGCGCCAGTCGCCTTTGCTTCCCTTATCCTGTTGAACCTGACCTCCCTGGCATGCTTGTTGCAGTTCAGCCATGCTGACACAGAGCAGCAGATGGCCTCTTCCCTGATGTTCTCCATCTCCCTGAAGTCTGAAGCCTTCTTCAGAAGCTCCCTGGGTGCGTCATAGATCTCGTTGTACCTTCCGAGCCTGCAAGGGTCATGGTAGGTCGTCTTGAGGTCGGTCTTCTCGAACTTCGGATGCTGTTCAAAGACGAACTCTGCAAATGTGATTACATCGGCATTGTATACGTTCTTTAGCATGTGGTAGCATTCGCCGCAGCCGACCACTATCTTCTTGCCTTCCAGCTTCTTTGAAAGCTCCTTTTTAACGATCTCGAACTCATCGAGTGCGCCTGAGTAATAGAGGTCGTGCCCACAGCAGCCATAGATGATCTCCGGCTTGAATCCAAGCTTGTTCAATGACAGCACTGCGGCCTCTGCCGCGCCAGAGTAGTTCGTGTCCCTCTGAAGGAGTATGTCAAAGAGCGCCGAGCATCCAGGGAAGTAGGCTATGTCCGTACCTGTCTCTCCCTTCTTGAGCCAGCTTTGTGTCTCGGCCATACCGGCTAGCTTGGATGTCACCTTGAAAACATTCCTGTGGGAACCCTTGGGATCCTTTAGGTATCGGGATATCCTCACCACCTTCTCAAGGTTCAGCTCTGTCGGGCATACAAGCGAGCACCTCTTGCAGGTCGCGCAGTCGAGGACGGTCCCAATCTCACATTCGCCGGCCACTTTGATCGGCTTAATTTCCTCTTCAGGAGCTTTTGGGGCCTCTTTGGCCTCTTTGACCTTTGAATTATCTACTGACATATTTCCACCATCCTCTTCGAAGCTGCGACAAACTTGGGACCTTCAGCGGACGACATGTTGAACAGATTCAGCTTACGCCCTCCGATGCCCATGAGGTCCAGGGATTTCTTGGCAAGCTTGACCTTCTCCTTGGCCTGCAGATTGCCGTCGATGTAGTGGCATTGCCCTTCCAGGCATGCTGCAACGAACACGCCCTTCGCGCCCTTGAAGAACGGGTAGAGCATGTGCTGTATTGTTACACGTCCTGAGCAAGGCACCAAGACCACCTTTATCTTGGGGTCTATGAAGGCCTTCGCGGTCCCGGCAAGGTCTGCGGCATTGTATCCGCACTGGTAGCAGCAGAATCCTATAATAGAGTCCTTGTCCTCTGCCAAGATGCCATCGACCTGCTTTATCAGTTGGTCCTCGGTGAACAACTGGAGGTCTATCGCGCCTGTCGGGCATACAACGGAACATTTACCGCATGCCTGGCATGACACGTCCTGGACCTTGAAGTCTTCCCCGGTGGTATCGATCGCGTCATATACGCAGTTGTCAGCGCAGGTGCCGCATTTGATGCATATCTCCGGGTTGATCTTCGAAGTCTTGAGGTCGATCTCTATCTCTGGGTCCTTCAGGAATGTGGATATCCTGGATGCCACCAGGCCTGCGTCAGTGATGCACTCTTGAATCGGTTTTGGCGCTTCCACAGTGCCAGCAATGTAGACGCCGGTGTTGGCCGTGTCGACTGGGGCTATCTTGACGTGCACAGGTGCAAGGAACTTGTCCGCACCAGATACGACGTGGATCACCTCGGACATATCCCTAGTACCCTGTGAGGGTATCATACCTGAAGATAGGACTACTAGATCGGCTTCCATTTCTAGAGGTTCTCCAGTGAATGTGTCTTCGACCCTCAATATGAGGTCTTCGCCGTTCGGAACTATCTCGGATACATTTCCCCTGACGTAGTTGATCCCCATCTCACGAGCCTTGTCAAAGTATTCCTCATAACCCCTTCCGGCGGCACGAACGTCAATGTAGCATATAGTGATCTTCATCTCAGGGTGCTCCGACTTTATGAGCCTTGCATTCTTGGTAGTGTACATGCAACATACCTTCGAACAGTAGACGTTATGCCTCCTGTCCCTTGAACCAGCGCACAGCACGAAGACAAGGTGCTTTGGCATCTTTCCGTCAGAAGGCCTCAGGATCTCCCCTGCGGTAGGGCCTGAAGGTACCTTTATGGCCTCTAACTGCAGATGCGATATGACATTTGGATGCTCCTGGTGATATTCTGTGTTCGAAAGGTCCAAGATGTCGTACCCTGTGCTTATCATGATCGCTCCGACCGTGATCTCGAACTCCTCCGGCTGTTGGTCGTACATTATCGCATTGGCCTTACAGACGTTCTCGCAGGTCCCACACCTTATGCAGGATTCCTTCTCGATCCTGTTCTTGAGAGGTACCGCCTGCGCCAGCGGTTTGTAGGTCGCAGCCCTAGTGGCCATTCCGTAGTGCCACTCGCTCCAAGCCTCTACAGGGCAGTGCGTGGTACAGTCACCACAGGCAGTACATTTAGACTCATCGATGTACCTAGGATTTCTCCTTATCGTGACCCTGTACTCCCCCGGCCTTCCCTTAACCTCTATCACCTCAGAAAGGGAGTATATGTCTATCAGCGGGTCCATTGCAACTTCCGCCAGTATCGGGGAGCTGGTGCACATTGCACAGTCATCCGTTGGGAATACCCTGTCGAACTGCACCATATGTCCGCCTATTGTCTCTTTTTTCTCCACCATATGAACATGGAATCCCTTGTCCGTAAGCTCCAATGAGCCGTGCATTCCTGCTATTCCGCCTCCAATGATGAGGACGTCCTTGGTCACAGGGACCCTAGTTGAGCCTATGTCGTTCATTAGCATTGCCTTCTCGATAGCTCCGGCGATGATGGCCTTTGCCTTCTCGGTGGCATTCTTCTTGTTGGGCGTCACCCATGCACACTGTTCCCTTATGTTGGCGAACTCCCATCTGTACTGATTCATCTTCTGACCTATACAGTTCTGGAAAATCCCGCCATGGTGCTTTGGTGAACATGATGCCACGACGACAGCATCCAGGTTCAATTCCTCGATCTTGTCCTTGATGAGGTCCTGGCCTATCTCGGAACATAGGAATGTTGTGTTGAAGGCAACGACGTCGTCTCTCCAGTTGTTGAAGTAGTCGGTGAGCTCGGGGACATTGATGTAACCACCAATGTTTTGTCCACAGAAACAAATGAATACGCCAATCATTCCTCAATCGCCTCCGCTAAGATTTCCATAACGTCTTTCATCTCCATCTTGGAATCCTTCTTGGCGACCAATCCGTCCAACAGGTTCTGGTAACAGAATGAACAGGCACTGCATATCGTGTCCGCCTCCGTCTCCTCCGCCTGATTCAGACGATTTACCGCCAATTCCGTCGCACGCTCCGGGTAGGCCGTCTTTACGCCCCCACCGGCGCCGCAACACCAGGAATCCTTCATTATAAACTTCATCTCCCTGAAATCAAGTCCAGGGATGGCCTTTAGGATATCACGTGGGGCATCGAAGACCTCGCAGTGCTTACCCAAGTGACATGGGTCATGGTAAGTGACAATCCTCTTGACATCCTTGTCAAGCTTCAACTTGCCATCCTTTATCAGTTGGGAAACGAATTCGACCACGTGAACAAGCTTTGGCTTGATCTCGCCCATCTGCTCTGCCTTGTAAGTGTTCTTGATAGTGTTGAGACACCCTGGGCAGGAGAAGATGACCGTGTCGACGCCCGCCTTGTTGAAGTCCTCAACGTTCTGCTTCGCCAAAGCCTCGAACATCTCGGGATGGCCTACACCGCGGACCGTACCTCCGCAACACTTCTCGTCCTTGCCGAGAACACCGACCTTGATGCCAGCCTTTCCTAGAACCCTGATAACTGCCCTGGCCATTCCCCAAAGCCTCTTGTCGAATGTGGCAGTGCAGCCAACATAGTAGAGCACGTCGGCTCCGCCTGGATTCTCTGTAAGGTCCACGACATCGAGCCCCTTGTACCATTTCCTCCTAGCGGACCTAGGTTGCAGCCAGGGGTTGTCGTAGTTGGCAAGGCTCTTTACCAATGGGTCATGCTTCTTGTTCTCGTGACCGGCCCTGACAGCTTCCCTTCTCAGCTTCAATATCGTTGAGAGCGGGTCGACCTCCCATGGGCAGAGGATCTTACACGTGGAACACGTGGTGCAGTTCCATATCTCGTCGGAACTGAGTATCTTGTCCTTGAGGCCAAGCTGGGCCATTCTCATGAACTTCCTCGTCCTGTAATCGGATATAATTCCGCCCGGACACCTTGCTGTACATGTACCGCACTGGAAGCACTTGGCAAAGCTGTTGGCAAGCTCTTTCTCGAGCTTCTTTGAGAACTCGAAGTCCATCTCCTCGTCCTTTATAACCATTACACAGCCCTCCTTTGATACAGCATGTAGTGATGTTCCTCGCCGACGGCCTCGAGTATGTTCTTCCTCGTCATGGAAAGGACATGCCTCCAGATAGTCATCTTCGGTATGCCGGTCATCTCTGAGAATTGAGGCACCGTAAGGGGGGCATCCGCCTTGTCAAGGGCCTTGAACATCTTGACCCTGTCTATCTCGTCCCTAGCTATGTCGAAGAGAGCGTTGTTGTACTTCTCTTCCTCGACGCCTCCGCTGTCAAACGCCCTCTTTGTCGATCCAAGGACTATCCTCAGCCTCTCTCCCTCGATAGCTCCCCTGAGAAGGGCGATCTTGTCCGCGTAACCCTCTGGAAGAGGCCCTAGTTCCCTGACCTGTTCCGTGAATTTGTTGACGACCTGTGAAAATCTCTCACCCTCGGATGCGGAGACCCATTCGATCATTATCCTGCCCTCATCAAGCCCCATGTGTTTGAAGAGCTTGGTAAGGAGCTCCATCCTTCTGTTAGCTTCATAGTTCCCACTTATGTAGTGGCAATCTCCAAAGTGGCAGCCTAGGACACATACTCCGTCGGCCCCCTGTTGGAACGCTTCCAAAATGAAGTTGGGTTCAACCCTGCCAGAGCACATCACGCGTATTATGCGCATGTTGGGCGCATATTGTATACGGGACGTACCGGCAAGGTCTGCTCCTGCATATGAACACCAATTACAAGTGAAAGCCACAATCTTAGGTTCAAACTTTTCGTCTGCCATTATCATGCACCTCCGGACTTACCAATCGCGGCTTTGATCTGTTCAAAAATCTGGCCATCGGTGAAGTGGGGCATCTTAATGGCAAACATCGGGCATGCAGATGCGCAGGTACCGCATCCCTTGCATAGCGCCTTGTTCGACTGTGATTTGCCATCATCCAGCGCCATCGCACCATAGGGGCAGATGCTCACACATATCCCACAGCCGATGCATTTCTCCTGGTCGACATCGCTTACGATAGCCTCTCCCTTCACGATCCTCTCGAATATCGGGACAGCTGCCCTTGAGGCGGCGCCAATGGCCTGGGCCACCGCGTCTGCGACCCCCTTGGGGAAGTGCGCGCTGCCACAGACATATACTCCGTCAGTGGCGAAGTCGAGCGGCCTGATCTTCGCGTGGGCCTCTAGGAAGAAGCCTCCGTTCTTGGATGTGGGCACCTTGAGCATCATTGCTATGTCGTTCGCCTGGCCTTCGGTCGGGGTAGTCAGCACGACGAGGTCTGGTTTGAACTCCAGATCATCGCCAAGTAGCATGTCATGCACCCTGAGCGTGACAACGCCGTTGTCGACACTGACCTCCGGTTTCTGGTCCTTCTCGTATCTGAGGAACTTGACGCCGTAGTTTTGTTGGACGTCGACATAGTATTCCTCCTCTCTCTTTCCGAAAGACCTCATGTCCCTGAAAAGGACGAATAGATTCAGATCGGGATTTAGCTTCTTCAATGCCTTCGCATTCCTCAGCATCGTGCCACAGCCCACTCTGCAGCAGTATGTCCTGCCCTTGTCCTCTCGGGCTCCTGCACAGGATATGAAGAGCACTTCCTTGGCATCCTTGGGGAAGGAGCCTTTCTTTAGCATCTCCTCCAGCTCGTACTGGGTAATGATCTTCGGGCTGGAGCCATATCCGTAGATGCCTGCCGGGTCTATCAGCTCTGCCCCAGTGGCTATGACGACAGTTCCGACCTTCAGCGGTTCCTCGAAGTTCTTGTATAGTGGGTCCTGCTCCTTGACCTCTACCTCGAAGTTCCCTATGTAACCCTTGATCTCCTCTATCTCAGTATTGAGCAATACGTCGATGTTCTTGTTCTTCTGCATCTCGTCGACCAGCTTGTCAACTACGTCCTGTGCCTTCACATCTGAAGGGTAGAGGGTGGTCAGATTGTTGAGCATTCCACCTAGCTTGTCCTTCTTCTCGACCAGGTAGACCTTTATCCCTGCCTCTGCAAGGGCCAAAGCGGTGCTCATACCGGAAACTCCGCCGCCGATCACGAGCGCCGAACCTTCGACCTCGATCTGACCTTGGCTAAGTGGCTCTAGAAGCCTTGCCTTTGCCACAGACATCTTTACAAGTTCCTTTGCCTTTTCAAGGGCTTTCTCTGGGTCAGTTGAGTGAACCCAGGAACACTGATTCCTGATGTTGGCCATCTCGAACAGGTACTTGTTCAGGCCGATCTCTCTGATGGTGTCCTGGAAGAGGCCCTCGTGGGTCCTTGGTGTACATGCGGCCACTACCACACGATTAAGATCCTTAGACTCGATAGCCTTCTTTATCTTGCCCTGTGCATCCTGGGAGCATGCGAACATGAGTATCTCCGAATGGGATACGTTAGGCAGTGAAAGTGCGAACTCCGAGAGCTTGTCAACATCCATGTATCCTGCTATGTTCTTACCGCACATGCAGATGAAAACGCCGATACGCGGCTCTTCGTCAGATTGCATGACCTTCTCGGCAATCTGCTGGACGGGCTTGATCTCAGGCTTTGGCAAGATGTCCATTACCATCGCAGCGGCTCCAGAGCCCTGTGCCACGGAGTCGGGGATGTCCTTGGGGGATTGGGAGCAACCTGCCAAAAAGACGCCTGGCTTTGAGCTCTCCATAGGGTCCGACACGACATTGCATTCCTTGAAGAACCCGTTCTCGTCAAGTTCTATGCCCAATGATTCGGACAGCTCTGCGTTCGATTTTGATGGCACTATGGCAGATGAAAGGACTAGAAGATCGAACTTCTCTTCCTTGATCTCGCCGGTGTATGTGTCCTCATAGCGGATCATGATGTCTCCGCCGTCTGTCTCGAAGACCTCAGCGGGACGGGCCCTGACGTATTTGACACCGGTGGAGTCCGCCTTTTGGTAGTACTCCTCGAACTCCTTTCCATAGGCCCTGAGGTCCATGTAGAATATGTAAGGTTGTATGTCCGGGTCGTGCTCTTTTGTAACGAGCGCCTCCTTTGTGGCATACATACAACATACGCGTGAACAGTATGGATTTCCTAGCCTGCCGCTCCTGGAACCGACGCATTGTATCCATGCTATCTTCTCAGGTTTCTTGCCGTCCGACGGCCTCTCTATGTGTCCGCGGGTGGGGCCGGATGCAGACATTAGCCTCTCATACTCTATTGCGGTTATTACGTTCTTGTACTTGCCATAGCCATATTCGGTCCTCATAGTCGGGGCAAGCACATCGAATCCGGTGGCTACGATGACAGCACCTACGTCCACCTCGATGATCTCCTCCTTTTGTTCGAAGTCGATGGCCTCTGCAAGGCAGACCTTTTGGCAGATGCCGCATTTGCCTGTCTTGAAGTGAAGGCAGTTCTCAGTATCGATCGTCGCGACAAGCGGGGACGCTTGTTCGAACGGTATGTAAATTGCCTTCCTTGTGCCCATACCGTGGTCAAACTCGCTCGGTATGTTCTGCTTCTTGGTGGGGCACTTCTCGATACAATCGCCACAGCCAGTACATTTCTCCTCTATAACGTACCTTGGCTTTTTCTTGATCTTTGCCTTGAAGTTACCTGCTGTACCTTCGAGTCCTACAACCTCTGAATATGTCAACAGTTCAATGTTAGGGTGCCTAGATGTCTCGACCATCTTAGGCGCTAGCGTGCACATAGAACAGTCATTAGTAGGGAAGGTCTTATCCAGTTTGGCCATCGAACCACCAATAGATGGGGACTTTTCAACCAGATAAACCCTATAACCCTTATCGGCGAGGTCTAGCGAGGATTGTATACCCGTAATTCCAGCACCTATAACCAATACGTTGGTCTTCTTTTCCTTGCTCATTTTAACACCTTACTAAATCCGTCCTAAAAGTAGTATACCTCCAAAGAGCTATAACTATACATACGGGGAGAAAAAGAATTGTTGTCAGGCATATGACAAAATCTAGCTTTTTGCTACACATTACCACTTTTGTTCACCTTTTCCCTCCCCCGTAAAAAGAAAATGATTTCTATAACGAAGAAATCAAATGTTAGTTCTGAGTTCAATTTTCCATTTAAAAAGTTTTCGTAAACGTATGATTGAAATGCCTTTCTAAGAATATATAATATAATAATAATATTAATATGATAATTACTATTCACCGAAGATTGTTCAAAAAACCTAAATTATAGTAAAAAATATTTCTTACATTTAAAGATATCAAAATATGGTCATCATCAAAGGCATATAATATTCCATATATACAGAATAATATTCAGTTATAATAATAATGGACAAATCGTCAGCTTTTCGATAAAATATTGTCTAAAGCGTCAATTAATCCAGGAACTGTTTCCAATTCATCCATTTCCTCCCTTTTCAGCCACCTGAAGGAATCGTTCTCCCAGTTCAATGAGACGGAGAAAGTGGCAGAGACGAACAGGACCGGATGGACCACCCAATCGAACTCGGTATAGGGTATCCTCATCGTATCCCCAATACAAGACACATTTAAGGAGCCGGCCCCTATGCCCGTCTCCTCACGGACCTCCCTCAGGGCGGCCTGCATCACAGATTCCCCTTCTTCTATCGAGCCGGACACCCCGGCCCACATTCCCTTATAGGAAGATACCCTCATTGACCTTTTCAAGAGCAGGAAAAGGCCCTCCTTTGCAAGAAATGATGTCACGACATGCCTTTCCATCTGACCACAAATATTAAAAAGAGTACATACTTTTAAACATAGCTAAAGCTTGTGATGGCAATGAAGCTCTATGGATACCTCGTTTCTAGCAAGAACAGAATCAAGATCATGAAGACCCTATCGATCGACAACCTCATGAAGAGCAAGGAGATCTCGAAAAAGACAGGCCTTTCATGGCAAACAGCTTCGGCAGAGCTCAACAATCTGCTAAAGCTCAAGGTAGTGAACAAGGTCGGGACCGGCTATGTTCTCACAGAGAAAGGTTTTTTTCTGATAACAAGGATATCGTCCCTGCCCTCTTTCGACAAGTGGGCGTTCGAGTCCTTTGTGCACGATCATCAGATACACAGGATACCACCAATGATCCTAAAGGACTTCGGCATCTGGAAGAATGTCGATTTCATGGCCATGCACGCCACCGACTTCCTAGCAAAGGAGAAGGATGCCATAATGTCTTGCAACATCCAGTATAGAGCGATCAATCCGAACGTCACGAAGATAGACCTCTCCCTCATAGAGGACAAGCTTGGGAAGATACCTATAAAGTTCATATACTCGAAGCAGGCCCTTGAGGACACAGAGTCCAGGGCATATATGGATGAACAGATAGAGAACGGCATCAGCATAAAGCTGATCGACGCCGACCAGATGTATATGATCGGCAGGCTGCTTGACCTTAAGGAGGCTAACGTTTCCTTTAGGAACAGGAGCGGAGAGTTCGACTTCTCAAACTATATAGTGGGCAACGACGAGGAGTTCATCTTCTGGTGCAGGAGGAACTTCCACTACCTCTGGGAGCTTGGCACTCCTTATGAGAAATGAGCATAAAACGAAACCTTTTTAAAAACAATGCGTAATTTAGGAAATACCCCGACGTAGTCTAGTCTGGCCAGGGCAGTGGACTGTAGATCCACGAATCGCCGGTTCAAATCCGGCCGTCGGGACCATTCTCCTCTAAGGTCAGATTATGATGTTCCCGCCGCCTATTATCCTCGGGGGCTTGGGCGTGGTCAGAGCAAGTATTGCCCTGTCAGAGGCATCGTAGGCCACTTCCCTTTCCAGGTCGATAGTAAGAACGTCGCCATCGATCGATACTATCCTCCCAACCGGCGACTGAAGCCCAATGGATACGAAGAAGCTGTCCCCTTCCGATATCGCGCCCTTTAGCACCTTGTTCCTCTCCAGTCCCACCCTCATGGACTTGGATACCATCATGCTCCCCTTCTGCGCGATTACGTTGCCACGTTTGAGGTCTTCCACCTTGACACCTTTAAGGGAGAGACCGACCCTTTGGAGCGTAGTGGCGTTCCTGACGTCCTTGTCATGGCATTGGATCGATTTCACGAGCACATCTATGTCATCGGGATATATGGAAAGCTTGGTATAGACGCCTATCTCCCCTCTCTTCACTACGCCAAGTATGACCGTGCCGACACTCTTCACCACAAAGTAATTGTCAATGGGGATCTTAGTTGGCCCTGCAGGGGCCGCAATAGTGGCCTGGAACTCCTTTGAGGCCAGATGATCCTTCAATGAGTCAGCATCCATTGGCAGAAGGTCATAGGACTCCAGATTGCTGCCCTCTATCAACTTCCTCGCCCTTTCCTCCCCGAACTCCTCGGATACGCATATTATGCCATTCTCGAACTTTCTGGCGTCCACGGCCAGCACCGCCTCGCCAAGATAGCTGTTCGGCTTGTCGAAAACCAAGACAGGAAAGTCGATGATGCCCATTATCTGCATCAAGGGGGCGACCTTGTCAGACTTTGGGGAGCAATATGTGAAAAGGTCCCTCTCAGTAGAGAAGTTCCTGAACTCTATATCGTTAATGGTACCCTTGTTGCCTAATCTCTTCAAGAAATCGTTATCCTGCTGTCCAAGCACTCCTATCGTGAAATGGGCCATTATCATCAACCTTTCGAAGATAGTATGCATTTTCATATAAGGTTTTGGGTATGGGGCATGAAGCCGCCTTTAGGGAAAACAATAAAAATGAAGCACATAATTTATTGCAAAAAAGGCAGTGGTAACATAGAGGACATACAAAAGGCACCTGGGATAAAGGGAATGCTAAATTCGTTCGCCAATATAGTAATGAGCTGCGAGAGCAGGTCGAGCATCGCTTTCATAGGCATCCCGTACACCTGCACCCCTCTGGTAGATTTTTTCGTTTATGTAGTAAGGGACATGTGCGAGAAGAAGTACTACATACCTGAATCTGACTTCAAGACGGCCTACGAGCTCTATTTGGGGAAACACAGGGTGGAGGCCAGACCAGCGAACATTGAAAAGGTGGACATAGTCGTCATCCTGGGCGGGTTGGCAATGCCGGAGAAGTGGGAGATCGAAGAGGTGAAAGGCGCGATAGAGATCCTTTCGCATGAAGGCACGACCATTGTTGGGGCATGTTTCATGGACATCTTCAAGAAGGCAGGATGGGTCAAGACGATACCTTTCGATTACGTGGAGAACAGTTATCTGTCCACGGATGCTTACAAGAACAACTTCAAGGACGAATAAATGTTCCGTAAATTCGGAATAAAATTTATATATGTATCTTAGATAGCAGAAAAAATGGAAGGAAATAAAATAAATCCTGCGCCATTGGGACTTGCTGCCTTTGGCCTTACCACAGTACTGCTCAATCTTATCAACGCGGGGATAATACCCCATGAGTCGCTCGGCATGGTGCTGCCCCTAGGCCTCTTCTTTGGGGGACTAGGACAGGTCCTTGCCGGAAATAGGGAGGTGGCCGTTGGCAACACCTTCGGGTCGACAGCCTTCACAGCATATGGGGGATTTTGGTTGGCCTTCGCGACCATGGTGATATTGGAGAATCTCAATGTCATCGCGCCCGTTCCAAAGGCAGGCCTTTCTGCATTCCTTGCAGGATGGGGGCTTTTCACGCTCTATATGACGATCCCCACATTGAAGAAGCCTAAGGCACTATTTGTCGTGTTCTCAACTTTGACTATCCTGTTCTTCCTATTGGCAATAGGCGTCTACTACCCTAGCGTCCACACGATCGCCGGCTATGAGGGCCTGATATGTGGAGGCAGCGCCTTGTACCTTTCGGCTGCAGATATCATCAACGAGACCTTTGGAAGGGAAGCATTGCCCATAGGGAAGAAACCAATAGTGTGAAAGACACAAAAAGAAAACGGACGGGAATATACAGTATATGAGGGAGGGCATCCCGTCCATCTAATTATCATAGGATTAATATTATTTAAAGATTATCCCGTATTTAAAGAACGGTATTCTACAGGGAAATATCATACCAGTTCAGGTGCGGGGGCGGGATTTGAACCTGCTAGTCACTGAGGTTGTTTAACTCGCTTCTGATTTAAATGTGTGCTGTTCCATCAGCAATTTGGCAATGTAATGTACTATTGCCTCGTCATTGCCTTTATCCCCTTCTTCAACTGCATCATAATACTTGATTTTATCTCTTAGTTCTATATAGGACATTGGAAAATTGCTTTTCATCAATATCCAGTTCATTACAACCCTTGAGGTTCTTCCATTACCGTCCGCAAACGGATGTACCCTGACTATTTTATTATGAAGAATCGCCCCTAATTCGACAGGATGCAATTTCTCCCTTGCAGAATAGTACCACTGGAAAATCTTCCTCATTTCTTCCTTCACTCTTTCATATGTTGGGGGGATCCATTCCGAACCTGAAATCCTGACTTCATGGCCCCTATAACCGCCTACAATTTTGCAATTTGTGTTCTGGGTAAGCAGTTTGTGGATCTTTAGCAAAAACTTCTGGTTAAACTCACCAGCATATCCTTTCGTGAACTCATAACAATCTTTTGAGTTTATGGCTTCATTGTAATCATTTGGAGTAGCGCCAGCAGGAATTATATTCTCTATCAGGATCATGCTTGTTTCGCGAAGGCTCAAACGGTTGCCTTCGATGGCATTTGAGTTGTAAGTGAACCTAACAATAAAATCTTCTTCATACTTCTTTTTTTCAACAGGATCCAGTTTGCCGTACCACTTCTTGAAGACCTCTTTCAAATCTTGCAATTTCTCTGCCTCTTCATCGCTTAAATATGCGTATCTAGAGGCAGGTTTCACGAGGCCTTTTTTCAATGCTTCCTTTTCAATCTCCTCAACTGCTTTCTTTGTCTGTTCTTTGGAAGGGGGCTCATCACCGGCATACTTTCTTATTTTCTTCCACTTTTTATTGCTAATTCTGAAGTTTTTCGTAACATAATAATATGTCTTGTCTCCCCGTTCAATCTTCTCTAAGTAAACCATATTTTTTGTATGGGCACAAAAATATATAAAGTTATCGTTTTTTGTTTTTATATGTGCTCTTATAATCCAGAGCTGATTCATCTGTATGGGCACTAATAAATACGAATATTAATTATTTTGTTTAGTTTTGTGTCCTACAATCTTCCAGGAATTTCCTTACAGAATAGCCGGATACTATAAATCCTAGTTTTCCTACCTTATTTTTGTCTATAATGCCTTTATCTGCTTCAATAGACCTTCTTATTCGTTGCGCATAGGTGCGGGGGGCGGGATTTGAACCCGCGGATTCCTGCGAAACTGGATTTCCTATCTCAGGCACCTATCCTTTCCACATAGCATCCTGGAAGAGAACTGCATTAGATCTTAAGTCCAGCGCCTTTGACCAATCTCGGCAACCCCCGCATGCTAGATATAGTCAAAATCCATAATTTAAAAATATATTCCAAGAAATAGAGAAGGAATTCTAAGGTTGCTTGAATTCCTCGAAACCGAAATCTATGTCCCCGTCCTCGGGTATCGTGCCCTTCTTCCTTAGAAGCTCCCTTGCTAGAAGGTAGTATATCAAGGAAAGGGCCTTTCGTCCCTTGTTGTTCGTAGGCACAGATATGTCCACATTTGATAGCATGTTCTCAGAATCGCAAAGTGCTATTATTGGAATGCCGATGTTCGAAGCCTCCTTAAGCGCCTGATAGTCGGCCCTGGGGTCGGTGATTATCAGGAGGTCTGGCTCCAAGAAGTCGTTGTTGTTGGGGTTTGTGAGCATGCCTGGAATGAACCTTCCGGCAACGGACCTGCAATTGATGTACTGCGCAAATGTCTTGACCGGCTTGTGACCATATACACGGGTCGAAACGACCAGAATCCTCGTAGGGTCATAGTTGGCCAAAAAGTTCGCGACAGACCTCAATCTCTGGTCGGTCGTCTTGATGTCAAGCACATATAGGCCATCCTGGCGGACCCTGTAGATGTACTTGTCCATATCCTTCGTCTTTTGTTGTGTGCCTATGTGAATACCAGAAGCAAGGTATTGATCAAGGGGAACTAACATATCATCTGTCAAAATTACACCTCCGACATATGTTCTTTAATTCTTAAATATTCATTAATGTCTTCTCTCTTATATATCTCCACGAACTTGAATGAAAGGCCGTAAGCCACATGCCAGCTGCCCTCCTCGACATACTTGATGCAGGAGGCCCTGTCCATCTTGGACAGCGATGAGAGCGTGTCCAATCTAAGGTACTCCAGATTGCCTGCCCTTCCAAGCTCAGCGAAGTTCTCATCTATCAGCGAACCGCCAAGGACTATCTGTGGCATCACTTTGTTGAAGATGCCCCCTAGGTATTGGTATAGCGGAAGTCCAAGGAACGAGGCCGCAGCCTTCGCGCATGCCAAAGAGAAGCCGAATCTGACCCTTGGGTCGTCGATCACGTCGCTAAGGATGTCATCGAACACCCCTTGCTCCAGAATGTTTAGGCCCATCAGCTCCGGGACTATGACCGTATATAGGTCATCTATGTCCACATCGCTTTTGATCTGCGCCCTTCCAAATGAATTGGCGGACAGCAGGTCTATCTCCAGCATGTTCCTGGATTCGATATACAGCTTTCGCAATGCAAAGTCCTCGACTATGCTCATATAATCCCTCGTGTCAACAGATAGTTTTGGTGGGACCGCCGAGATTTGAACTCGGGTGTCCACCACCCCAAGGTGAGAGGATGGTCCAAGCTACCCTACGGTCCCACATTCTTTAAACGCTAAAGTCTAACACCTCATCTATAAGGTTAACATGTGTCAGGAACATCCTCCTGCAGCAATACCTTTCAAGCCCGAGGTCATCGAGAACATCCTTAGGGTGTTCGCTGATGGTCCTCTCGGAGTATGTCTTGAAGAGATGCCCTATGGGCTTCCCGCATGTGAAACATCTTATCGGAATTATCATGTTATCTACCTGTAAGACTTCTGCCTCTTTGCCCTCGGTCCCTGTGAGGACGTGTTTGGCTTATGTTGCTCTGTCCTCCTTGTATCTCCCTTGAGCATAGACCTGTCAGCAGCGATGTATCGGTCCCTAAGGTCCATATCACCCGTGTAGGAGATGATGGCCCTGGCGATTGCCATTCGGCAGGCATCTGCCTGGCCCATGACCCCTCCGCCGTTTACCTTGACATCGATGTCAAATGTCGACGACACGTCGTTCCCAGCTATCAAGAGAGGTTCCAACATTTTTATCCTGGCAAGCTCAGGCTGGACCAGTACTATTGGTTTGTCGTTGATGCGGACACGGCCTTTGCCCTCCTTTAGGACGGCGCGGGCGATGGCAGTCTTCCTCTTTCCACTGGACTGTACAATCTTCATATCAATCACCCCTCAGGTATTGGGACAGCTCTGCTACGGTCACGATCTTGTGGGTCCCAAGATTGTTGCCATCGGCATTCTCAATCCTGATGAATTCCTTGTTGCTGTACTTTGAAGGTATGCCTTCGTAGACCTCAAGGCGCCTAAATGCCTCACGGCCAGAGGGTTTCCTCCAAGGCAGCATGCCACGTATGGTCCTCCTGACCAACTTGTCAGATGTCTTTGGGAAGAACGGGCCCCTGCGAGGATTCGCTCTGTCCGCCAGGTCTGTCCTGTGCTTGAATCGCTTGAATATGTCCTCCTTGTTACCGGAGATGACTATCTTCTCAGCATTCACAATGACGATGGGTTCGCCTGCCAAAAGCATCTGTGCAACCTCATTGGCCATGCGGCCTAGTATAAGATTATCACCATCTATGTACATCTGTTAACCCCCAAAAATCCTTACCTTAGATCCCTTGGGGTTCCTCTCCATCAGTTCAGGGATCGTCAAGGTCTCGCCGGACTTCGCTATCTTGTCCTTGGCCACCTGTGAGAACTTGTATGCCGCAACGGTGACCTTGTGGTCAAGCTCGCCGGATCCCAAGACCTTTCCAGGCACAACGATGGTATCCCCATCCTTGGTAAACCTATTAATCTTCGATATATTGACTTCGCTCTGGTGACGGGTCGGCTTGGACAGCCTTTTGGATAGGGCCACCCATAAAGCAACCTCGTCATTGTAACCCTTCGATCTCATCCCCTCTATGAGGGAGACGAGATTGGGATTTGTCTTCTTTATCTTTTTCAATCTCTTACACCTCCGAACTACTTATGCGGATAAGGGATCCGCTCGCCCAGTGTGCTAGTGCGGGGGATGGGATTTGAACCCACGGACTTCTACAAGACAGGGTCCTAAGCCCTGCGCCTTTGACCAAACTCGGCAACCCCCGCTTTATTCATTCAAGAGTTGGTCAAGCCTCTCTGCCTTTTTTTCAATGACATTCAAGGCAGTGTTTAATAAATCTTTTGTGCTCATATTTCCAAATGACTCGATCCTGAATATGAACTTGTCATTCATTGGCCTTACGGTAATGATCTCGTTCTCGTTGAGCCTCTTGCACGCGTCCTCACAAGACTTGCAGAATGTGCATTTGAATATCTCCAGAACAACGATGCTCCCCTCCTCGATACCAAGTATCTTGGTCGGACATGTCTTCACACACTCGCCGCAGAGATTGCATCTTTGCTTGTCGACATCAATTATCGGATAGTTCTTGTAGCCGACAAGGCCTGGCTGCCATTTGACATGATCCTTGCCGTATCCTACATAGCACTCCGCGTTCAGGGAGATGCTCTGGCCTGGGCCTAACTTGAGCAATGGGAATTCGTCGTTTACCGGTTGAACGCTTGGATCGTCTGAGACAAGGCTTCCCGAATACACCGTTGTAGGCCCTTGGGCCTCCAGGCTCATAGTGACCATCTTGCTGTCCTTGTCAGTTCCCTCAGGCGTGGTAAGCGGGACCAGCCCTATCCTATGAGAGATCACCTCATCATACAATGGGCTTGAATTCGTATAGAATACGACCTCATTGCATGCATAGACCGGAACTTCCGTCATGATGGCCCTTCTCAGGGAGTTTGCAAACGTAGCGTCAATGCCTTCTACAATGAACATCAACGTGTCATCCTTGTCAACAGGAATAAATTCGATCCTCATTTCTATACCCTTCTACCTCTTCTGCCACCCTTTGGCCTGGTACCATCGTGTGGGATCGGCGTGACGTCCTCGATCCTTCCGATCCTCAGCTTTGCACGTGAAAGCGCTCTGATAGCAGCCTGCGCGCCTGGGCCTGGATTCTTAGATTTGCTGCCGCCTGGCGCCCTTACCTGAATGTGAACGCCCATGATTCCCTTGTCCAATGCCTCCTCGGCAGCCTTAGCGGCCGCCTTCATGGCAGCGTAAGGGGAAGATTCCTCCCTGTCGGCCTTGACTATCATTCCGCCTGACCACCTGGTAATGGTCTCAGCACCGGAAAGGTCAGTGATATGGATGATGGTGTCGTTGAAAGAGGCATAGATATGTGCTACACCCCATTTTGGGTCCTTACTCGCCATCTTCTTCATCCTCCTCTTCCTTTGGTTTTTCGACTTTCATCTTCTTTGGTGGCTTCTGAGCGGGTGCATGTGCAGGCTCAGATGACTTGTTAAGGAACGGAGAGCCGTTGAAGAATGCTATCGTTTCCTCCTCTTCCTTCTTGACAAGGTAACTTGGCGCAGAGACCCTCTTGCCATTCACCATGACATGACCATGAGTGATCATCTGCCTGGCCTGGTCGGCGGTCTTTGCCATGCCTTTCCTTACCACAAGGGACTGGAGCCTTCTGTCAAGGACATCCTGGATACCCAATGCCAGGACCCCGTCAAGGTCTGCATCGTCCTTGAGTATGGAAAGGTTCTTTAGCCTGTTCAAGAAATCATTCGTCTCCTTCTCGGCCTGTTCGGATGTGGCAGCTAAGAGATTTCTCGCCTGCCCCCTCATGTTCCTAAGAAATGATTGGGCCTTCCAGATCTCTTTCTTGTTCTTGAGACCGTATTTTCTCTTAATTTCCTTCTCCTCATCGATCCTATCCTTCTGCCAAGGATGTGTAGGAGTCATATATTTTTTTCTCTTCTTAACTGGATCTCCCATCTACTCACCTACTTCTCACCCTTCTTCTTACGCCTTACGCCTATAGATGACCCTGTCCTGAAGGAGGATTTGGTCCTTTGTCCCCTGACGGGTAAGCCTGACTCGTGTCTGATTCCCCTATAAGCTCTGATCTTTCTCATGTTGTTAATGTCCTCACGGAAGACCATAGCCAGCTTTGAGCCTGTGACATGCAGGTTCTCACCGGTCTCGGCGTCCATTCTCCTGTTCAACATCCATGCTGGAATTCCATTTTCAAGGGGAGATTCTAGTACCTTCTCTATCTTCTCCACATCCTCATCTGAGAGATTTCCCATCTTTTCCATAGGATTGCATTCTACCAGTATGGCGATCGAGCGGGCCATCATCTGTCCGACCCCTTTTATACCTGTCAAGGCCAATTGAAGTTGCATGTCCCCCTTGAGATCAGTTCCACTCACACGGACAATATGCCTGAATTCAGCCATGTTTTCACCTTATGATTCCTCTGTTGAAAGATAAACATTCGTGTAAAGCGCCGAGGCAGGGATTTGAACCCTGGTTCTGCAATGCAGAACAAGCTCTCCAGGCTTGCGCCTTTCCAAACTCGGCAACCTCGGCAACCGTCTTACACACTCGATTCATTTACCTTTTTAACTCTTTCTATAATATAAATTAACTGGAACTTTTCCAGTATTTCGGATATGTATTCTCCTTCATTACCACGCGTTGGGTGTTTATCATAAATCCACTTTTCATCTTCTTGAAGTCCTCTGCATCCGCCATTGACTGGCCCAATGCGACAAGCTCGCCCTTGAGCGAGAATATCGCTACCTTGCGCTTCTTTCTGACGTTCCCGTCAAGTCTCACCACTCCGGGGGCCGCCACGTCTGCCCCATGGCAGATCGCGTCGATTGCGGAATCGCGCAGATACACCTTTGGCAGATGGTCAACGGCCCTCTCTATAGGGTGTATCATCTTGCTCAAAGGGACGCAATCCCCCTCTGTGTAGTAATGGAACGCATCGCTAAGCTCCTGCAAGGTGATAAGGTCACTTTCTGTGAACGATCCTGCCTTGGTCCTTCTCAGCTCCGCCATGTTGGCGCCGCATCCCAGAACCATGCCTATGTCATAGACAAGCTTCCTGATGTAGGTGCCGGCCTCGCATTCCACTCTGAAGAGAACGAATCGGTCCATCATGTCCAATATCTCCAATGAGTATATGCGCCTTTTTCTGACCTGTCTCTTGACGGCCGATTTCACCGGAGGTCTTTGGAATATCTGTCCTTGGAACGAGTCCATCGCGCTTATGATGGCCTCCTGGCCGACATCGTCGTGAAGTCTCATGAGACAGACGTATTCCTTGCCGGTATCGAGCAGATTCTTGACTATCCTTGTTCCATTGTCCAATGCCACAGGAAGAACCCCGGTCACCTTGGGATCAAGAGTGCCGCTATGGCCTGCCTTGTCGAGGCCGAGCACCTTCTTTGCCCAAGAGACGACCTCATGAGAGGTTGGGCCCCTAGGTTTGTCAAGTACTATGATCCCATTGTGCAGGATCTCCTCCAAAGACCTGTCCTTTGGGGCACAGCCGTACTTCGGACTGGTCCTTGCCATGGCAACTTCGATAGAATTGGACGTGGATTCACCCAAATGAACAACCTCTAGCTAGAACTTTCATGGGAAAGCTTCGTGAGCTCGTTTATGTAGTCGTCATCCGTGGCATTCTCTGGCATCTGCAAGACCTTGTTATGAAGCTCTAGATGCCTGATGTTGCATCGGCGCTTTCTCACTTCAGGCCCAACGACCATTACGAAGTTCCTGTCAATACGTTCTACAATAGCACATACCTTTCCGGCTTCCCTTCCGAGAAGCTTCGTTGCTATCCTTCCTTTTTCTACTACCATTTTACATCACCATTTTCTTACATTATTCTTGGGTCGCCCTCACAAGATGGGTGATGGCGGAATCCACTATAGCATAAACGCCTTCCTCATTCCATTTTTCGGTGTTTATGACTATGTCGTAGTGAGAAAGATCGTAGATGTCGACACCATAGTACCTCCTGTACCTCTGGTTCTCGCTCTCTTGTCTCTTTATCGTCATCTCTCTCACAGCCTCCTCTTCCAGTCCCTCTCGGCTCGATATCCTCGATACCCTGACCTTTAGAGGAGCATCCAGCCATATCTTTACATCTGGTTCCTCTACCATAAAGGCAGCCATCCTTCCCTCAGTGATCGTTTTCTCAACTGCTTTCTCAGCCAATCTCTTATCGACCGACCTGTCGATGCTCTCATCGTTCTCTGCCAAACGACCGAACTCTTCAAGGGAAAGGCCCTTCTCGATGGCCATCTCCCGGAAGATCTTTCCGGCATATATGTGTTCAAGGCCATACCTCTTAGCAAGCATCATGGCAATGGTGGTCGTTCCACTGCCTGGTGGGCCGCCTATGGTAATCCTCATTGATTCATCTCTGCCCTAACTTCGTTCCTTATCTTTTTCTTCAGACAAGAAGCGCATAGGTACCCGCCATATGGGCGCGACACCGTCCTTTCGGACTTTGATGTCTTGCCTATCTGATTTGGCGTTCCCCTTGGGATTCCCCCCAACTGTGTGCCGCATTCGGCGCACTTGTGCTTGGAGGTCATCTTTCTCTTATAGTGTATCACACTTGTACCACTTGGTATACGAACCTGCTTTCTCTTGAGTGATCTTGATCTGTACATTCCTCTTACCATTTTTTACACCTCGCTTTAGTGATCCTAAGCCATGTCTAGTATCTTCCTCACTATGTTGCTGAAGAAAGACACGAACACTATGTACCAGCCGATGGCCCCCATCTGATTCGCTGCTATCGTCCCATCATGAAGATATGAAAGGAGTGGCAGGTTGAACAACGAGAATGGGAGGTGCAATATCGCCTCCACTGCCATTGGCTCGTATGTATGTCTCAACCATGAGTAGAATATCAATGCTGGTATCATAGTGATATAGAGTGGCTTGAAGTTCTGTTTCATCATCTTCTGATTCATCGCATCTATCTGTGGTTTTTGCAACTGAAGCTTTCTTTGTGCCTTCTTGTCGCCGGACCTCTGGGACTTCATGAGCTTGCCCTGATATTCAGAGACTTCCTTCCTCATCTTCTTTAGCTCTTGCTGGTCCACCATGAAATGCTGGACCAGGGTCATGAAGGTGCCGACAACTATCGCCAGCACAATGACCACGATATACATCTGTGAAGGGTCCTCCAAAGGCAGAAAACCGAACAGACCATCCATCGCACCATAAATACCATCCATTATTCCCATCTAATTCCTCCTACTCCTTGCCTATGAACTGTCTCAGTGCCGGGAATAGCTCTGAAGCCTGTTCCTTGGCAAGCTGCTCATACATCCTATAAATAATACCTACTGTAAGCAATATACCCGTACCCGTACCCAATGCGCCTGTGAAGTCTGCGAATACGGCTATCAGCCCGACAAATGCGCCACCCATCACGGTGACCTGGGGAATGTACCTTGAGAGTATCTTCTCAAGTATCCTTATGTCCTTACGGAATCCCGGTATCTGCATTCCCGAGCTCTGGAGCCTCTTTGCCACGGCGTTTGGGCCCATATTGGTCAACTCTATCCATATCTTGGCGAAAAGCACGCAGAACACGACGACTATCACCAAGTATACTATCGCCCTGAGTGGTTCTGATGCCAATGCAGATAAGGAGCTGGTCGGGGTCAAGTAGTACAACAGGCCCCCTGTCACGCTTCCGTTCGCATCAAAGGCGCCGATTATGTTCCAATTGGTCAATTGGGCGATTATTCTGACATTAGCGAAAAGTGCCACAGTTAATATCATGGGTATGTTTGAAGCATAGATGAACTTTATAGGGTATCTTCCCCTTATGCCCTTGTACTTGCCGTATGAAAGGGGGATCTCTATCCTCATCGTTTCAAAATAGACGACTATAAGGAATACTACTATCGTGAAGAGGAAAGCTGTCATGTCAGGATAAGGATATGGCCTGGACAGGATGTCGACCGTCTCGCCGTTTATTATCTTGGATATGAAGTCCGGTATAGCTCCAAGGAACTGGCCCGACTCATCCTTCAAGGGGCTGAAAGCCTGCCAGAATATCTGCGCAGAGACCCTGGCCGCAATGAAGAGCGACACGCCACTGCCAAAACCCCATTTGGTCACTACCTCGTCCATGAGCAAGAGTATCAAGGCGCCGACCGCCATCTGCGCCACGAGAAACATCAGCATGCCGGAACTTACCTGGTATCGCCAAGCGAATGCGAAGATGAAGGCCTCGAATATGCATAGGAATATGGCCAGTATCTTCTGGGTGCCCTGGAATGTGGCCTTGCCCTGATGTGTGGAAAGGTCCATATTTAAGATGTCCGAGCCCTGAAGAAGCTGCATTATTATACCTGCTGTGACGATCGGACCAATACCCAGATGCAGCAGAGAACCACTGTTACCTGCCAGTACGGTCCTGAAACCCGCAAACATATCCTGTATAGATGCCGGTAAACCATAGAGTGGTATCTCTGAAAGTAGGAAATACAATATGAGTATTACCCCACTCCATGTTATACGTTCCCTAAAGGATATGTGCCTCTTCGGGCTTGTGACCTCGGGCAATATCCTAAACAGTGGTGTTAGTGCTCCCTGCAAAGACATACTACATACTCCTATGAACTAATGGCCTTGCCGCCTGCCTCCTCAATCTTCAATTTTGCCCTCTCGCTAAAGAAGGGCGCCTTGACGATCATGGGCCTTGTTAACTTGCCTGAGCCCAAGACCTTCTGGAAACCGATCTTCGTAATATCGACTACCGGAGTGCCATCCTCGAACTCTATGACGCCTTGGGATTCAAAGCTCCCAATGTTCTGGTCCAGGAAAGATATGTTCACACTTGGTACATCCGACCTTAGGAAGTTGGCCCTCTGGAATCCATGCTTCCCGAGATGGTCGGGTTCGTACTTCTGGAACCACGTGTACTTCTGTTTCTTCTCTTTTCCAGACCCTGCGTTTCCTCTACCACCCCTGTGGCCTGCCCCTCTCCTCTTCTTGGAGCATCCGCCACCACAGGTTCGAGACCCGCGCAGCTTATTGATCTTTTTGGATTTCCTAATCACCTGGATCACCTTAAATCATTCGTTCTAACAGGGCATTGATCTCCTCGCCCCTGTATCCCAAGGACCCGCCCTGCCCGAATCCTCTCTTCGTGTCCTTGTACCCGCCTCTTGGAGGGTGCAATCTGAAGAAGTCCTTTATGCCCAACTCGCTCAGCTCATGCTCGAATCTAAGGACAGAGTCTATGAACTCGTCCACTGAGAGGCCTGTCTTTTGCTTGACGTACTCCTCATCCAGTCTCTTGTCCCCGGGCAACCTTCCCCATTTCATTACAAGCTTCTTGAGGACTTCAGGGCTGATCTCGCCGAAGGTGACATAGTCCTTTGACTTTTGGAGCATGCCCTTGTAGGCGTCCCTGTCGTCTATCAATGTACAGTGCCCTATATGGTAAAGCTTGAGCATGTCGAGCGTATCGTTTATGATCGTCCTAACGTTCACTTCGCCCCTAATCCTAACTACAACCAAACGTTTCATCCTTTACACCTGCTTTTGTGAACTTCCCGCAACAATCCCAATCCTTTCGATGTGCCTATTCTGGACGCTCATGTTATTGGTCTTGCTCAATGCATCGAAAATCGCCCTTGCAAAGTTGAGTGTGGTCTGTGTCTGGCCGTAGGAACGGGACCATACGTCCTTAATGCCCGCCAAGGCCAACATCTTCTTTCCAACACCGCCCATCGTGATCCCCAGTCCCCTGGGTGCGGGCAGCAATGTCACTGTAACGCTGGACGATTCCCCCTCGACCTGGAACGGTATGGTGTGTGGCGTTCCGCAATTGCATTCCCAAGAACCGCATCCGCGCTTTATTTGGATGAGATTCAGCTTAGCATCGGTTATCGCCTTACGGATTGCAGGTCCGACCTCTTGGGCCTTTCCATATCCTAGCCCCACATATCCGTCTTTGTTCCCAACTACGACAATGCATGCGAACTTGACCCTCCTACCTGAGTCGGTCATCCTCTGGACCATGTTGACGGACAAGACCTCCTGGAATTCCCTCTCTGAGAGCTCGGGCAAGAGCTTGTCGATTATCTCTGTCTCTAGAATGGGGAGCCCCATATCGAAGATCTCGCCGATATCCTTTATCTTCCCCTCCTTCACAGCCTTTCCTAGCTCTGTCTTTGGTTTCCAGGAATCATGGACCTGGGCGGGGGATTCATTCCTATTTCTCTGTGAGTTATCATGTGCCATTTAAGATCTCCCCATTATCTCTCCTTCTCTCCGATCTCCTTTTTAGTCTTGCTAAAAAGATCGGGTAAATCGTTAACAACTACATCATTCTTAATATACTTTGAAAAACGTTTTGCGCGTTCTTCCTCATCAAGCCCCTCATAGTATGTCACTATGTGTTGGCCGGATATCCTATCCTCGCTTGGCACTATCGACTCATCGAATGGTATGTCGACATCGCCGTCTGCAAATCCTTTCAGGCATGCGAATATCTTTGAACCCTTTACGACATCGTATAGCCCCATGTCGAGTATGGCATCCGATATGCCTAGCTTATTGGCCCTAAGGCCACACAGGTAACCCGTAAGGTAGGATGCCGGCGTATTTGAGAATGACCCCTTCCATCCGTAGTTGGAAAGCTCTTTCGAATGTGCGGATACCAGGATCTCATCACCGTTCTTTCCCGTGACTGTGACCTGCGCCCATACATAGCAGAGCGATTTCCTGACAACGAATCTGGGCTTTCCGGAATATAGCATCTTCCTTCTGGACCTGAAGTCCGTCTTCCCCTCCCTGCGCCTCCTGAAAGGCACAGCATATCTGGGTCCGCTCATTTGTTGCTCCCCTCCTTTACCATATCGTGGTCGGCCATGTAGGTCTTCATGTATTCCACGGACCTGAAGGCGCCACCTGTGGCCATACCGTAAAGCTTCCTGTAAACCTCTGTAGTTATGTTATCATTGCCATAGAGCTCCTTGAGCTCCCTTCTCAACGGCCTGATGGTGTCTATCCATCTCCTCTTCTTGGGATACCTTGAGAACTTCGGACCCTTGAAGGTACCATGTCCCCTTCTTCTGCCCTTCTTCTTCTGGATATGGCGCTTCCTGGCCCTATGCCTCGATACGCCTTCTTCCTGCCTCTTCTTGATAAGCCCCTTATCGACAAGATTCCTTATATCTTCCCTTGTTATCGCCATCCCAATTTCCTCGGCCTTCGAAGAGTCCATCCAGACCCTGTTCAACCCGCATTCCAAGACCTCTGAGGCTATCCTTCTCTGAACTTCCAGATTCATCTTACTCACCGACCTCTATCTCGATCTTAAGGTCCTTGGCCTTCTCGAGTATCTCATCCCTCAGGCTGTCATCCACCTTGGACATCTTGTACTCCTTGACATTTTCCTTGATAGGGGCGTACTTCTCAAGCGTCTCAGTAGAATCAACGTAAATGAACTTGACCTTGGGGTTGGCCACCCTGAGCTCAAGCTCCTTCGCCCTTAGGAGGATATCTGCCTTCTTCCTGTTGCCGACAGAGGAGGATATCCTTAATATGGAGCTCTCAACGCCCTCAACGTCAGAGAGGTTGTTGACATAAACCTCTGGAAGGCCAGCCGGGTGGAAACCCCTGACTTCCTTCGGGCCCCTGTATCCGACCTTCACTACAGCCGGATTGCCCCTGAGCTTCCTTCTCATCTTGGACGAATGGCCCTTCGGCCTCCTCCACTTGGGATCGTCCTTGAATCTCTTGAGCTTTGGCGTTTCCTGCCTGTTGAACTTGGGCCTCTTCTTGGATGCTTCCTTACGTAATCTCAATAATCTTTCACTCATGATTACCACCTCAATGGAACTCCGTCCCTCTCTATAAGGTATATGCCGTCCTGGAATACGCGGGGATCCCTCTTGATGACCCTTGTGGCCTTCTCAAGATTTCCGACCGTCTGTCCCACATGCTCCTTGTTTATACCCTCAACCACTATCTCGTCACCGGTGATGTTGACCTTTGTAGTGCCAACCACCTTCGCATTCCTTGGAAACTTCTCGCCGAGGTAATTGTCGATGACGACCTTGTCGCCATCCAACTTGATGTTAAGTGGGAAGTGAGCGTATATTATCTTCATTCTGTACTTGAAACCCACTTGCACGCCCTTGAGCATGTTCCTGAGGTGTGACCTTATGGTGTATATCGCAGCCTTGTCCACCTTTCTAGGATAATCCACGACAAGAACGATGGCGTTGGCCTTTGACTCAAGTCTCACATTAGGATACTTGAATCTTCGTTCCAGGCTTCCCAAAGGGCCCTTGATCTTGACATAATGATTGCTTACCTCTACCTCAATGCCGTTTGGTATGATTATCTCTTCCCTAATCTCATCAGCCAACATTTATATCACCTAATAAACATAAGCCAGCAATCTACCGCCCAGGCCGGCCTCTTGAGCATCGTGGTGGCTCATAACGCCGTTCGGGGTCGATACTACAAGGATACCAAATCCTCTTGCTGGAAGGTATCTCCTCTCAAAGCTCTCGTACCCGCCCTTCTTTACGGCATATCTTGGCTTTATGACGCCACAGAGATTTATGTTCCCCATGAGGTCGACCTTGAAGTTTCCAGACTTGCCGTCGTCTATCAGCTCAAAGGCGCCTACGAAGCCGTATTTTTGAAGGATGTGCAAAACATTGCCTATCGTCTTGGAAGCAGGTACCATGCACTGGTTCTTTCTAACCTTCTCCTGATTCGATATGTTCGACAATGCGTCTGCTAAAGGATCGTTCAACATGAATCATCACCTAACTGAATTTCTTGAATCCTATCTTCGGTGCCACTTCCCTAAAGCAGCGCCTGCATATCATGAGGCCATAACGTCTAATCACTGGGCCGTGGCTTCCGCATCTCCTGCAAACCCTACTGCCTCTTCCGAACTTTGTCTTGATGATCTTCCCTTTCTTGCTCATGCGATATCAACTCCGAATCTCTCCTTGATGAACTCTACGCCTTCCTCCTTGGAAATGCGGAACTTGGGATTGATCTTCTTTTGCTTGTACTTTCTCCTGGAGATCCTATATCCGACCCTCTCAAGAGTGACGCAGATGTCCATCCCAAATATGCCGACCTTGGGGTCGTACTTGATACCTGGAAGATCGATATGCTCCTTGATGCCAAAGGCAAAGTTCCCATAAAGGTCGAAATTGCTCATAGGCACCTTGTTCTCAACCGCCTCAAGGGCGCGGCTAAGGAATACCTCTGCCTCCTCGCCCCTTAGAGTGACAAGCACGGATATCGGTTCGCCCTTCCTTATGCCAAAATCCCTGTTGGTCTTCTTAGCAAGCCTGTTGACAGGTTTCTGCTGTGTGATCTCCTCCAAAAGGGCAGATGCCCTCTGGAGAAGCTCTCCAGATTCCCCTATCCCCATGTGAACGGTGACCTTCTGTACCTTAGGATCTGTAACTGCCATCTTCATTCACCTACCGGCAAAGATATCAAGGGCGTGTCCTCCCTTCCGATCGCGATAACGTAATCCTTTAGGGTCTGGAACGTTCCTTTGGGGGATTCGAGCGTGACCGCATCCGGATTCATGCCAAAGTTCCTTATGTCCACTATCTTCCCTATCTTTGATACGTTCTTACCAGAAACGATGAGCACAAGGCTTCCCTCCTGAAGGGGGATGGACTCGACTATCTCGTTCTTGGTCATATCGACTATGACACTTTGGTAGGTCTCATACTTCTGGTCTGATACCATGTTATTTCCGTCATGGAAGTTGAGCTGGTACTTTCCTCCCTTGAGCAGGGTTACATCGCGTACCTTGTAGAGCTTCTTGTCCTTCTCTTCCTTTGTGATGGGGTGTAGTATCAGATTTCCCTTGTAATTCGGCACTATCCTGTAGTACTCCTCTGTCCTAGGTATCTCTACCACATCCATTACGCCCACTCTGTACCTGTAATCCCTCCTGGACTTTCCATTGACAAGGACCAGGTCCTCGCTCAGTATCCTCTTCACTTCCCTGACGTTCTTGGCATATCCAAGATAGTCTCGCAATATGAACGTGATCGGTACGGATAGTTCAGATGAGTGTGGTCCTGGCCTGTTCCTGATGCTCCATACCTTCTGTTTCCTAGGGATCTTCCATTGTCTTGGGGCCTTTTCCCTCTTGAGTCCCTTTCCTTCTCCTTTTCTACCCACTTTCTCACCCTCCTTTCTTTTCAAGGCTCTTCTTTCTCATCTCATCACTCAGGTCGAGATTGGTGATGACAACGTTTGATGGATGTACGGGGTAAGTCTTCTCAGTACCATCTGTCTTCTCGATGGTGGCCCCCTCAACACCTATCTTGATAGCCTTCCTGTCGACAAAGATGACCTCCCCTACATGCCCAACATAATCTCCGCGCTGGATCATGACCTTGTCTCCTTTTTTGATAGGCATGGATCTTACTCCATACTTGTTTCCAAGATCTTTGCTCAGACGAGCAGTGAACAATCTCAGTTTCTTGTGTTTTGGCATGTTGTAGAGCATCTTTCTTTGTTTCCTTGGGGACTTAGTAACCATAATATCACCTACACTATGATGCTGGCTATACCGGATATCTTGAGCCATCTCTCAACTGATTCCTTGGCGATGGGACCCCTGGCCTCAGACCCTTTGGGCACTCCATCCAGTCCAGTGATGACGGCTGCATTGTCCTCGAACTTTATGCAGGTACCATCCAGCCTCTTATACTCCTTCTTTTGTCTTACTATGACGGCGTTCACAATTGTCTTCCTAATATTAGGCCTACCTTTCTTGACAGATGCAAACACCATGTCACCAACGCCCGCCTTTGGATATCTCCTCTTTACGCCCTTGTATCCAAGCACGGCAATGATCTCCAGCTCCTTTGCGCCGGTGTTGTCCGCACAGACCAGTCTTGAACCGGTCGTAAGGGACCTTGCTGGCCTGACCGGGGACCTTCCCCTCGTCGCTCCCGCACCCTTCGCCATCCTATATCACCCCTACGACCACAAAGTTCTTGGTCTTTGATAGAGGCCTGCATTCAGCTACCTTGACCTTGTTACCCACCTTTGCATCTATGCATGGCGGATTGTGCGCAGTTAATCTTGAAGTCCTCTTTTCGTACCTTTGATATTTATCCACGAATTTCATATATTCCCTTTTAACAACGACAGATTTCCTCATCTTGTCGCTGACCACTTCTGCATCGAAGACCCTGCCACGAACTGATAGCTGTCCATGGAATGGGCAGTTCTTGTCATCGCAGGTGGTTGAAGGTTCCTCAACATTGATCCCAATCATTCCATCATCTCCATTTTTTCCTAACACGATTCTTGATCCTGTTTTCGGGTCTTCCTATAAGCTCAATTCCATCGATGTGTTTTCCTTCTATCTCTAAAACCACATTCTTCTTGATCAGGCGCCTTACATGACCGCTCTCATCCTCGATGTCGATCATGTTCGCAGTTTCATCAACTATCAGGCCCTTAATTCCTATGTAAGATGGATTGCTACTGCCGACAACCTTTGCCTCTTGACCAATCAGGACCTCCCTAACGTTTGACATCAGACATCTCCACTGAATAACCGAGCTCGTCCAGTATTATCTTGACCTTCCTCTTGTGATCCCCCTGCAGTTCGATCCTGCCATCCTTGATGGTGCCGCCACAGGCGCATCTTGCCTTTAGGTCCTTTCCAAGCTCCCTGATGTCTATCTCCTTGTCAAATCCTTCTACGATCGTTATTAATTTGCCAAACCTTCTGCGTGCGGTCGATATCTTGACCTGCTGGTCCTCTATGGCGATCTCTTCGCACACGCAAAGTTCCATGGGAAGTCCACATTTCGGGCAAACCTCTGCCATTATCTATTCATCTCTCCTTGTCTTTGTGTTTGATTGATGATTGTGTTCAATCTGGCAATTGTCCTCTTCAGTTCGCCGATTCTGCCTGGATTCTCTGGAGCGGAACCGGTCGCTAAAAGGGCCCTTTCGCGCGCTAGCTCGAAACGTAGCTCTTCCAGCTTTGATTCCATCTCATCAAGACCCATTCCCTTGATATCACCGGAGCGTAGTATGGCCATCATTGAACCTCCTTGTCTTCGTCTTCTGAGCCCTTAACAGGCTCTTTTTCGACCTCGGGCTCCTCAGCTTCTTCTACAGCTTCTTCTACAGCT
>JAFGGT010000064.1 GCA_016930445.1 Candidatus Methanofastidiosia archaeon | reverse complement strand
TAAAGACTGGTTCAGGCCAGCTCTCGAGCATTGAGAAAAGCCTTAAGGAAGCGATCATGTCAGGGAGTGTGAGATGGGAGGAGTATAGGATATAGGGGTCTACTCGTAGAGCCCCATGATGCCCTTGAACCGCCTGTCCCTCTGATAGGAGAGAACGACCCCATCCGCCACCCTTTGCTTGACCACGTATCGCTCTTTTTTAAGCATCTCTGGATAAAGCCGGTCCCCGACCCTCTTTACCAATTGATGGCCCATGCCTCTGAGAAGATATGGATTCGTCACGTATAGGTGGATGTTTTCGCCCTCTAAGGCATTGTGTTCAGGCACGCTTACGATCTCGTAGCCAATGTTATTGGCACTCCAGGAATCATAGGCCTCCCTAGATCTCTTTGTAAGGTCCAAGAAACTGCCTATGGGTGCAGAGGAAAGCCCCGCCATTATCTTTCTCAACACATCTGGTGTTCCCTCTAGGTCGCCACCCATGGAGATGAATCTCCCACAGACATTGATAAGGGTCCCTTTTCTACGGTAGAATGCCTCCAATGGGACCAATACTGCGTTTGATGGAAGGTTTTTAGGCATTGACGACTGGATGACCACGAGTGTGTCAAGCTTCTCACAGGCCTTCATGAATCTATCATTGTCAAGATATGTGTCAAACAGGGGCGATTCGACCAAGATCAGTGCAGTGATGACACCGCTTTCCATTTCCGACACTATCTCGTCGATGCTCTTACCATAGTTGTCGAATCCCATTGCAAGAGAAGCTTCGGAATTGGCATAGTCCTTGAGGTACTTGACACGTGAGGATGTCCTGCTGCATATGTTGTTGATCTCAGCCACGATCGATGGGTCTGCGTATATCCCCAGCTGGGTGATGAAGAGTGAGAACCTATCCACATGCTGAGAAAGCTCCCTCAATCTTTTCAAGACCTCGTTGGGCCTGCACAGATCGATGTTTTCACAGATGGTCTCAAGATGCGAACCTTCGGGCCCTATGGAGCTTATGCAAGAACCCCTCTCCTTTGCCATCTGGAGCTTCCTTGCCACCAGAGGGTATTGGTAATATGGGTCCAAAGATATGAGTATGATGTTCTTTGAATTCTCTATGATATCGAAACCTGTGAAATCATGGAAAAGCGGTACGTTAGTGATGTTCCCGACGAAGTGGCCCAATCCTGAGGAGCACTTCATGCCTAACGCATTGGCAAAGTCCTTGAGCGAGAGAAGCTCCTCGTTGGTTGCGTCGCCCAGGCATAGAACAAGGCCGTTCTTGCCCTTGCTCCTCGAGCTCCAAGATTTCAACGCCCTCGATGCCGCCGATATGCATTCATCCTTGCATACCAGCTCTCCATCGACCATGCAGGTCTCCACGCAGTTCTTGTAAATGGCTGGCAGGTCTATCCCAAACTTGCACAGCTTGCCACTGTTTATGGGGCAATACTTTTGAAAATCGATGTCTATCTCGTCGCCGTCCTCTATGATATGCAGGCCACACAGTATTGAGCAACCTGGGCAATGCGAATCAATGACCTTCAGGGATATCACCTCTTGACAACGGTGGGACATCGTCTGCCGACATCCCTGGCTTATAGCCTGTCCTGTCCTCATAGGCCTTGGCAAACAATTGGTGCAATCTGGCAAGCGGTATGTCCACAGGGCAGACGTCAGTGCAATTCCCGCACCCTATGCAGGACTCCATTAGGTGGAGCAGCCTGACGGCATGGTATTGTGGGATCGGAAGGACGTCATCTGGGTCCATCTGTAGGCATTTGCAGTCCCCCGTACAATTGCACACCGGGCATGCCTTCCTGCATGCATAGCATCCGATGCATGGTGAAAGGGTGTTTGTGATATAGTTCAGCCTATCAATGGGGGAGAGCTCCATTATTGGGTCAAGGACCTTACCCTTCCAGCTCCTTGCAAGCTTCTTCATCGAAGAGTTTATCTTGGACCTGACCATTACAAGCTTTTCCGATGGGGCCTCTACCGAGACAAATCCCATCTCGACAGCCGACCTGACAGCTTGCTCGCCCTTTTGAGTGAATATCTCAACGAAAGTGACCTTTCCTCCCGCAGGCGTACCCCAATTGCCACATGCGATGTCACATACAGAAGGGATCTTGTAGTTGCAGTACCTGCAGCTCTCCCTTCTTCCATATCCCGATTCCTCAAGTTCATCTATGCTCTTTGAGAACTCGTTGTCCTCTGTGAAGAATATCAGGTTACCCTTTGAGATCTCCTCCTTCACGACCTCATCGGGTCTAAGCTCATACTCGACATCCAGCATCTTCATGGTGTTCACCGGCGAGAGCGTGCCCCCGCAGTTGAGCCCGATCAAAAGGACATCCCCCCTGTCCACATGGTTCCTTTTCATGTTCTCTATGACGGCCTTGGCATCGCAGGGTTTGAGAACGATCGCGGTCCTCATGCCCTTCTTAATATAAGCTGACATGTTGATGCAGAGCGAATGAAGAGCGCCTTGGATTCCCTTGACATCCGAAGAATCCTTGAGGTCCACCACCTTGCCTTCGAAAACGGTCCCTGTCTTACGGACCGAGATGACCCTGTCATAATCCCCTATGAGGCTCTCAATGAGCGAGGACACGAATCCTCCGGATTCGCCGTTCTTCCTCAGATCCTCCCTCATCGACCAACCCCAGAAGCATTCGGACATCATTTCCCACCTTCCTTGAGCGGGTTGGGCCCAAGAGCCCTGATCCTTTCCGTGAACGCGGTCACGCTCTGTGCGAATTTTAAGCCTTCGGCGGCCGAGCACCACTCAAGCTGGAGCCTGTCGGCGCCTATTCCCAGAATGTCCAGGTAATGCTTGAGGAACTCGTACCTATTGGCGGTCTTGTAATTGCCATCTATATAGTGGCAGTCCCCGATATGGCATCCCGTCATCATGACGCCATCAGCCCCCCTGAGGAATGCCTCGAGGACGAAATTGGGGTCTATGCGCCCACTGCACATGAATCTGATCACCCTGACGTTGGGAGGATATTGGATCCTGGACGTTCCGGCCATGTCCGCAGCACCGTATGAGCACCAGTTGCACAAGAAAGCGACTATCCTCGGTTCGAAGCTCATTTTGCGACCCCCCTCAGCAATGCCTTGATCTTCTCTTTTTCCTGTTGATATGTGAATCCCTTCATCGATATTGCATTTGAAGGACAGAAGGCAGCACATGTCCCGCACCCCTTGCAGGAGACCTCTATGACCTCCATGTGCTTGCCATCCTCAGACATCTTCAGCGCCTTGTATGGGCAGAGCTTCTCACAAAGCCCGCAGGCCACACACTTTGCCTCATCTATCGAAGCGGTCGTTGGTTGCACCTTGTACTTTCCGCTTCCCATGATGATGCCTGCCCTCCCTGCCGAGGAAATTGCCTGAGAGAGCGACTCTTCAACGGTCTTTGGATATTGGCATGCGCCTGCAATGAACACGCCGTCAATGGCGGTGTCTAGAGGCGCGAGCTTGAGATGCGCCTCTGCAAAGAATCCTGTGGGCGCCGCAGACGCCTTGAATAGCTGCCTCAGCTCATTTGTGCCCCTGGAGGGAATCGCCCCCCTCTCAAGTATACAGAGGTCAAAGCCTATCTTCAATGTCCTGGAGGATGTCGTATCGTAAACTCCGACGCTCTTGGAATTAGCATCTATGCTTGGCAGGCTATCTGGCGAGTACCTTATGAATCTGGCGCCATTCTCGGAGACCTGCCTGTATATGTCCTCGTAATAACCATATGCCCTTATGTCCTGATATAGGACTGTGATGTTCGCATCGGGGACCGTGTCCTGTATCCTCTTTATCTGCCTGAGCGCCGATATGCAGCACACCCTTGAGCATTCAGGGTGGGCCTTGTTCCGCACTCCAGCGCAGAGTATGAACGTGAAATCCTTTCCAGCAAGCCTCTCTTCGTCCATCATCCTGACAAGCTCCTCCTCGGCTATGACCGGGCCCCCGATCACATACCCATCCACGGAAGGGTCTGCAAAATCGTAGCCTGTCGCGATGATGAATGTGCCTGCATTGGCATTCACTTCACCGTTGGGCGTATCTAGCGTCAGGTCAAAATTCCCGACGAATCCGTCCACATGAACGATCTGGCTCGAGAGGTATAATCTAATGTTTTCGTCAGATGTCACAGAATCGATAAGGTGTTTGGCAATCTCACGGTATTTGGGGTCCGTCACGTAAGACTTGCCCCCCAGGTGGTCCTCCCTTTCAATGAGCGATACCTCGAAACCGCTCCTTGAGAGCTCCACCGCGCTGGCCATGCCGGAGACGCCGCCGCCTATGACGACGCACGATTGCCTGACATCTACCTCCCTTTCGAACAGCGGGTCCAAGAGCCTCGCCTTGGAAACGGCCATCCTGATAAGGTCCTTGGACTTCTCAGTGGATTCATTCTCACAATCCGAGTGCACCCATGTGCATTGATTCCGGATATTGGCCATCTCCAGCATGTACGGATTGAGGCCTGCCTCCACCAGCGCCTCTTGGAATGTGTTCTCGTGGGTCTTCGGCGAGCATGCCGCCACCACTACACGATTGAGGTCCAGCTCCTGTATCTTTTCCTTGATGGACTTCTGCCCCGACTCGGAGCATGTGAAAAGTGAATCCTCGACATATACCACATCAGGGAGCGTCTTGGCATATTCGACTATCTCATCCATGTTGACGTACTTTCCAATGTTCTTTCCGCAATGGCATACAAAAACGCCTACCCTAGGATTTTCCTTGTCAGTTCCTGGAAGCTCTTTGGACTCCCTCTCAACGACATCGCCATATATCGAATAAGTCTTTGCAACGGCGCCAATGGACTGCGAGACGCAATCCGTTATGTCATTTGGCCCCTGGCATGCGCCGATGATAAAGACCTTGTCATTGTCCGTTGATATAGGGCTGGCAGGGTCGCCCCCAGCATCGAAGAACCCATATTCGTTCAGAGGTATGCCGAACATCTTCGCAAGCTGCTCAGACCCCTCGGAGGGGACAAGGGCGGAGTTTAGGACCACCATATCGAACACTTCCTCCATGGGCTGTTGTGATTCGGTGTCCTCGTAGCGCAGCAACAGGTCGCCATTATCCAGCTCAAGCAGTTCACCGGGCCTTCCCCTTATGAATCTTATAGAGTTCTTTGCCCTTTGATAGAACTCCTCGTAACCCTTGCCGCTGGCACGGATATCGATATAGAATATTGTGACTCTGGCCTCAGGGTCATGGTCCTTTACTAGAAGGGCCTCCTTTATCCCGTACATGCAACATACCTTTGAACAGTAGCCCCTATTGGTCCTTAAGTCCCTCGAGCCCACACAGTTGATGAACGCGATTTTCTTTGGCTCCTTCTTATCGTTCAATCGTATGACATGGCCACTGGTCGGCCCTGATGCCGAGAGCAGCCTCTCCAACTCCATGGCGGTAATAACGTTCTTGTATCTCCCGTAGCCATATTCAGTCTTGTCAAATGGTAGATACGGCCTCGAACCTGTTGCAAGGAATACGCCACCAACCTCAAGGTTTAGCGTCTCTTCCTGCTGTTCGAAGTCGATGGCACCCTTCTGGCAGAACTTTACACAGTTCCCACATATGCCCTTCGAGAAATAGAGGCATGCGTCCTTATCAATGTACGGAACGGCTGGTATCGCCTGGTCGAAGTCGAATCGTATCGCCTTGATCCTTCCGAAGTTCTCCTCGAATGGCATGATAACCTTGCCCGGGCATTTGGCCATGCAGTCCCTGCATCCCGTGCATTTCTCTAGGTCAACGTAACGCGGCCTTTTCAGGACCTCGAGGTTGTACCCGTGTTCGGTCTTTATTGCGCCGACCACGTCGCATAGTGTCATGATCTCTATCATGGGATTCCTGGCCACCGCCAGCATGAACGGCGAAAGTATGCATATCGAGCAATCTAGGGTCGGCATTGTCTTGTCTAGCCTCGCCATGATCCCCCCTATGCTCGACGTGTTCTCGATCAGGAAGACCTTGACCCCCCTGTCAGCCAGACTCAGTGCCGCCTGCATGCCGGACACCCCGGCGCCTACGACCGCGGCGGTCTTTATCATTTGCCCACCGCCATTCCGACTTCCTCTTCCGAGAAGCCCATGGAAAGAGCGAGCAGCTGTGAATAGTAAACCACAGGGATGTTCGATACCTGCGCAAGCTGCATGTGGCAGAACGGGCAGGGCGTCACTATCATGTTCGCATCCTTGATCGATGCTACCTTCTTTCTAGCGATGTCCAGGGCGACATCCTTGAGGCCTGACCTTAGCCCGCCGCCTGCGCCACAGCAAGTGTTCTTCTCCACATAGTCCACGCTAGTTGAGCCTGTCAGCTCGATCAATTCATCGAAAAACGTCGGAGCATCGAAATCCTTTGTCCTTCGGTATTTGATCGGTTTTAGAAGGTGACAGCCATAGTGCGCCGCGACCTTGTAATCGAGCTTCTTTGTAATGTGGTCAGAAAGATCGTCCAGACCATAATCAAAATAGAGATATTCGACAAAGTGATAAACGTCAACTATCTTCCCAAGGTCCCTGTCGATGGTCGAGAGGGATGCTCTTACCACCTCCTGGAGCTCAGGGTCATCCTTAAGCTCCATCGAGGCGTCCTTCAGCGTGCCATAACAACCATTGCACAGTGTGATGATGTCCATGCCCATGTTGGCCGCTATGTCCAGATTCCTTCCAGCGATCTTTAACCAAAGAGCCTTGTCGAACGACTTCATGACCCCTGGCGCTGGGCAGCACGATGCCCCTTTCATATCATGAAGATTTATGCCCAGCCTTTCGCAGACCAGCCTTGTGGACTTTTCTATCTCAGGCAAGCGATTCGGGATGAGACAGCCAAGAAATAATGAAAAATCACTCTTTGTACTCAATCCCCTCATCCTCCATTATCCTTCTTACCTCGAGAAGGGCTTCCTCAAAGGTGTGTGTCGTCGGAGGCAGCTCGCTTAGGCCCAATGCCATCCTCTTCTCCCTGACTTCAGGATTGATGGGGACGGCGTGGCCGCTCCTATAAATATATCTTAAGACGGCACGATGGGGTTCGAGGACCTTTCCTTTCCGGTAGGCCTCCTCCCTTATCTTCAATATCTCATCGGTAATGTCAATTCCCCTTGGGCACCTCTCCATGCAATTGAAGCATGTGGTGCAGTACCAAAGGGACAGATCATCGTAATCAATCTCTCCTATGGCCCTATCCTCGACCAACTTCCTTGTCCTGAACGCAACCACCCTGCCGGAAGGGCATGATGCAGTGCATGAACCACATTTCATACATGATCGAACATCTTTATTCATCACTTTCACCAAGACGCAAAAATAAATTGGTGTTTACACCTGCATATATGTCAATATTCTCAAGCACTTTTATAGCTATTTAAATATTTTTTGATGAATTTTACATCTAAATGTACTATATTTAAAAATAAAAAGGAATTTTTAGAAATATAGATCATATGAGTCCAATGGAGATGCCTAGCACGGCAGCAATGACCACTGTAGCAAGTATGACGCCAATTATGCTCATTATCCAAGCGATTATCGCCTGCCCCCACCCTGTATCAAATATGGATTTTATGACCCAAACTATGACCAATATACTTATCAAGAGGCCAATGAGTCCGCCGCTCGCTATGTTGATAAGACCGAATAGGACATTCACTATAATTATGAGCACAGTAATTGCAATGGCTGCTCCAAATGCTTTTCCGAACGAAGCTTCCTTTATACCCGCGACCTTTGCACCAAACCATATGAATATCGCCTGAAATAGGAAGTATAGGAATACTCCAATTAGAATGGCAGATAAGCTTGCAAAGGCAAATCCCAATAATTCATATCCCATATGTTCACCTTGGGCGCATATATATCAACATTGGGATATTAATAACTTTTTATCTTACTACTGGCCGACCTCCCTCCTTTCATCGACCATCTTCCTAAGGGCACAGACGGAATCGAGCCAATTTCGATATGCTGTGTTGTATTGATCGTAGCGCCCTTCATCAAAGAGCCTTTCCATCTTGGTCCAAAGCGATGATATTCCCCTTCTCAGCTCATCCTCTATGAGTTCCTTGTTCTGTTGGCCCTGCGTCGTCTTCACGGAGCACTCATGCTCCTCGATGATGCCTTCCACGGTGCCCAGGTCCAATAGCAGCCTGGCAGCGATCTCATTAGGATGCATACCCCCAACGTAATATTCAATAATTTGTTTTGAAATATCCTTTCCAGCCATAATGTCACCTGTTTTTTGATATAGATTTTCATATATATGAGATTTATCATTATATGGGTTATTTTCTAATAAAAAGATTAATATACAAAAAATTAAATATCATATTCCACGATGGAAAATACCGAAGAGATAATTAAAGAGCAAATAGAGATAATACAGAACCAAATAAACGAAATAAAAAGCGGTTTCAACGAGATAACCGGGTCTGTAAGCACCCTGGACAACACAAGCCCTGAACTTGGAATGCTGAACAATTTGTTGAGCTCGTTCTCCAAGCTCATACTCTTGGTCGAGGAGGTAGGAAAGAAATCTGCTACCCTATTTATAAATAAAAATATTTATAACGATTCCTCCGAGCTGACCAAGTACCTGCATCAGTCAAAGCTGAAGATGGAGTCCATAAAGGAATCTTACCTGGCCAAGGACAGGACCGGTTACTATAAGCACATATCTTCCCTGAGCAGGAGCCTTGACAGCACTGAGTATATCTTATCACTTTTTCTAGGCGAGCTCACATCGGAGATAACTAAGATCATCTTCAAGCAATATATTGAAAAGAAGTCTGTGAACGACTTTCAGAACGACATCGCAAAGATCGCCCAGAACATAGAGGCCATTAGGGAGAGGACGGAGAAGTGCGAAAAAAGGATATCGTTACTCATGAGGAACAATCCACAAGCGTTCATGGAAGGCGAGGAGGCCAAGGTCCTGAACGAGATCATGAGGATACATTCCCAGAACGTTCAATGGGTTGAGCCGCGCTTTATCGAGAAGGAGTTGCCCATCTCCAATAGGAGGATCGATGAGATCCTTGAGGACTTCCTGCGGTATGGGATACTTGAGTGCAAGCTGCGGGGAGGCATGAAAGTCTATAAATATATGAGCGGTGAGCAAGATGACATCAATACGGATTAGGGGCATCTATACTACTGCCCTTACCAAATTCTTCGTGGAGAAGGGACACTACATCAATCAGATGTCCGACATGATAAATGACAGGTTCTCCGATCAGGAAACTTCAGATGTGCCGAGCGTGGACATAAAACATACGAAGGACCTGCAGGGCATATCAATCGTCGGTGACAAGGATTCACTCTTGGAGATAGAGAATAACATCAGGGATGAGTTCGTGGACGTATTCTTTTTGAAGTCTGACATAGACCTCTATGGGATATACAAGGGCTCTGTGATAAAGACCAACAACGAGACCATAGTGAATCTGGGAAAGGACATAGGCATACTGCCCGAGTACACAAGCGAGGATATCGTGCTTGTGCAGGTCCTTGAGATGAATGACAAGCCCTTGCTCACCACAAGGATCACGTTCTCTGGAAAGTACTCGGTCATAATTCCCGAGGACGATATAAAGATATCAAGGAAGATACGTGACGAGTCAGAGAGGGAGAGATTGACCGACATAGGCAAGAAGGTGAAACCCAATAACTTCGGGATCCTCTGGAGAACGTCCTCTGAGAACGTGGACGAGGATGTGCTCTCCAAGGAGGCCATCGAACTTGCCAAGAACGCATCATATGTGAGGGACAAGTTCTCGGAGCTCGAAGGACCTGGACTGATAAAGCCTGGAAAGAGCCATATGAAGGTCCTTTTCGGCGGCCAGGCGAAGGACAGGCTGGATGAGATAAGGGGCGTGGTATCCCCGACCATCGCAAAGCACCATATGATGAAGTCTGCCGGAAGGGACGTCTCCTTTGCGGTGGACATGATCGAGAACATCAAGGGAAAGAGGAGCATAGATGACATAGACACGCTCTTCTTGGACATATTCAGGCAGATCAAGGGGCCGAAGATAGGTGATGAGATAGTTCTCGACCATATTAAACCATCGTCCCACTCATTCACGATAGAGGGCGGGAAGGTGAAGAACTACAATCCACCTTACATCAAGATAAAGAGGGTCTTCACATCCAGGGGCGTCTATGACGGCCTTGATGTCAAGAAGGAGCCAGGTGACTATGCCATTACCGAGATGGAAGAGGGAAAGTGGCATTTCATAAACATATACTATGACAAGAACAACAAGGTTAAGGGCGAGTACATCAACATATGCACCCCAATAGAGATCTTCCCGAATAGGATAAGGTATATCGACCTCGAGGTCGATGTCATAAAATACCCAAATGGTGACATGCGCATCATAGACCAGGAACACTTGAACAAGAGGGTCAAAGAGGGCGTCTATACTGAAAAGCTCGCGCAGATGGCGCTCAAGGAGGCGGAGGAAGTGATCAAGACTTACGGGGTCGATGACCTATGATATCCGAGATCGAGATCATCGAGATAATCAGGAATCTCGAGAACAACGACATCGGCAAGGCCAAGGACATCGTATATGGGCTCAAAAAGGCCGAATCTCCCTACGAGGAGGGTTATGTGCATGCCCTGCGGGGACTGATAGCATCCTGTGAGAACAAGGAGGCCGACAGCGTCTTCTTCAGATTGATAAACGATGCGTTCAAAGGCGAAAATCTCGAGGAGGAGATCGAGTTTTCCAGGGCAATTCTCAACCAGAACTTCCGCCCTACTTATGAGATAGGTTTTGAGCACGCATGGGAGTTCATTTTCTCATATTTCTCCGGCAGCATAAAGACAGGTCTTGACAAGTATCAGGAATAGGTTCGAGGGACATTGTACCTTTGTGAAAGTTATTTATTGCGCTACTTCCAATATGTTATCGATAAATATGGAAAAAAAGGCATTGGCCTTGTTCGCCTTGCTACTTGTGGCCTTCTCGGCATCGGTGTACAATTGGAACGCCGAAGGACAGTTACCGGACACCATAGATTATCGGGGCCTTAGATACGATCTGGTCGGCGAGACGAAGGAAGGCCTATGGTCCGTGACATATACGGGATCGGAGCAGGATGGCCACAGGATATATGCCAAAAGCGGGCCGATGGATGCGACCCCCGTCATATATGTTGAAGATGGGGAGGCATATTACATATATGAGGCCGACCTCGGCCTGAAGGGTATTGAATTCTATTCAAGTGGTTGCATCGATGCCACCCGGGAGGCAGGGCACACTAAGGCGTACGTTGAGGACGGATCCCTGATCATCGACCATGAGATGGAGTACTATTGCTGCGCAGTACTGGAGATGGAGGCATTTATGGATGATGGAACGATCTCGATCTATCTTATCAATGTGGGAGATGTCTGCAGGTGCATATGCAACTACAATGTCAGGGCAAGCGTTCATGACCTGCCAAAGGGGGACTACCACGTCAGATTGTGTGGCGTGCTCTTGCATGAATACGGCCCAGAGCACTCTGACTATGGGATTTTTTGGGAAGGGGACATAAGCTTACCCTAATTTTTTATACCTGTTTCGCCATCTCTTATCATGGCAAAAAAGGATCTTAAACCATATCCTGCCCTATTTCCCAATCCCGCTCTTCTAGTATCGTGCGGCAGCTTAGAGAGGCCAAACATCATTACCATAGCTTGGAGCTCCACGGCTTGCCTCGACCCGCCGATGCTGACAATAGCCGTCACGCCTTCCAGATACTCATACAACCTCATTGTGGAGTCCAAGGACTTCGTTGTGAACATTGCCGAGGCGGGAGATGTGGACAAGGTGGACCTATGCGGAAATATATCGGGTTCTGACCGCGACAAGTTCGCGGAATGTGGATACACCCCTGAGAAATCCAAAAAGGTCTCCTCCCCAAGGATCAGGGAATGCCCGATCAACATAGAATGCTACCTGGACAGGACCGTCCACCTTGGCACCCACGACCTATTCATCGGACAGATAGTCAACGTGGCGGTGGATGAAGGCCTGATGGGGAAGGACATGAAACCGGACATAGGAAGGATCGACACCCTGGTGTATGCCATGGGGGGCTATTTCAAGTTGGGAGAATCGATCGGAAGCTATGGTTTCTCCCTGAAGAAGGGGGCAGATCGGTGACCTCCCATAGGTGATATCATGGGCATCCTTATCAGCGGGGACTTCACACATGGGCAAAAGGCATTGTTCAGGCAGCTGTTGGAGGAAGAGGTCTACTTCGATGACCAGGAATTGCCGCAAAGCGCAGGCGCCCATATAAGGGTGGCGCTCATGACCTCATGGAAAAGGCTTTCGATGATGCTGCCACAACTCCCTAATCTAGAAATGGTACAATGCTTCTTCGCAGGCGCCGACAGGATAACTTTCGAAGATGTCCCTGCGGACATTGTCATCGCGACAGCATCCGGGGCTATGGCATCGTCCATCGCCGAGCATGCCTTCTCCCTATTGCTATCCCTTTCCAGAAATCTTTTCATGCATGATAGAAAGCTTCGCAAGGGGGACTTCAGCCAACTTTCGCCACTGAACACCGAGCTTCGTGGAAAGAGCATTGGCATAATCGGCTATGGGTCGATTGGAAGGGAGGTCGGAAGGAGGGCGAGGTCATTTGGGATGAAGGTGCTTGCCATCAACACGTCCGGGGAAAGCGACGCCGACAAGACATTCACGCTTGAGGGCATGGACGAGCTCCTGAGGTCCTCGGACTTCGTGATCGTATGCATCCCCTTGAACGCCATGACAAAGGGGGCAATCGACACAAGGCGGCTCAAGGTCATGAAGGATAGTGCGATACTCGTGAACGTTTCCAGGGGCAAGGTCATAGATGAGGGCGACCTATACAGGCACCTTAAAGAGAATCCAGGATTCAGGGCAGGATTGGACGTATGGTGGCACTATCCGAAGGAAGGCGAAAAATGGTCGCAAGAGTACCCTTTCGACAAGCTCGACAATGTAGCTATGACACCGCACAACGCCGCCATGATCCCCGGTTGGGAGGAAAGGACCATAGAATTCTGCTCTAAAAATATTATGAACTACCTGAATGGCAGAAAGATAGAAAATAAGGTAAGAAAAGAGGATTACCTTATATAACCAAGGTCCTTGCTCATCTCGGGCATGTTCTGGGACATCGATTTTCTCTGCATCTCCTGGATCTTGTGGATGAGATTCTCCGTCTCCTCCGCCCTCTCCTCGAGCGCGGTCATATCGATCTCCAGCTTAAGGATCTTCGAGAGTACCTCAAGCACGCTCTTGGCAGCCTTGGCGTCAATGTACATGTACCCGGGCGATTCCCCCAGAAGGCACATGCCCTTCATTCCCTTCTGCCTTCCCATGGCAAGGAGCAGCCCGGAAGCGCCTACGATCGCAGCTCCGGAATCGTCACGGAATGATATCTTGGCATCCTTGTACTCTTCAACGAGCTCCGGGTGGCTTACCGCACCCAGTACCCTCGGGTGCTCAACGATCTCCCCACCGGTGGAGTAGCCCCCAAGGGTGAACATCATTGAGACGCCGAACTTCTCTATGTATTCGATTATCTTTGTCACTATCTCGTAGTGACCAAATGAGTTTGATGGAGATGGCTGCGTGTCCCCTACGAGAATGATGAAGTCCTTGTCATTCGACCTGCCATGATAGAGCTTGTTCTTCATGAGCCTGACGGAGGCATCCTCTTTTATGAGCGCCTGGTGCGGGAAGTGTGGAGAGAATATCTCTGCGAACTTTTCGGCCCCCAACTCCTGGATAAGATGCTCCGCCGCCAACTTCCCTATCAGCCCTATGCCTGGAAGCCCTTCAATAAATATGACATTGTGAGCGTCTATATCCTTGATAGTATTGATCATAGTTTCTTTCATAAAATCACATCGAATCGGTTTCACTCTTCCATTTTCTCCTATATTTAGCATATTTGTCCTCTGGGGAATATTTCGGAGGCCTAACTGGAATTGCCTTTCCGCCACATTTTGGACATTCATCATGGAGAGTATACTCCCCACATGAAGAGCATTTCAATATTTTCATGATTACTTCTTCCTCTTAAAAGAGGCTTCGCCACTATTGGAGTTGATCTTCTTGGTGATCTGATTGATAACATTGTCTAAGGCGGACTCCGCCATCTTGTAGTCCGGAGCTATTATCTTGACACTGTATCTCGGGGAACCCAAAAGCCTGATGTCAACACTGACGTCCTCGCTGGTGTTCTCATCCCTCGCCGTTATCAGGTCCTCCTTTATGATCCTCACACCGTCCCCCTTGGGACATGTTATGGAAAGCTCCCCATTGATCTCGACCAATGGTGTCTCGATGTTCGCTATTATTATGTCCTTGAGCGAGCCTATGTGCTGGGGCGGCACAAGGTCTTCCAAGACCTTCTCCCCCTTGGCCACGACCTCCTCAAAACATTCATAGACCATCGTGTATCTTTCCAGTACCTTATTGTAGATGTCAAGCAATTGGTCAGAAGGCATTCCATTTTGAGACCCAAAATACTCGAGCAGCTTGTTGCCCTTCTTCTTGACCTTGTATCTCCTGACAGCGGCCTTCTGCTGTTTTTGGGTCACTTTTCGGAGGGAGAGGTCGATATGGCGCTTGTCCTCATCGACCCTTAGAACCTTGCACACGACCTTCTGGTTTTCCTTGACATGATTCCTTATGTTCTTGACCCAGCTGGAGGATATCTCCCTTATGGGTATCATACCGTCAAGGTCGTATTCGTCAAGCTTCACCATGGCACCATACGGGAAGATCTCCGTGATGGTGCACATGACGAACGTTCCAACCTCTGGAAAGCCTTCTTCATACTCAAACATTTTTTCACTCCAATTCAGCGACGATCTTTGCTTTGAGATCGCCTACGCTACCCTTGCACTCGATCAAAGTGTTTCCACAGACCATGCATCTTACGTTCATGGCCGGCCTGTTGAAAACGATCTGCTCATTTCCGCAGTCCTCACATTTGACCTTCAAGAATTTGGATTTTGTCATTACGCCCTCACCTCTTTGAATTCAAGCTTCTTTACCCTGAAACCTGGCTTAGTATGGGCCTTTTTGCATTCGCTGCAGACGTAGCGGAGGTCATGCTTTCTTGTTGGTTTCTCGCCTGAGGGTTTCGGTCTGGGGTAACCCCTGTAACCGGCCAGCTTGCGTCTGAACCTCCTCTGACCACTGGAGAGTTCTCCTCTTTTCTTCTTCTTGACAACTTTTATGCTGTGAACTGTATGCTTCTTGCAATATGGACAATATGTTCTTCTCTTCTTGGGCATTATCATGTTCTCACCTACCTATTCAATGAATCCATGCTTAGATAATATTGCATGGACATCTTCGGGAAAATGATCTACATCGCCTGGTTTGTAAGGCCCATATTTCCTTAATTCCCTATCCATAAATGATGGAATCGGGGATATCACTTTGGCCTTTATATAACCTTCCCTCTCATAGGTATACTCGCCTTTAAGGATGGGCTCAAGTAAATCCTTACGATACTGCTTCTTTAATAAAGAAACTTGTTTAAAAATGTTTTGCTCATCTGATAAGAGGTTCTCGCTGCAGGATTTGGATATTTTTTCAAGCCTTAGGTCCAACAGGAGATTGATCTTTTTCTTTACGTCCTCTATCTCCGAAACCAGAAGTTCATTGGCCAGGCCCTCTGAGACAAGACCTATCTTCTCGAGCCTCTTGACATAACGGGATATGTTCTCGAACAGGCTCTCCTCTATGTCGGCCAGACAGGAATTTTCCAATTCCCTGCCCAACGCCCTGTCAAGTTCTATCATCTTTCAATCCTTGGCGCAAGGACGAACTTGATCGTGGCCCCGCCGATCTCGAAGTTCATGAGTATCGGGGAGTCATTGCCCAGTTCCAAGGTTATGGGTCCGTTGATCGAGCTAGAGACGTCTGCCAGATAGCTGAGATTGAAGGTCGACTTGCATTCCTCCTCTAGCTTGAGCTCTACCAATGAGCTCTTCTCTATCTTGGTCTCTATGTCGCCTATGTCGCCCTCTGCCCTCATGATGAACGAGTTGTTCTTGGCCTCGAGGGTTATGTGGTCCGCAACGATGGAAGCGTCCTTGATGCCGTCCTTGAAAAGGGATGCGTCTATGCCGATTATGGCATTAGTGGGAAAATCAGGAAGCTTTAGATTCGATTGCTCGGGTGTGTCTATGATAGGCAGCCCAAAACGCCTCCTGGACTCACCGATGAAGGTCACGAAAAGCTTGTTGTTGTCCTCATCGGCCTTTATCAGCATCATGTCCGTCGGCTTGCCCCTGCTCATGACCCTTGACATCTCCTCGACATCAATGCCAATTACACGGTCCGAGTCAACTGAAAAATCTATGAACTGGTCCTTTGGGACCTCAAGATCGATAAGAGATATGTGCGAGGGGTCCATCGCCCTTAATGTCAGTCCATCCTTGTCTATCCTCAACGGCGCCTCCTCTATAATACTGCCTATGACAGAGATAATGTTCTTCCAGTTCTTTGCTTCAATCTTAGCCTCAAACATAAATTCACCAATAGTCTAGATTTATAAAACATCATTAAAAGGTTTTCTAAAAATCTTTCTTATATCATTGATTGAATGGGGGCACAAGGTTATAATTCCTGATATTTCTTTATAATATCGACAGATTTCTTATAAAGGTCCGTATTGAGGTCTTTCATGT
>JAFGGT010000063.1 GCA_016930445.1 Candidatus Methanofastidiosia archaeon | reverse complement strand
CTCGCGCTGCCTCTTCAAGAGGTTATCTGATATGACATTCATCATGCGCTCCCTTGAAACGCTCGCCTCTCTCCTCTCGGCAGAGGCAACTATGCGATGCAGCGTGTCGCCCGTGTCCCGGACCAAGTCGACGAGGTTGGTCTTGGTCTCCTTGGAGAATGCCCCTTTAGAGCGCGAGCCGACGTCTAGGGTCGCAATGACATGACCATTGTGGAGAAATGGTATTATGGCAAGCGCCCGGATGTTCTCCTTGAGCAGCAAGCTTCGCGTATATGGATTTTTAGCGTGCCGGGAAACGAGTCGCCTGTAATCGGTGAAGACAGGTTTCTTCTTCTTGAGAACAGAGGATTTCCACTTGTCGCTGTTTGGGCGGTACTCCTTGAGGATGCGGGCGACCTCATCTGATACATTCCTTGTGTTCAGGAGTTGCAGGACGGATCTTTTAGTGTCATATAGGTAGAAACCTCCCACATCTACCGATTCATTAGCCATAGCTTCGTCAAGGAGGATTGATGACGCCTCCAGCACGTCTTCCGTGCGGCTCAATGCAAGGTATGCGGATTGCATAGTATTACAATACCTACTTAATAATAGTATTTATTATTTGCTATTGTGTTCGCAATAAAACATATCCGGATACAGAAAAAGTAAAAAGAACAGAATACATGAGCTCAATTGCACGAACTGTGGTTCAGGTAGGGGATCGATGTAAAATAGTTAAAGAGTTTTTTGATATAACTAATCGATTAGGGAAGATTTATCAAAAAATCCTATAGAAATTCTCTTAATTCCTAAAAAATAGGAAATAAACTGTCATACATCTTCCTCTGATTCTCAGTTGAGATATATGTAAAATCACCAATGTGTTCTGAATGTTTCGATGCCTGCTTTTTCTGAAGAAATGAAATGTCTGCCCCATTCATCAATATATTGGCGGCCATGATATGCCTGAGCACGTGGGCGGTGACGTTCTTCTTCAATCCGGCCCTCTGGGCGTACCTCCTGACAATTCTGGAAACACTGTCATAATTGAATGCGAATACCCTCTCGGCCTGCGCCTTTCCTTCCACATCCTGAGAGCGGATACTGCTTTCTCCGATAGGACGCAGTTCGACCATGAGCTGTTCTTGGTCGTGAGGGCCCTTTTCCTCCATGTCCACATCGGGCCTTTGGATTCTGACTGCCTCGGACCTTCTCAGGCCCGCATACAGGAGCACGCAGAGCAGGGCGCGCTTCCTTATGGGGTCGCAGGCGTGCAATATTCTTTTAGCCTCAAGCTCTGATGATGTAGGTTATCCTCCGGGAGCTGTCCCATGGAGGTTTCACCTACGGCACCTCGCATTTGGAGGATTGACACCAGTGCTTGAACATCTTTACGGTGTTTACCAATCTTGCGTTGGAGACGCCCCTTTCCCTCATGTCCTCATAATATCACTTTATGTCCCCGGATATGGGGGATATCCCTGATTCTTCAGGTGCTTATAGAATGAATTCCTAATCTGTTTCAGTTCGTTCTCCATAACATCGCCTACCCCCAGCGAAGGGATTTGTATGATGAGTATTTTGGAAACTGCCAGATTCGTAGATAATTCAGAAAAAAGCCCTTTAGTGGGCCCGTCGAGATTTGAACTCGAGACCTCCGCCATGTCAGGGCGACGTCATAGCCAACTAGACCACGGGCCCATAATAAAAAAGTAAAATAGAATTTGAGTAATCATTTAAAAAGCTTACTAATGGATCACTCAAGTTTCGCCATCAGGAATGCAAACAGCCCTGCCATTATCAGTACTATAATTATTCCACCCTTCAGGAAAGCTACAAGCTCCTCTGACCAATCTATGCCTCCCTGGGGCACTGCAAGAAAAACACCTATTGCAATAAGTATTATCCCTAAAAGAATCCATACCGCCTTATTCATAATTGTCACCTCTAAGGTATATGCATATATCATAATCAGCTATTTATAAAATTAATCCTAAAAAAAGAAAAAAGAAGAAATGTTATTCTGAGAAGAATGGGAGCATCAGCCCGTACTCTTGCCTCATGTCAAGAAATGAGCAGGCCTTCTTCTTCTTTATGCCAGAGAGCTTCCTTACGATGTCGATCTCCTCTTCCTTCATGTCCTTGCGTATGAGATAACCCTCTTCTATGGCCCCATTGACTATTTCCCTTCCCTTCTCGTTCCTGATTATGACAGTTGACCAATTATCTGGGGAGCCAAGGGAACCGACCGATACATCGGCGAACTCGGACGTGAAGTCATTGCATATCCTGCAAGATTCCTGTTCATAGTCGTGGACCACCTTGAGAGGCAGCTTTATCACCTCACCGAGCCTGGAATATATATTGAAGGTGCCGGCAGAGATGTCGATCTTGTTGATGTCCTCGGGCCTTATCTCCCCAAGCTCCTCGACAAGCTTCGTCATCGCGTTGTACCTGAAGTTGGAGGTGCAGAAGAGCCCCACCTTGAGCGCTATCTTGGCTGACACGTGCCTTATGCCCACAGGATAGTCATCGAGCTTCTTTAGCGCCTGGTGTTGGCATGGGACGCCTACTATCCCCAGCTTGGATATGCCATAAGTGGTGATGGCCTCCTTGAGCGGATATAGTATCGGGCAGACCGAGTACTTTGTTCCGGCCGTCTCGTAGAGCTCGTCGGAATCCGTCACTACTATCGGGTCGCCGAGCCATATGTTCTCCTCGCTCTTCTTGGCCACAATGACACCGTCAAGTATCTTGTTGTCAAGTGCGTATGCAAAAAGTGAAGTCACCGTTCCTCCGGACTGTGCCTTGTTCTTGACCCTCTTGAGAGTAGACCTAAGTGACATGTATTCGAGATAATCGCCAATGACTTTCGTTTCGCTTGCCGAAAACGAGATGAACGAACGCGGGCACTGGAAGTAGCATTCCCCGCAAAAGACGCATCTCTCATCCCTTATGACAGGCTTGCCCTCAACGAATCTTATGGCCTTCGTCGGGCATGTCGCCCCGCACAGCCCACATGACACGCAGAGCCCGTTCTTCACGATGGAGCGTATCTTCTCCTCGCTCTTCCCGATAGTGGTCTTGAACGGCAGGAGGTATGAGAGGTCCTTGTTAAGATAGGCCGAAAGGAACTTCGCGATCGCTTCGGGCGCTGGAGGGCAGCCAAGGATCGCATAGTCAATTTCCACGACGTCGTGGATGGGAAGGAAAGCGTCCAGCTCTGGCATTGGCATCTGATTGCCTTCCGCATAGTTCAGTATCCCGCCTGTGGCGGCGCATGCGCCTATGGAGACCAGGACCTTTGACTTGGCCCTTAGGGACCTGACAAAGTCTATCTCCTTCTTTGTGACCGCACAGCCACCCTCTATGATGGTCAGGTCCACCTCATCGGGTATCTTCTTACCGTCACATATGATTGTGTCATACTTTATGTCAAAATTTGAAAGCAGGGACATTACATCATGATAGTTGTCCAAGAGGGAAACGCTGCAGCCGCTGCAAGCGGCCATCTCGGCCCATACAAGTGTAGGTTTCATGTGTTCACCCCTATGAGATCGTAGAGCATATCGCACGCCTTTCTCACTGAATCGCTTATCTTTGGGCTGAGGCCCAATCTGAATGAATCGTTATCAGGTTCCATTATCTGACAGAGCAGGATGTGCACATCGCCCTTGTACCTTGCCAGTTCGTTCGGCAGTGGCCATGTGTGTATGCTGAATCCATCTGAGAGTACCTTTAGGTCATCTGCCGAAAAGAATCTCAATTCACCGAATTCGCCCCTGAAATCTCCCGAGTCCACCACCACAAGGACCTTCGGATGGTCCAT
>JAFGGT010000062.1 GCA_016930445.1 Candidatus Methanofastidiosia archaeon | reverse complement strand
CTGGACCATGAAGGCAAGATCGAAGAGAGGATATACATAAACCCGAACGTCAGGGGAGAGAACATGAAGCTTGAGTTCTTGCTCCTCTTGGAAGGCGAGACCTACAGGGACCTGCACCTCTGGATAAACGTAAGCTAGGTAGCTATGGAAGCCATCAACCTATAATGGCCATTACCTTCTCTATCACGGTTATCGCAAAGAATATTATGCCCAGGTATAGGTAAAAGTTCAGACGGTCTTTATGGGTGTTTGAAAGCACGTTGTCAAAAAGCTCCCTCAGTATCAAGAACCCTATGAAAAGCAATATTATGAAAAGCGATATGTCGGCATCGCTAGCAAAGAGTATCAATATCGCCGTCCAGATTATGAACAGCATGGATACAAGGTCGGTCCTTTTCATGGCCATCCTAATTGTCTTTAGTCTGTATTTATAGTATTCCCCAAGCACACGGCGATCGATGCATATTTCCTTTTCCCTAAGAGAACGTGGATAATTATTTTAATTAGCTTCTCAGAATCATTTTCAAAATATATCCGAATTGATATCCATGGGGTCGAAAAGATACGTCAATGCCAGTATTCTGCTATTTCTAATAATGTTCTCAATGGGTCTCTCGAGCTCGGACACCCTGATAGACGAGACCCTCTACCATTACGGTACTATTTACTCAATAAACGTCCATGACTATGACGGCGATGGGAATAAAGAGATAGCTTTGGGCACAGAGCGGGGGCTTGACATGATAGGATATGATATGTCGTCCGTTGCCTCATTTCCCTGCGACATCATCATCGGCTCAAAAAGAGGGGACGGAAGCACAATACAGAACTCGGTCTACAGTGGGGACCTGAAGGGCGATGGCACCGAGGACATAATATTCGGCGCATTCGACAAGTGCGTCTACATATACAATGACTCGGATCTGGCTGGGCAGCCTGAGGTGATCTACGTTGGTGGAGAGGTGCTCTCGAGCATACTGTGCGACTATGATAGTGACGATGTCTTGGAATACGTCTTCGGGACCACAGAGGGAAAGGTCGAGGCATACTCTTGGAACGGAAGCGCTTTCACGATGGAGAAGGAGGCGGACCTCTCTCAAGGAGAAGACAACTATATCTTCGATATCATGGCATCTGATGTCACAGGTGACGAGCACTTAGAGCTCATCGTAGGGGCCGGCTATGAGGACGCATCGGACATACATTTCGGAAGGGCGTTCCTTCTAGGCGACGATTTTGTAGAGATATGGAGCGAGCCCTATGGGGAATATGTGTTCGACGTCGAGGTCTACAATGGCAACGTGGTCTGCTCGTCCGATGAAGTGTCCATGCTTGACCCTGACACAGGGGCAGAGGCATGGGACTATGAAGTGGGGGACTATACCCTCGTATTCATAGCAGGCCAGATCTATGCAGGGTCCCAGAACGGCATGGTCTATTCGATAGGCGAGAACGGCAGCCTCAACTGGGGACCTGTTGATGTAGGGTCTGAGGTAAATAGCATCTATGTCGAGGACGGAATTGTGGCCGTCGCGGCAGACGGGCTATCAACATACAATGCCCTGACTGGCGGCCTCCTGGACAGCCTCGCGACAAGCTCCGTTGTGAATCAGGTCGTGATGGTCGATGGCGAGATCCTGGCAGGGACGGACGATGGCACGCTCCATAGGATGGACTACGACCTCTCTGCGCTTTGGGCTGGGCCATACCACGCAAAGGACAAGGTGCTCGGCCTCGATGTCAGTGATGAGCTCATTGCCACAGGATGTGCCGATGGATATCTAAGGGTCTACGGCCACGATGGCGATCTCATCTGGGATGCCGAGCACGATGGCAAGGTCTCTGCCGTGGCCACATATGGAGCATACGTCTGTTGTGGTGACTACAGTGGGAGAGTCTCCTGTTACCTGAACGGCACGCTGGAGTGGTCTAAGGACTATGGCTGCCAGGTGCGTGGGATGGACATCTACGACATTTACCATGACGGCACACCCGAGCTCGTGGTAGGCCTTGGGAGGACGGGAGCAGATAACATTTATTGCTACGCTCTCTCGACAGGGACGGCCAGCTTCTCAGCTCAAGTGCCTGGCTGGGCATATTCCATAGGATGTGGTGACCTAGACAGAGACACTTTCGGCGAAGTTTTGGTATCTTCCACCGACCTTCATTGTATAGACAAGAACGGCGACACTCTCTGGAGCAAGGACCTTGGGGCGGTCACGAACGATGCCATAATTTTAGAGAATGACGATTACTCGATAGTGTTCGCCGTATCGGTCTCGGGGGGTTCCTCCGATCTAAAGGCCCTCAACTGCAACGGCGACGAACTTTGGAGCTACATAGAGAACGATGAGGACCTCCTGTCAGTCTGCGCAGGAGACGTTGATGGCGATGGGAAGTTCGAGGTGATCGCTGGTGGCGACAACAACATATTCATATTTGACCAATGCGGGAATCTCAAGCAGAAGGACTACCAGTTCAGGGATGTGCCCGCCCTCGATGCTCTCCCCTTGAGCGAGGAAAACACTTCCGTTGCGGCCTTCCTCGGGTCGTACGGGGTAGACAGGTACCATGTGGGGCCAAAGGTCTCAGTATTGCTGGATGCCAGATTTGGGGAAGGCAAGATGGCGCTCTACATTGAATCAAGCCAGAAGATCCCAAATGGGCCTGAACTTGCCTTTGAAGGCACTGAATATGATATGGGGCCGTTCGAGAACGGCTGGCTATCAGAGGACATCACTTTGGAAAGCGGCAGATTCGCTCTTGTATGCACAAATGCCATAGAGGATGAGGCATCCATAGAGATAGACCTTTTCAAGGGGCATATGGACGGCACATCATTCACGTTCACACACTCGGGATGGGGTGCGACAGTGGAAGCCTCAGCATACACCGCAGGGGGATACTGCTACATGGCCTCCGAGGGGGACCCAAGGCTTGAAGAAGGCAATAATATCGGCCCTGTCCTCACATTGAATCTTGATGAGGCTATAATTGGCAATCTGGATTCCATAGAGATCGTCAACACCTATGATGAGGCTAACGTGCCAGAAGGCATGGGGGAGGAGTATTTGGGCCTCTACCACTGGGATGCAGATGCCGGAAGATTCATAGAGTGTGAGAACTATATTGTCGACACGATTAGCAACACCATAACAGGCACCTTTTCGTCGAACGGGACATATGCAGTCCTTCCAAAGTACATCGAGATAACACTTCAGAAGGGATGGAATCTCGTGTCCTTCTGCTATGCGCCCACCGACGATACGCTTGACACCGTCCTTGAGGGATATATCGACAACATCGATTATGTTTACAGATGGGATTCGGAACTGGGGACTTACGAATACTCCCACTACATCAATGAGACGCTGGGATGGCAGGGCCAGTTCGAGACCTTGGGCAACGATAACGGTTACTGGTTCCATACGTTCTCCCCCCAAGAGTTTGCCCTCTCTGGAGACCTCGCAATTGTAGATTCTATAGATATAAAAGCTGGATGGAATCTAGTATGCTGGCCGAATGGGTTCGAGATGGGCATATCCGAGGCATTGCAGGGCATCCAGGATGAGGTTGACTACATATACAAGTGGAATCCTGTAGATATGGGATACGAGTACTCCCACTACATAAATGAGACGCTGGGATGGCAGGGCCAGTTCGAGACCCTTGAGCCCGGAGTCGGGTACTGGCTGCACAGTAGCGAGGATTGCACATGGTACATTCCTTGATGACCTTGGATTGCATTTATTTAAAATAAATTAAAATATAATTAATCTTTAAGATCACTTAGGAAACTCTTTTATTTTTAATCAATATCACCATACTAATGTATAAGGATTATAAGCTTGTTCTATGTTCATCTCTCATCCTGCTCCTGGTCCTGGGGTCGCTGCCTCTGGCAGGTGCGGAGGAGGACTTCGACTATTCCTTAAGCTACGAGCTTGGAAGTAGTGTCGTAGAGCAGGGCGGCGAATTGGCAGTTACGGTAACACTTATCGGGAGGTACGTTTCCAGCGAGCCCTATGATCTGGACAGGCAGGTGGAGGCCATTGTTGAAATCCTCTTCGATGGCAGTGCGATCGGCGAGGCGACCATTCCCGCAGGCCCGATGAAGCTCATACCATACCAGGACATCACCATAAGCGAAACGGTTCCAGGCCTTGTTCCTTTGGATGCGAGCCCTGGGACGCACGACATCATTGTCAGATGCTACCTAAGCGCCCTAGGTTACGAGGTCGAGGAGAGGAAAGCGTTCACGATAGATGTGATACAGGCCGTAGAAGGCGCATTGCCTGAAGCCCCCAAGATATATCTTTCCCTTTCGCCATCCCAGACATGCATAGGCGGCACTTCAACATTGACGGTCAG
>JAFGGT010000061.1 GCA_016930445.1 Candidatus Methanofastidiosia archaeon | reverse complement strand
TAGAAAACATAGATTGTGACTGGGAATGGCCACTTGTAGGTGTCCCTGCGGCTCTGAGGCGGGGCATGGAACGCCTTTTGGGCTCCTTGGCCTTCAGATTCATACTCCTCAGTTATGGGCTCCTCAGGTCCTACGTTGTCCGCCTTCTTATAGTCATATTCCCTAATTGCGTCCTCTCTATATGCAACTTTAGGTTGACGTTTTTGTGAAAGCGCCCCTATACGTAGCCTTGCCTTGATGTCGTGAGCAAATCCAGCCCCACCAGCCATCTCTGGCGCGCGCAAAAATGATATGGTCAATGCGCCATTTTTGCAGTTTTCCACACATTCACCGCATAGGATGCAGTTAGATTGCTCTTTGTTCACAAGCCTTTTCAGATGGGATAGGAGAGAATTACGGCCATTAGGATTTTTCTTAAGGAAGGATTCAGGGTCAAGTTCCATTGGGCATCCCCTCTTACAAAGGCCGCATCCATTGCATTTTTCCTCATCTAGGTTCAATTGCAGCATAGAAACGCCATTGAAGTGCCCGGCCAAATGCCCCAACGGGCAGAAGTACCTACACCAGAATCTAGATACTATCAAGGCTATGAGTATCAGCGAGAAGAAGATAACCACCCTGAAGACGAACAGCGGGTCCGGCGCAACGCTGTGATTTAGACGATAGGGAAGCGCGGCCTCTATGAATCCCGCTGGGCATACCTTGCAGAACCAGGTCTCCGCATATCTCCAAGCTCCGATAAGCAAGGCTATCAGAACGGTCGACCTTGTAACATATGTGAGCATCCCTAGCTTGCCCGTGCTCCTTCTCCCCCTGCTCAAGATGTTGTTGAGATTGCTCTTCTTGTACTTGACGTTGGTGATCATGCTTGCGATGTCATGGAGGAATCCGAATGGGCATGCCCATCCGCAAAAGGCCCTGCCAAACAAAGTGAAGATCGCCACAGAGGTCCCGAGCAGGTAATAGGGTATCTGCCCCATGATGACCCAATTCTGTAAAAGCCCTATGGGGCAACCTGCTGTGGCCCAAGGGCATGCATAGCAGTGCAGCCCTGGCACTATCAGGTGTTTTGCAAGTATGCCCAGAGCACCCAGGTTGAAAAGGATAAAAGAGAAGGACTGATAGAATCTTCTTTTATTGCGCAAGGACTTAAATGACATTATTATCAAAACGGAGATAAGGGCCACCAATCCCAAGAAAATAAAGGTCCCGCCTGTCATCAATGAGAGGTCCCTGTCCCCGAAATATCCATTTATGTCCATAGTCGCGAGGAATGCCAATGCCGTAGTGCCCAAGAAGAACGTTAAGAAGAACGATGACCTTCTTCTCTGCAATTTTGAGACGCCAAAGATCAGGAGCAAGAATCCAAAGTAGGTCAACAAGACCGTCTGCATGGAGTATATCTGGAATTTGATCAGATTGATGAGCCCAAGGACCATCGTTAGACACAAGATTAGGGCACCCATTATCGCCATGGCCTTCCAGGCAACTTTCAATCCAGGCCTTTTTATCCTATGCCGTGCCAAACATTATCACCATATCAATTAGGGGGGTAATATATCTGGAATCGTTGCTCTTTGGATATCCCTCAAGATATTCCTCATATCGCCAAGTTATTGTGGAGATCCCATTATCGATGGTAATCCAGGGGACGCCCTTGCTGATCTCGACCCCATATTGTTCCGCCATCTCATTGAACATCTGCTCATCCTCTTCCAGCTTGATCTCTACCACGCTCACCTTGCTTGAGAACTTTTCAATCTCCCTGCACATTGCTATGACATGGGGGCATGTGGTGCAGGTCTCAGTTGAGAAGACGTATATTGTAATATCATTGACTATGCCCGAGTATTCTATCCTTGTAAGGTCGTCTATAGTCAGGTCGTCTGTGGAAGTATTTGTAATTCCCAAACACGCAAGGCACAATGCGGACGAGATGTTCTTTGATCTTTTTACATCCTGCTCCTGCCAACCAACGTATATCAGTGAGACTGATAATATGAACAGGACAAGACACAATGCTAGCTTCTTCATGGGTCCCCCCTGAACTCTCTGTTTAGACCAAGATATAGTTTATCATAGAGCTTGTTCCAATCGACTATCGTTTCGATGCATCCGCTTGTCTCAAGCAATACGCCTTGGGCAGCTATCCTAGCCCTTGCGGCGATCTTCATCCCTTCAACGAGGTCTGGGAAACAGCCCACACCAATAACTGCCTTTGGTCTTTCCTTGATTATTATCCTTTTCACGAAAGTGCCGCCCGGCACCACGAATACCTTGTAGCCGAGCTCTTCGGCCTTGGAAACGAACTCCATTATCTTGCATTTCCCACATTCCAGGCATTTTATGCCATCCCTAGCTGATAGCCTGGCAGGGCAGTTGATGGACCTAAGGCACTGTGGGAGCACGACTATCCTCTTGGAGGGCGGGACCTTCATGAACTCTTCCAAGCTGGCCTGATTCTTAAGCTTAATATTGAACTCTTCGAGAATGTCCGGATGCATATTGAAAATGTTAAAAACACTTTCGAAAAATGAATAGAAGCTATCTAGGATGAAGGATTGGAATCTTGGAAAGATGAACTTGTTTATTCTAATCGATATTGCAAGCTGCACTAGACCAACGGCGATTAGTAAGATAAGGATTATTATAAGAGCAACGGCCAATATTCCTATAATCTCATAGAATGACGATTCAAAAGAAAGCATGATTTCCACTCTATTTAAAAACTACATACCTTCATCGTTTCTTAAATGTATCTAACCACATCTACCCCCCATTCTCGAATTTATAAATCTTATGGAAAAGTTTAAAATAATCCAGAGCTTACCTAAAACCTAAGGTGACACACAAATGGAAATGACGCCAGAGGAAATCGCTGAAACTGATAGACAGAATATCAAAAGGATTTTTGAAGTGAACGGATTGTCAACAAACGATAAAGAAGTCGAAGAGACACGAAGAGCAATGCTAAAGTGCATAGCCTTGAAGCAAATTGCCGCATCCGCCTTAGTGGACGATTCAGAAGAAAATCAGGAATTGTTGATAGCACTCTACACGATTGCCTTGACTACTTTGTCTAAGTGACAATGATGATAAAGAAAAGATATATTATTTTCCTGTTCCTAATATTATTGGTTAGTTTTTATCTCTATACATCAAATGTTCAAAGATACTTCTCCCCATTTTCATCTTATGAAGACCCTCTAGAAACGAAGTTCGAATATTTCAGCCTTGGCAGATATCCCGATGCCCATGAGGGAGTGAGCCTTTTAACGTTCGATGATGTATCATATGCCACATCGGCAAACGACGTCATGAAAGTTAAGGAGATCACAGATACATATGGGGCAAAATCCACTTATTTTATCATACCTAGATATGGGGGCGAGGGCAACACGCTATCTTCGAATGGGGACCTTGTATCCTATCTGTCATATTGCCTCTCAACGGGGGACGAGATGGCGCTTCATGGTTACACCCATTACCCCACAGAGGAGTTAAAAGGGAAATCTTACGAGGAGCAGCTAGAGCTCATAGATAAGGGAAAGGAAGACCTAAATGTACTATTTGGCCCCATATACGGCTTTAGACCGCCCTCTTTCTGGAAGAACTCTAACACTTACAAGGCCTTAGCATCGGAAGATTTCCTTTATTGTTCTTCTGCCTCTATATTTAATGTATTCCCATATCATCCTAAGGAATTCTTCCATCCCTTCTTCGGTGATGACATTGACATCATCGAAGTGCCCTGCTTCCCTGAGGATTACTTCTGGGACGTTACCTCTGAGAACTTTTCAACTTTATACTTTGAATTGATTACAAGATTCGAATCTTGTCAGAAGAAAGGCACTGCATTTGTGGTCTTTACTCACCTGCCAAGATTAGTCAATTTAGATGAAGCAACTGGAAGGTATGAAGCTCTGGAGATGTTGGAAAATTATCTAGAGTATACCTCAGAGAATGATATATGGATGCCAACGATGAGGGAATATACAGAATGGCACATTATGTTCTTAGAGCTAGAGATCAATTGTAGGGAATCATTAAATGAGCTCATCTTGACCATCGATTCCCAAAAAGACATCTCTGGTCTGACTTTCTTCTTTGACCTGCCCGATGTCATTGACACGGTCTATATCTATCACAATGGTGACATGATATACCAAAACGATGATTGTGCATCTGATGAGATAATAATTATCTAAAAATATACTATCTCATTTTTTAAGGCATTATGTGCTTCATTATCCAATAAAATTTTAATATTCGCTTTCTTTAATTGCTCGCCCATGCCTATTTTATCATTAATGATATCATTGATAAGATCGATGACATCACTGTGCTTCCTTCTTTTTATGACGTAAAGATGGCCGTCCTCTGCAAAGACATCATCGTTTTTTAGTATGAACTTGGTCATGTTCTCGATATTGCCCAGGGCGGGCCCCCTGTATTTTAAGCATATTGGAAGTTTAGAAATCTCGAAATCAAAGAACAGGCCCTTTGAGAATGCACCACAATTAAATATCGTGAATCCTTCGGCCTTGCATGCCTTTTCTATGGCTTTCATAAATCTTCTGCATTGTGCATAGAAGATGTCCTCAAAGGCATCATAGAGCAGTTCTATTACAACCAATCTGCCGCCGTCCACTCTGACATACCCCCTTTCTGGGCCGAAAAACATGTTGACATCGTCGTTATCTAGATACGTTCTACAGGAAAGCACAAATCTGGAGAAGGTGTTCAATGATATGGGGGAGGCCACATTTCTTTTGTGATCAACCGGGTCTATTACTATGAGAGGGTCCTTGAACTTCATATCCGTATCATT
>JAFGGT010000060.1 GCA_016930445.1 Candidatus Methanofastidiosia archaeon | reverse complement strand
GAATATGGTTTTGTCATCTCTCCTACAAGCAATGATCTGCTTTTCCATGATTACTATTGTCAGCTAAAAGACGCAGGCATACCAATATTTGTCACAAGCGACTCGTTGCTACACTCCTTCCACATACTCTATGATTACTCGCTAAGGATGGCGGAGATGGAGAGCTTCCAATATGGTATCATGGATATCACCCTCGCTTTGATCGAGAGGACCGATGGAATATATGATTCCTCCAGCGGCAAAGTAAAAGAATCCGCCAAGCTCAATGTGGCGTTCCTAGCAATAGCCATGAAGCTATTGGACCCCTCCTATGAGGTGCCCGGTTATGTCAGCGACATCGTTGATGAGGAGATAGAGCTGATAGGGTCTGCGGATGGCATAAGCTTCTCTCCCCTGTTCGGCTACAGGGAGGACTATTCCCAGTATGCTCCCAGGGGGCATTACACAAGGAACGACGAGCTCAAGAGATACTTCAAGGCGATGATGTGGTACGGAAGGATGACATTCAGGCTGAAGGAGCGGGAGCAGACAAGGGCCGCCATACTGCTAGTCCTGTCGACCCAGGGCCTCAAAGCCGGTGACAGGACCGTGATGGATGTCTGGGATGACATATACCTCACCACATCGTTCTTTGTCGGGGACGCCGACGACCTCCTGATCTACGATTACGCAGGGGTGATAAAGGACGTTTATGGGGATACTGTGGATATCGGGGACCTAAATGACGAGGCTCTCTTGGACGAGTTCATAGAGCAGGCCAAGGACCTTCCCGACCCAAGGATAAACTCCAGCGTGATAAGCGACCAGGAAGACCCGGTAGACGACACCAAAGGCCTAAGATTCATGGGCCAGAGGTTCATAATCGATTCCTACATGTTCTTCGAGCTTGTCTATGACAATGTCCTATGGTACTATGGGGACGGTGAACCTTTCACTTTAGTAAACAGCATTGCCGGGCCGATCAGGGGCTTTCCAAGGGGTCTTGACGTCTTCAGTGTGCTAGGATTTGAAAATGCCGAGGCAATACTTGAGGATGAAGGCGATACTGACTATGAAGGTTACGATGAGCAGATTGAGATGCTAAAGGACGAGATAGGCCAGTTCGGCATCGAGGAATGGACAAAGAACCTCTACACAACCTGGACCTACACCCTTGAATCGCTCTCGGAGAGCGCTTCAGAAGGGTGGCCAGCTTTCATGACATCCGAGCTCTGGGAGCTAAAGGAGCTCTACACCGCATTGGGCTCATGGACCGAGCTTAGGCATGACACGATCCTATATGCCAAGCAGTCGTATACCCTGGAAGCTACGGCAATGCCCCCACAGGACTTCACAAAGGGATATGTGGAACCCCAGCCTTTGCTCTATTCAAGGCTGCTGTCCCTTACCAGAATGGCCAAGGATGGGCTCAGTGACAGGGATCTTCTGTCGGCAGAGATGCTTTCCAAGTACGAGAACCTGGATTCGCTCTTGCAGTCCGCAATCGAGATATCGGAAAAGGAGATAGCCGGAGAGGCATTGACAGAGTCGGAGTACAGGATAATCAATGACATAGGCGCCTACATAGAGGGGATAACGACGTTCTCGCTGGAGAGCAGTGAGAAGTATGAATCTGAGGCGGATTCGTCCGTCGCCCTTGTGGCCGATGTCCACACCGATGTGAACAGCATGATGGTGCTTGAGGAAGCTGTAGGGTACCCGTACTCGATCTTCGTCGTTGTACAGGTCGAAGGCAGGGTCTACATCGCTCAAGGTCCGGTGTTCTCATACTTCGAGTTCAAGCATCCCCTGGACGACAGATTGACAGACGAGAAGTGGCAGGAGCTCCTTGAGGATGGAGAGGAACCTGAGTTACCACAATGGGCGCTTGGCTTCATAATAGAATAGAAAAGGGTCAGTGGAGCTTGATATAGAACTCTGGGTGTTCTATCAGCTCGACCCTCTTTCCTTTTTGTTCATATACCCTTTCTATCTTGGATATGTACTCTTTTTTCAAAAGGAATCCGTTGATCTCTAGCTCGCCCTCCTCGATGAGCCTCTTTGCATTTTCAGGCGCTGTCAGGAGCTCGACGATCGTGGACGTGTCCTTTCCGAACTTAGGCCCGATGATGGAGAATTCCGGCGTGACGTTGGAGATAATCTCCTCGAACTCCGGGGTGTCCTTGCTGACCATGATCTCTTTGATGTTCATAGTGCCTTTTATGTCGTCAATGACATCGAAGATGTCATGGGGGGTGAAGATCGTGATCTTGTCCATCTCCTTGTTGAGGGGCATGCCTGTCTCGGACTTATATCTTCTTATCTCTGTTATTATGTCCTTTGCCAGCCTGCCTATCTTGAGCGATTCCTCATCGACAGAATAATTTGAAGGCCATTTGCTGTTGTGTATGCTCTTGCCCCCGATCAGGTGCGAGTGCACCTCTTCCGTTATGTGAACTAGTATGGGTGCTATGAGCTTCAAGGCATCGTCATAAACGTTTTTTATGTATTCGCTGGGCAGCCTCTTCTCATAGAGCCTGTATTTTATCATTTCAAGGTAATTGTCTGCGAACAGGTGCCAGATGAAGTTCTCTGCCTCCCTAAGGGCATTTGCGAACTGGTAGCATTCCACAGCGTCCTCCACCTTTTCAATTGTCAGCGAAAGCTCGCTCGCTATCCATCTGTCCAACAGGGTG
>JAFGGT010000013.1 GCA_016930445.1 Candidatus Methanofastidiosia archaeon | reverse complement strand
CTGTAACAGTATGGGTCCACTGTGTGCAGCACACCGGGATACCCTGGTTCGTTCTTGTAATATCTTCTTGGATCGCCGGTCACTGATATGGCTATACCTGAGGCCCCATGGTAGGATGTGTATCTTGATATTATCTTATATTTTCCTGTGTAGTATTTTGCAGTCTTGATCGCTGCTTCGACAGCCTCTGTCCCAGAGGTAGAGAAGAACGTCTTCCTATAATTTCCTGGTCCTATCTCTGCCAATCTCTTCGCTAGCTGTGCCCTTGCTGGACAGCCAAGGGCCGGGGCCACGTATGCGTATTTTTCAAGCTGCTCATTTATTGCCTTGTTGACCTTTGCATTCTTGTGTCCATAGTTTGATGCAATCAGCTGACAGGAGAAATCCATGTACTTTTTGCCATTGATGTCAGTGAAGTACAACCCTTCTGCATCTACAATTGGTGTTACTTTTACGTTCTTTTGCGCTGACCATGTCCTCATTACATACTTTTTCTCCATCTCTGCAAAGTCTTCTACCATTTTACCACCCTCTTCTTAAAATTACCATATTGCATAGTGTGTTCTATACAAATATTAAAAAAGATAGATATTTATATTTTTCGCTTGATTATTATATAATCTTCCTTTAATACGAAGAAAATTCACATTTTTAATTTATTTTTAAATTATTTTAAAAATTATTTTTATAAAAATCATTAAAAAGTTATTTTTAACTCTAATAAACCAAATTTTGAATTTTATGACCCGTAAAATCTTTATATAATCAAATCTTATATTATTAAGGTGATATAATTGAAAATTTTAGGTATATCGGCCAGCCCTAGAGTAGGGGGAAATACTGAGTTCATAGTTAATGAGGTATTGAAATCCGCCAAGGAAGAAGGTGCGGAAGTCGAGCTTCTAACGATGGTAAACAAGGAGATCAAGCCTTGCATGGCATGTGAATCGTGTTACGAAAATGCCGAATGCGCCATTCAGGACGACGATGCCGCATTCTTTTTCGACAAGATGATGGAGGCAGATGGCATAGTGATAGGGTCGCCAGTTTATTTTGGCAGTGTGACATCCCCGCTCAAGTCCCTCATCGACCGTGAGCAGGTGCTCTGGAACCAGGAAAGGTCTTTCAAGGGCAAGATCTGTGCGTCTGTCGCGGTCGGATGGAAGTGGGGGCACAACACAACGCTATCCGCAATAGACGGGTTCTTCCTCACGAACAAGGGCATGGTCATAAGCAATGGCGGCGTCCCAGGATTTGGGCTGATGGTCTATGCCGAGGGCAAGGGAGAGGCTGAGAAGAACGAGGATGCGATAAAGGAAGCAATAGAACTGGGCAAGCTCATGGTCGAGACGATAAATAAGGTAAAAGAATGAGATGGTCCTATTGTTTTACCATGAACCTTATCGCAAGTAGCAGCACTATAACTAGTATCGGTCCCATCAGGCCGATCCATATGAAATAGTTGGCTATGTCCTTGTACATGTGCTTGAATCTTTCGGGGGGTTTTATATATCCCCATTCCTTTGTTCTTTTGTACTTCATTCCGCTTCTGAGGGCTAGACTTGAAAAGATCATGACGAATATAATCCAAGCTAACGTGAAAGCTATTTGATAAGTTTCCATAATATCACCTATAGTAGTTCATTTTCCCTGTTATAAGCAATTTCGTTCTTCTTGTATATCTTAGAAATGTTGACGACATCGATCTCCTCGTTGAGATATCCTGTCAATACGAGCTTTAATTTGTCCATGAACCTTTTAAGTGCAGATTGATCCTTCGTTGCAATGGTCAGTATGTAGTCATATAGGCCAAAGCTTTCATAAGCGTCGATAAGAATCGTCTCATTCTCATCGTCATCATTAAAATCTATATCAAAAAAGGACGCTATCTTTTCGCTCCCTTCCTTATCAATAAATTTGGTCTTCAAGCAGATGAGGGACATCTGATACTTTGCCTTGTGATAGTCTCTGCATACTGTGTACCCTATGATGTTGCCCTGTTCCTCAAGGTTGTTCCTTATCCTTCCCACTGTGGAGGGGTGTATATTGATGATTTTTGATATGTCCCTGTCGCTTCTGCGGCAATTCTTTTTCAGTTCGTCCAAGACCATATTCTTATACGATTTTCCCCATATGTGGTCCAATTCTAAAACCTTTCACTTTCTAATGATGTAGTTAATATATCCTCATATACCATATAAATAATTATTTGCTGTCGATATTTTGTCAAAATGAGAATGGACATTTATAAATGCTTATCCGAAATGGATTGTTATTGGGTTTTATCACTTATATATTCTTTTATGAATATTCTATCATAATAATGAATATTTTAATACAAAAAAATAGTTCAATTCTTCAATTAAAATAAATATTAAGAATAATAATCATATTAATATTATTTTAAGATGATATTTTTTCTTATTTTAATTTTTTAAGCCGAAAGATTTTAATAATTGAATTGGATATTAAAATCACTATTGAAAAGATAGGACTTGATATAGTGACTGAGGAATTAAATCCATTTAAAATAGCTCAAATGCAGCTAGAAACGGCAGTAAAAATACTGGGAATTGAACCAGAGGTCCATGACCTGATGAAGGAACCTATGAGGATCCTCCAAGTTAGGATACCTGTCAAGATGGACGATGGGATGACAAGGACCTTCACGGGATTCAGAGTACAGCACAATGATGCTAGAGGGCCATGCAAGGGTGGCATAAGATTCCATCCTGACGAGACAATCGACACCGTAAAGGCTCTCGCTAGTTGGATGACATGGAAATGCTCGGTCGTTGGCATCCCCTATGGTGGGGGAAAAGGCGGAGTAATATGCAATCCAAAAGAGCTATCGGAGTCGGAACTTGAGAGATTGTCGAGAGGATATATCCGGGCAGTTGCACAGATAGTGGGCCCATTGAAGGACATACCAGCGCCGGACGTATATACAACACCACAGATAATGGCATGGATGATGGACGAATATTCTAAGATGTGCCAATATAACGTTCCAGGACTTATCACTGGTAAGCCAATAGCGATCGGAGGCTCGCTTGGAAGGGGCAGCGCGACCGCTCAAGGTGCAGTCTATTGTATCAGGGAGGCCGCCAAGGTCCTCAAGATCGACCTTACTAAGTCCACCGCAGCAATACAGGGGTATGGCAATGCAGGAAATCATGCTGCAAGACTGCTCAATGAGATGGGTGTCAAGATCATTGCAGTATCGGACTCACGGGGTGGGATATACAACGCAGATGGTTTCGACCCTGCGAAGGTATTGGAGTTCAAGAGCAAGAACGGTTCGGTTATCAATTACCCCGGGGCCATGAGCATTTCTAATCAGGATCTGCTGGAGCTAGAGTGCGACATACTGCTACCTGGCGCCCTTGAGAATCAGATCACTGGAGCGAACGCCGGCAATGTGAAGGCAAAGATAGTCGCCGAATTGGCAAACGGGCCAGTGACCCCAGATGCAGATGCGATTTTCATGAAGAAGGGCATTTACGACATACCCGACTTCCTATGCAATGCTGGCGGAGTAACAGTTTCCTACTTTGAGTGGGTACAGAACCAGACCGGCCTCTACTGGACCGAGGAAGAGGTGTTCAGGAGGCTTGATGAGATAATGACCAACTCCTTCCATGCAGTTCACAATACTGCGGAGGAGAAGAAGATCTACACCCGTTCAGCAGCATATGTTCTGGCAGTCTCACGAGTTGTCGAGGCGATGCGCCTTAGAGGATGGTTCTAGGATCATCTTCCTCTTTCCTTTTTTTTGAAAGCTTAACTTTTTATACTTCAAAAAGAGAGATATATTCTCAGTGAATGACATAACTGACAATTATACATTTATTACAGATGTTGGTATAAGTTTGTTATTTCTATTAAATGCTTGCATATGTATTTCAAATCGATTCTGCCCACACAATGCCAAGGAGCCTCGATACGGCAGGGAAACTTTTAGGCATTATTTCGTCTGCGTATTTGGTCATAATGTAAAGCCAAAATTACACTTGATGTTCCATATCAAGAGAATATGTACAATACGTCATTATCCTAACTACATTGTTTCTTTTTGTCGCCTTTTTAACGTAAACTATTTATTAAGCGCTCAATTTAAAACACCAGCTAGTAAGGCCAAGAGACTCAAAGGGTTATATCTATGATATACGAAAATGGAAAAAAGGCAATTCTGGTCCTTATGGACGGTACTATCTACAGAGGCAGGGGATATGGCCCGACGGGAGTCTATCAAGGCGAGGCAGTGTTCGCCACTGGGATGGTGGGGTATCCGGAATCCATGACAGACCCCTCATACCATAAGCAATTCTTAACTTTCACATACCCTCTCATAGGCAATTATGGGGTGGCCGACTATGAGGATGGGGAGCATGGCATACCACCTTCATTTGAATCCGACTCGATAAAGACGGCCGGGGTCATAGCCCATGAGATATGCGAGAATCCAAGCCATTGGACCTCTAGGAAAACATTTCCACAATGGCTGGATGAGGAGGGGGTGCCAGCCATGTCGGGTATCGACACAAGGAGCCTTACAAAGAGGCTTAGGGAATATGGCACGATGCCCGCTTCCCTCTGTGTCTATGATGACGAACCTGACATTCAAAGGATCATCTCCAAGACCAAGGGCATAGGCAATCCTACCGATGATAATCTTGTCAAGGATGTCAGCACCCAGTTCACAAGGATCTACAACGAGAGTTCGAAAAAGGCCGTCGTCCTTCTGGACTGCGGGGCGAAGTACGGGATCATCAGGTCCCTTGTCAATCGTGGCCTTAAGGTCATACAGGCAAGGTACGACACACCCTACGATGTCCTTGAAGAATACTCTCCAAAAGGGCTTCTCATAAGCAATGGCCCGGGGAATCCGGACAAGGTCGATTCCATAAGGGCCACGATCAACGATGCCATATCAAGTGAATTGCCCGTTTTCGGGATATGCATGGGCAATCAGCTCTTGGCGCTCTCAAGGGGGGCCAGCACTTATAAACTGCCATATGGGCACAGGTCTCAGAATCAGCCATGCATAGAATTAGGGACGAAAAGATGCTACATTACAAGCCAGAACCATGGATATGTCGTCGATCCGGATTCTCTGGAGGGGTCCGACCTGGACATGTGGTTCATAAATGCGAACGATCAAAGCTGTGAGGGATTGAGGTCTAGCAAGCTTTCTGCATTTTCTGTTCAGTTCCATCCCGAGGCAAGTCCAGGGCCTCAGGACACAAATTACCTTTTTGATAGTTTCATAAAAATGATGGGGATATGATGCCGGCTCATGAATGGATAAAAAAGACATTGGTCCTAGGAAGTGGCGCAGTGCGTATCGGTCAGGCAGGGGAGTTCGACTATTCCGGCAGCCAGGCCCTGAAGGCCCTGAAGGAAGAGGGGATAAAGACAATACTCATAAATCCGAATGTCGCAACCATCCAGACGGACCCAAGGCTGGCAGACAAGGTGTATCTCCTTCCGCTGACAAGGAAGTATATAGAGAAGATCATCATAGAGGAGAGGCCAGACAGCATCCTTTTGGGATTTGGAGGCCAATCCGCCCTCAATGCGGGGCTCGCCCTCAGGGACGAGGGCATATTCGAAAAGTATGGAGTTACGGTCTTGGGCACCTCGGTCGATTCGATCCAGAAGACAGAGGACAGGGAGCTTTTCAAGAGGGTAATGGAAAAGGCAGATGTGAACACCCTAAGGAGCAAGACGGTGACGAAGCTCAGTGAGGCGAAGGAGGTCGCTAGGGGCTTCCTTGGATATCCTGTGATGGTAAGGCCCGCATACACACTGGGAGGCAAGGGATCAGGGGTCGCCCACAACGAGGAGGAGCTCGCCACGATCGTGACAAAGGGGCTCTCGCTCAGCCTCATAAGGCAGGTCCTCATAGAGGAGTATGTCGGGGGATGGAAGGAGATAGAGTATGAGGTGGTGAGGGATGCCGAGGACAACTGCATCTGCATCTGCAACATGGAGAACTTCGACCCAATGGGAATACATACAGGGGATTCGATAGTTGTATGCCCTTCTCAAACATTGACTAACGAAGAATATCATATGTTAAGAACCGTCTCTATAAGGGCCGTAAGAGAGGCCGGAATAGTTGGCGAATGTAATATTCAATATGCATTGAACCCTTATTCGCAGGAATACAGGGTGATAGAGATAAATCCAAGATTATCAAGATCATCGGCCTTGGCGTCCAAAGCCACAGGCTATCCATTGGCATACATAGCCGCAAAGATATCGATAGGCTATTCGCTCATCGAGCTTATCAACGGCGTCACCGGAAAGACCACCGCATGCTTCGAGCCTGCGATAGACTACATAACTATCAAGATGCCCCGATGGGACCTGCAGAAGTTCGAGGGCGTATCCGATGTGCTAGGCTCCCAGATGAAGAGCGTTGGCGAGGTCATGGCCATTGGCACATGTTTCGAGGAGGCATTGCAAAAGGCGGTAAGGATGCTTGACGTTGGCAAGAAGGGGATAGTCAGCTCTTTCGGGAGGGGGCTGTCCCGGGAGAAGCTGCTGGAGAAGTGCCAGGTGCCGACGCCGACGAGGGTGTTCTACATAGTCTCGGCCCTAAGGAAGGGCATATCAGTGGCGGACATCGCAGAAGTGAGCAAGATAGACCCATTCTTCTTATACAAGATAAAGAACATCGTCGACTTCTACACATACCTCAAGCAGATAAAGGGAAATGAGGGCGCCCTATCCCAGGAAGAGCTAAAGTCACTTCTCAGAAGGGCCAAGTTGCTCGGCTTCAACGATAGGCAGATAGGGGAGACCCTGAATCGTGGCGAGAACGAGGTATGGGAGCTCCGTACGGGCTGGGGGATAGTGCCCTGGGTGAGGCAGATAGACACGCTTGCCGCAGAATGGCCAGCATCGACGAACTATCTATACATGACCTACGGTGCCCAGGAGGACGATATAAGCTTTGAGGCCAAGGACAAGGCCATCGTGCTTGGTTCCGGTGTCTACAGGATAGGGAGCAGCGTGGAGTTCGACTGGTGTGCCGTCAACATGATATGGGGCCTAAAGGACCAGGGAGTGGAGGAAGTGATATCTGTCAACTGCAATCCCGAGACCGTGTCCACCGATTACGACATCAGTGACAAGCTCTACTTCGAGGAGCTCACCTATGAGAGGGTGTTGGATATCTACGAAAAGGAGAACCCTATGGGAGTCGTCCTTGGCGTGGGAGGCCAGACCTCCAACAATCTTGCGCCCTACCTTGTCAAGAGGAGCGGTGTCAAGATCCTGGGGACCACCCCCCAAGACATCGACAAGGCGGAGGACCGTTCCAAGTTCTCGAAGCTCATGGACTCGATAGAGCTGAAACAGCCGGAGTGGACAGTGGCCACATCCTTTGAGGAGGCCCTTGAGTTTGCGAACAAGGTCGGCCTTCCGGTCCTTGTCAGGCCCTCCTATGTCCTTTCAGGGGCGGCCATGAAGGTGGCAGACACGGAGAACGAGCTCAAGGAGTACATATCGAACGCAGTGAAGGTATCCAAGAAGTATCCAGTCGTCCTGACCAAGTTCTTCGACAACGCCCGGGAGATCGAGATCGACGGCGTATACAACGGGAAGGGGGACATGATAGGCTTCATACTGGAGCATGTTGACCCTGCAGGAATACACAGCGGCGATGCCACCGTCGTCACCCCGTCCGGGAAGCTGTCAGAACAACTTCGTATAAATCTTCACGAATACTCGAAGAAGATCGTCTCGGCCCTGAACATAAAGGGGCCTTTCAACATCCAATACCTTGTGGTCGGGGATGACGTATACATCATAGAGTGCAATTCAAGGTCATCTCGCTCAATGCCATTCGTCTCCAAGGTATATGGCATAAATCTCATGGAGGAGGCCGCGAAGGTGGTCCTTGGAAAGGACACGCTAGTGGACAATCCTCCGCTCATCAGGGATTATATCCAAAAAGGGGTCAAGTTCCCCAAGTTCTCGTTCGTAAGGCTTTCGGGCGCAAGGCCGGTCACCGGGGTAGAGATGATGTCCACTGGGGAAGTGGCCAGTATAGGCGACGATTTCTATGACGCTTTCAAGAAGGCCATGTACTCTGCCAACCCACAACTTGACAAGAATTCCCTTGGCATTCTCCTGCTCTGCAACAACGAGCTTCAGGCGCCATTCCTCGTGCACATCTCCCAGGAACTCCTAGGTTTCGGGGCAAGGCTCTACACAACCCCTGAGCACAAGGGGATATTCGAGGACGCGCACATTGATTGCACGGTACTCACTAAGGGGACCGAAGGCACATCGTTCGAGGATGCGGTATCCGAGCGCGCCATCGATGCTGTCATAGACATTCCATGGTACTCGAATGGCAATGCTGAGAGCGAGTCGTTCCACAATCCATATTATGCAACGTTCGCCGCTGGCTTCGACATCTTCATCATAACCAACATGAACATGGCAAAGGCATTTGCGCATACGTTGAACAGGACCAAGGACAGGGAGATTACTATTGACTACCTAAAGAACTACACGAATGTATGAAAAGGCCCCAAAGGGGCACTGTTTTAGAAAAATATTAAAATGAAGGAACTAGTCCTTCAACTCGTCCATGAACGGCCCGATTCCGATGGTCTCTATGATATTTCCAAGCCTCTGTTTTCCAGGTTCGGTCCTGTGCTTTACGAAGGCCTTGTTTATCCTGTCCATCATATCGAGTATCTCCTCCTCGGTGCAGAAGTCCTTTACGAGATACCCCTCCGTCGGGCGCCTTGCGTCATTGCCGCCTATCCAAAGCGAGTAGCCGCACTTGTCCTCGACCATCGCCTCGTGAGGGCAGCCTCTGATGCATCCGCCGCACCTGATGCAAAGGTCCCTGTTTATCTTGGACTTCTTGCCCTCGATCGAGATCGCATTTACCCTGCATAGCTCGCCGCACCTTCCGCACCCCACACACTTCTCCAGGTCCACCTTTGGTTTTCTCTGACCCATTATCCCTATGTCGTGGGCCCTCGCCCTGACACAGCTGTTCGGGCAACCGGCTATTGCGACCTTCATCTTATGGGGCATGTTCCTCTGGGCGAACTTCATCGTTATCTCGTTCGCCAGCTCCTTTGTCCTGACGAGCCCTTCTGGGCAGTATGCCATGCCGGGGCAGGCGACCGCATACCCCATGCCTACCGTAGCGAGCCCGCTCTCATAGATCTCCTTCATGAGTGCGTCAAGGTCCTGGCCCTTGACGCCCTGGATCTCTATGCTCTTTCTCGTAGTCACTTCAAGCGTGCCATCGCCATACTTCTTGGCAAGTTCTGCCACCTTGGCCATGTAGTCCGAATCTACGAGCCCGCTCTTTGTCTTGACCTTGGCAAAGAAGGTCCCGTTTACCTCTATGCGAACGCCTGGGTAGTCCCTGCCCCAATAGAAGTTCACGTCCTTTCCCTCGTTCAACCTCCTCTTGAGCTCCTTGTTGAAGTGCTTCATCTTCAATCCGGCGAACTCCTCGATAAGGTCCATGTCCACCTCTTCGCTGACCTCTATGTAACCGGCGTCCTTTGCCTTCTTTATCAGGTCAAGCCCCTTGGCGTTCCTTGCTAGGAGCGTGGTCCATCCGCTCGAAGAGCCGATGTTCCCTGCCGACACGTCGGCGACCCTCGAGAGCGCGTCCCTGCATATCTTGCAACCGTCCCAGACGCAGTCGCTAAGGTCTTTGAGAGAAATCTCGACCTCTCCATCTTCCGTCGTCACTATCAGGGTGTCCATGTGTATAGAGTATTTGCTGACCTTTTCAATGTCCACGCCCGCTTTCTTGAGGGCATCGGCCATCTTGTCGAACCTGAAGTTCTCCATGCAGAAAAGGCCTATTATGTATGGGATGTTCGGGATGTAGGCCTTCTCGGCGTCCTTCCCTATCTCCCTCGGATGAACGTTTAAGCCGTTGTAGTACTGCGTTCTCCTGAGTCCATATGTCTGGCACGGCAATGCGACCGCCGCTACGCTCTTAAGCTCCTCGGAATCCCTGAGAGCCTTCATTACCGGAACGGCCGCATATTTTGCCCCCTGACTAGATAAGAGGTCCTCCTTCCTTGTCATTATGCAGCTGTGTGGCTTCGATATGCCCGAGACCGTCACTGCGCCATCGATTATGCCTTTGTCGAACAGGTATGAGAGCAGGGCGGTCACTGCCCCGCCATCCTGTCCCCGCTCCCTGATCTTGGGATCAGTGGCCCTTGCGGCAAAGGCCTTCTCATACTGGCCTACCACGGTTGGCGGCTTGGCCTTGAAATTGAAGACGTTTAGACCAATCCTCGCAGCATCCGTCATCATCCTGTGGCACACGTCCTTGCATGCGCCCCTTCCATTTCGGAAGCATTCCTCTTTTATATATGGGCCATTCTCGTTGAATTCGATTATGCCATAGGGGCACACAGAAGCACACGCCCCGCAATAGGTGCAAAGCCCCTTGTCCACTACGGCTTCTTTCAAGAACCATTTCAATTCCTCAGCCAAAATATCACCTTACCGGATAGCCAATGAATGGCAAGAAGAGCTATTATCCAATAACCCAAAATTACTCTGTAGTTCTTTTTTTCTGGATTTGACAAATAAAAATATATTGTGTGAGCACACTTTGCACAAGTATCCTTCTGAAATGGGATTAAATATTTATTTATTTGAATATTATTTATATAATCGGAATAATGGTCCTATATAGCAGAATATCATGTTATAGGAATGATAGATCCATTTGATATATGGCATAATGACCAAGGAGGTGAAGGGCCATCATAGGCTTGGAATCTAAGATTGAGCAAGATCTCGAGGATCTAAAGAGGATGCTGGGGAAAACGCCAATGACGATTGAGGAGATACTCTTCAATGTGAACTGGAGCGAAGAGAAGACCAGGATTTACGTTCACAATCTCTTGGAAAGGAAGCAGATATTCCTCTCGGATGAAGGCAGGTACTATAGGCCCTGAGCGGGCCATCCGTCCCTTTTTATAAATGGCATCAGCTTCCTGCCCACATATCATCAAAGAAAATATAAACATGCCTTGACATATATTTTCTTAGACAAAGGGGGTATGACCAATGGATGAGGACAGGCTTGAGGATGCCATAGTCGCATTGCTTAAGAGGTCTGTGATCGAGCTTCCAGCGGATGTCCTATGGAAGCTGAACAAGTCATATGAGAAGGAGACTAGCGACGTGGCAAAGGTCCAGCTTGCGACCATAATCGAGAACATCGAGCTTGCGAGAAAGCTTGGAAGACCGATATGCCAGGACACCGGGATCCCACTCTTCTTCGTGAAACTTCCAAAAGACGTCCATGCCGACCTTGAGAGGGTCATAATCAATGCCACGAGAAGGGCAACTGAAAGCGTGCCCCTGAGGCCAAACACCGTGGACCCGCTCTCAAGGAAGAACTCGGGCGACAATGTCGGCCTCCACATGCCATGCATATCCTATCAGTTCCATGATGAGGATTACATCGAGATCACCGCCCTGCCCAAGGGCGCCGGATCGGAGAACATGAGCAAGATGGCCATGCTGACGCCTGCCCAGGGCCTGAAGGGGATAAAGAGATTCGTCCTAGATACCGTTTTGGATGCCGGAGGCAAACCATGCCCGCCGACCATAGTTGGGGTGGGCATAGGCGGGTCGGCCGACCTCTGCATGAAGCTTGCGAAGATGTCGCTCATGAGACCCCTTGACGAACCCAATCCTGACAAGGACCTGGACGCCCTTGAAAGGGAGCTGGAAGTTGCGCTCAACGAGATAGGCATCGGCCCGATGGGCCTTGGCGGGAGGACGACCGTCCTTGGCGTGAGGGCGGGCAAGGCGTCATGCCATACGGCGAGCCTGCCTGTGGCTGTCAACATCCAATGCTGGGCCGCAAGAAGGGCGACCCTAAGGGCCTATGAAGATGGGAGGTTGGACATTCTATGAGAGAATTGAAGCTGCCCCTCTCCCTAGAGGACGTGAAGGGGCTGATGATAGGCGAGAGCGTCAAGCTTACAGGAAGGATATTCACTGCCAGGGACGAGGCCCACATGCGTGCGCTGGAGTTTCATAAGGAGGGCAAGGAGCTCCCCTTTGACCTGAACGGCTCGGCGATATTCCATTGCGGCCCGATCATGAGAAGATCAGGGGAGAAGTGGGCCGTTGTTGCAGCCGGCCCGACAACAAGCTTCAGGATGAGCACATTGGAGCCAGAGGTGATAGAGAGCTTCGGCGTCAGGGCGATAATAGGCAAGGGGGGCATGTCAAGGCTAACGATCGACGCCATGGAGAGATTCGGATGCGTGTACCTGGCCCTCACCGGGGGCGCGGCCGTTATAGCCGCGAAAGGCATAGAGGATGTCAGGGGCGTCCACTGGGAGGACCTTGGCATGGCAGAGGCAGTATGGGAGCTTGACGTTTCACACTTTGGGCCGCTTACCGTCGCTATCGATGCCCATGGCAATTCTTTATATGAGAAGGTCGGCGAATACATAGACAAAAGACTACCTTTTATAAAGAGCAAGCTTGGAATTGATTAGATGGATACTATTGAATGCGATGTTCTAGTGATAGGCAGCGGAGGTGCGGGTGCCAGGGCGGCCATAGAGGCGAACGAGTCTGGCGCAAATGTCCTTATCGTCTCAAAGACACTGGAGGGCAAGGCGCATACCGTGATGGCAGAGGGAGGCATAAACGCGGCCTTGGCGCACCGCGATCCCAACGACTCCATCGAGGAGCACTTCAGGGACACGGTGGAGGAGGGTGTTTTTCTAAACGACCAGATAATGGCCGAGCTCTTGGCAAGGGAGACGCCGGATAGGGTATACGACCTGGAGGGATATGGCGCGGTCTTTGACAGGATCGGAGAGAGGATCGCGCAGAGGCCTTTTGGAGGTCAGTCGCACCCGAGGACATGTTACGTGGGTGACAGCACCGGCCATGAGATGATAATGACGCTTGTCGAGGAGGCCAGGAGAAGATGCATTGCGTACCACTCAGAGGTCTTCGTGACAAAGCTCCTCAAGGACCGCAGTGGCAGCATATGCGGGGCATTTGGCCTCGATTTCAGGACAGGCACCTACAAATTGTACAGGGCAAAGGCCGTGGTATTGGCGACGGGCGGGGCCGGAAGGGTCTTCAAGGTCACGAGCAATCCGCACGAGGCATCGGGCGACGGATACGCCATCGCAATGAGGGCTGGAGCCACCCTTCAGGACATGGAGCAGACGCAGTTCCACCCGACGGGCATGGTCTATCCCGCATCTGCCAGGGGGATACTCGTCACCGAGGCCATCAGGGGGGAAGGAGGTGTGCTTCTCAACAAGGATGGAGAGAGATTCATGTCCAGGTACAACCCCGACCAGATGGAGCTCTCACCCAGGGACCAGGTCGCACGCGCCATCTACACCGAGATCCAGGAGGGGCGCGGTACCGAGATGGGGGGCGTTTACCTAGATATAACGCACAAGGGCAAGGAGCACATCATGGAGAAGCTTCCCAGGATGGTGAAGCAGTTCGAGAAGTTCGCGAACGTTGACATAACGGAGACGCCAATGCTGGTCGCTCCGACGGCCCATCACTTCATGGGCGGCGTGAAGGTCGACCCCTACACGTGCGAGAGCCAGGACATAAGCGGCCTTTTCGTTTGTGGTGAGACGGCCGCCGGCGTGCATGGCGCCAATCGCCTGGGGGGGAATGCGCTTGCCGAGACCCAGGTATTCGGAAAGAGGGCAGGAGAGGCTGCAGCTAGACACGCCCTAGGAAGGGGCATGCCCGAATGCGATGAGGAGGACGCTAGGCGGGAGATAGAGAGGCTGGAAGCGCCTTTCGAAAGCGATGGAGAGAGGCCGCAGGCCCTCATAGGAAGGCTGCAGGAGGTCATGTGGAAGCACGCTGGCATAGTGAGAAGCGAGGCGCTGCTGGAGGAGGGGCTCAAGGCGGTAGGGGAGATAGAGTCCCAGCCCGTCCGCGTGGTCAAGGGCAGAAGATTCAATCTTGAATGGATAGACTTCATCGAGCTCAGGAACATGACGCTTGTGTCAAGGGCCGTCATGATGAGCGCCTTGGCGAGGAGGGAATCCAGGGGGGCTCACTTCCGAAGCGACCATCCGAAGCGAAACGATGCCATCGGCCTTGTGAACATCATGTCGCGCTTGAAGGACGGTGAGATAACGATGGATTCCAGGCCTGTCACGATCACTAAGCTTAAGCCCGTCTTGAGGAGGGGAGACGCATAGTAACGCTGAAGATATACAGATTCGACCCCGACAATGACGAAAAGGGCCATTACGATACCTACCAGGTGCCCTACACGCCCGGAATGAGGGTGTTGGACGCCCTGCATCATATTCATGACAACATCGACGGTTCCCTCTCCTACCGCTGGATATGTCGCGCCGGCCAGTGCGGCTCGTGCAGCATATTGGTGAATGGAAAGGCCGTCCTGGCATGCCAGGAGGAGGTCAAGGAAACGGATGAGGCGATAACGCTCGATCCCCTGCCGATATTCCCCGTCATCAAGGACCTAGTCATCGACCCTGGGGAGGCCTACGACAAGCTCATGAAATGCGAACCTTACCTCAAGAGGGAGGGGAAATACGAGAGGCCAGACGTGCTCAAGACCGAGGACATCGCAGATGTCAAGAAGTTCAGGGAGTGCATCGAATGTTGGTGTTGCGTGTCGGCATGTCCTGTCGTCAATCAGGTCTGGGACGACTATTTCGGACCTATGGTCATGAGAAAGCTCTGCGAGCTTAAGGTGGACCTCCGCGACGTGGGCGAGCGCGTAGACACAGCCCTGAACGAGGGGCTCTATCACTGCACGACATGCCGCAACTGCTGGGAGGTCTGCCCCCAGGACATCGAGATACCCGAGAAGGCCATCGAGCATATGAGGGCCCTGGCCGTGGATGAGGGGAAGGGGCCGCTCGACTCGCACAACTCGCTCGTGCAGAGCATAAAGAACTACAGGAACCCCTGGATAATGCCCCGCGCCCGCAGGGCGAAGTGGGCCAAGGAATTCGACCTCAAGGACAAGGGGGAGCTCATGTTCTACGCTGGCTGCTCGCCGTCGCTTCTCTTCGGCGAGAGGGTGCCATCAAATATCATAAAGATACTGAAGAGGATCGGCATCGAGCCCGCCTACCTCGGAAAGGACGAGGGCTGCTGCGGAAGCCCGCTGCTCAAGGTAGGCGAGAGGAAGGCCTACGATGCCATAGCGAAGGCGAACATCGCCCAGATGAAGGCGGCAGGCGTCAAGACGATAATGACCACATGCGCAGGCTGCCACAAGTCATGGGCGGTCGATTACAAGGAGTTCTTCGGCGACTACGGCATTGAGGTGAGGCACGTCACGGAGATCTTGCTCGATGCGTATAAGAAGGGCCTTTTTAAGTTCAAGGACCTGCCGAAGAACCACATAAGGGTGTCGTACCACGACCCCTGCCACCTTGGGAGGGGTTCGGGCGTCTACGATGCGCCAAGGGAACTTATCAAGGCGATCCCTGGGCTGGAGCTCATTGAGACGGAAAGGAACAGGGAGAACAGCCATTGCTGCGGCAGTGGCGGCGGCGTCAAGACCGGAAGGCCTGAGGTCGCCATAAAGGTGGGCCAGGAGAGGATAAGGATGTTCGACAAGCTCGATGTCGAGTATGTGATCACTTGCTGCCCCTGGTGCGAACAGCATATCGACGACTCCATCGCCGCTTCAGGCTCATGCCTTGGAAGGACCAAGGACCTCATAGAGATAATAGAGGAGACGATGGAGATTGGTAGAGATGAATAAGACGACAAAGGAGGAATTGTTGGAGAAGGCCTATAGGCCCGGCCAGGATGCCATGAGGCTGCACCCGTTCTATCGGGGGAAGATACAGGTGGCTTCCAAGGTGGCTATCAGGGACCTGAACGACTTCTCCATTTGGTATACGCCAGGCGTCGCAGAGCCCTGCAAGGCCATCCACAAGGACAAGGAGCTGGTATACAGCTATACCAACAAATGGAACGCAGTGGCCGTGGTATCGGACGGCACACGTGTTCTCGGGCTTGGCGACATAGGCCCAGAGGCCGCACTGCCCGTGATGGAGGGCAAGGCGCTCATATTCAAGTACCTGGGGGGAGTGGATGCCTATCCCATCTGCCTTGACACAAAGGACCCTGAGAAGATCATCGAGACTGTCAAGCTCATCAAGCCGTCATTTGGGGGCATAAATCTCGAGGACATATCGAATCCCAAATGCTTCTACATCCTTGACAGGCTCAGGGAGGAGATGGACATACCTGTATGGCACGACGACCAGCAGGGAACTGCCACGATAGAGGTCGCGGGCGCCATCAACGCCCTGAAGTTCGTCGGCAAGAAGCTATCTGAGACGAAGGTGGCGATGGTCGGTTCAGGCGCTGCGAACATGGCCATATCCAGGCTCCTCGTGTCCGCTGGAATAAGGAAGAAGAACATCATAATGGTGGACTCCAAGGGGATACTCTCACCGAACAGAAAGGACCTTGAAGCTGCCAAGGGCGAGAACCCCTACAAGTGGGACATGTGCGTGAACGCCAACGGGGAGCAGAAGGATGGCTGCATAAGGGATGCGGCCGATGGCGCGGACATACTGATAGCGGCATCAAGGCCTGGGCCTGGAACTATCAGGCCAGAGGACATCAAACCGATGGCCACGGATTCGATTGTGTTTGCCACGGCGAATCCGATACCTGAGATATGGCCCTGGGAGGCCAAGGAGGCAGGCGCGCTGATAGTAGCCACAGGGCGCTCCGACTTCCCGAATCAGATTAACAACTCGCTGGGATTCCCTGGGATCTTCAGGGGGACGCTGGATGTGCAGGCAAGGACCATCACTGACGGCATGTGCATAGCCGCAGCGAACGCCATCGCTGGGATGGCCGAGGAGAAGGGCCTTAGCGAGAACTACATCGTTCCCACAATGGACGAGTGGGAGGTCTTCCCCAGGGAGGCGGCTGCGGTCGGTCTGCAGGCCATCAAGGAGGGCGTCGCCAAAAAGAGGTTGAGCAAGGAAGAGATGCTGGAGCATGCCAGCGAGATGATCAAGAAGGCAAGGGACGAGACCCAGCTGATGATGAAGAAGGGGTTTATCCCGCCACCGATATAGGTGATAGATTGACCTACTCAATAGTGGCCATGGACAGGAGAGCAGGCCTGATGGGCGTGGGAGTGCAATCCCACTACTTCTCAGTGGGCTCTGTCGTGCCATGGACGAGGTCCGGTGTGGGTGTCGTTGCTACCCAGGCCATGGTCAATGTCTCTTACGGCCCAAAGGGGCTCGACCTCATTGCGCTCGGCCTCTCCCCGATGGAGGCCCTAGAATGCCTGATAGACGATGACTCTTGCCCCGAGGCAAGGCAGGTGGCCCTACTGGACGCCAAGGGCGATGTCCATGCACATACAGGGTCATCGTGCATCCCAGAGGCCGGGCACCATATAGGGGATGGCTTTTCCTGCCAGGCCAACATGATGGGTAAGGACACCGTCTGGGACGCCATGGCCGATGCTTACGAAGCGTCCGAAGGGAAGGCACTGGATGTTAGGATCCTCAAGGCGCTTGAGGCTGCCGAGGCAGAGGGCGGTGACATCAGAGGAATGCAATCCGCAGCCATAGTTATCTGCACCATAGAGCGTTCAGAAGAGCCTTGGCAGGACAAGATAATGGACCTTAGGGTGGAGGACAGCGACCGGCCGCTGGAAGAGCTTGGAAGGCTGCTCAAGACCAGCAAGGCCTACAAGCTTGCCGATGAGGGGGAGGATCTCATGGGAAAGGGAGATGCTGCCGGGGCATTCGAACTCTATAAGAAGGCAAGCGGGATCTGCCCAGACAACATCGAGATCAAGTTCTGGAGGGCGGTGACGCTTTCCCAGGCAGGGGAAGATAAAGAGGCTAAGGCATTGTTCAAGTCAATATTCATTCAGGATCCGAGATGGGGTGAGCTCCTCATTAGGCTATGCAGGTGTGGCATGTTCGATGAGGAAAAGGCCAAGGGCATTTTGGAAAACTGAAAAAAT
>JAFGGT010000059.1 GCA_016930445.1 Candidatus Methanofastidiosia archaeon | reverse complement strand
TCTTGAGATTATAAAAAGAAAGTTATGATGACATGAATAAATGTTACGCCTCGAGACTGTTATAATATGGTATCAGATGCATTTTGAGATCTAGGGCCTGATGCCTGTTATTATGTCCTTAGAGAAGTCGAAAAGCGTTCTTTTTTCATCGCCGCTTTTGAGCGACATCAAGCTGCCCTTCTCCACCTTTCCGATCACGCAGGATTCAACTTTCTCGGACCTGAAGATATCTATGACAAGATCAGTGTTTTCCTTATCGCATGTCATTATGAATCCGAATCCGGGATACATCCTGACCCAGTCCTGGATATCGACGCCCTCTGGTCCGGGTATGCTGTCAACGTCTATCGTTGCCCCGACCGACGACGTTTCCAATAGCATCCCTATCGTGCCCAGAAGTCCGGGATTGGATATGTCCTTGGCAGATGTAGCTAGGCCTCTCTCGGCAACTACCGCCATCTTATCGAGCCTGCTCACGACCACTTCGGGCTCCTTCATGCTTGTGGAGTCCCAGTTCAGGAAGTTGGAATGCCTCTCTCCGGTGATGTCGATCGCGATGACGATGTCCTGTCCCGGCCTTGCATCGAATGACGTGAGCACCTTCTCTGCCTTGCCTATTATGGAGACTGAGAGCGACATGGCCTGGGTGTCAGGATGGAGGTGACCCCCGACCATTGGCACCTTGAACTTCTTGCAACCCATGCTTATGCCCCTTATTACATCGCTGCATCCATCGTTTTCCGTCAGTGAGAGGATGTTCGTCATGGCAAGGGGCCTTCCGCCCATCGCATAGATGTCGTTGACATTTGCTAGAACTGCACAGTACCCCGCCCAGACTGGGTCGTTTTCCATCAGCTTTGTCCATATGCCATCTGCGGCGAACAACAGATAATGGTCATCATTCCTGATGACGGCACAATCATCGCCAAACGATATCACCGTCTTTCCGAAGTCATCGACTTCAGAGAAGCAGTCGACAAGCTTGCATATGGGATTCTTCCTCGTTACTCCGTCGTAAGTCCTTATGGTCCTAACAATCTCATCGAGCAATTTTACACCTTCTAATCAATCTTTGAGAGAATATCCTTCCTGATGTCGATGAACTCCAAATCGGTCCTGTCCCTTGGCCTCGGCAGTTTGATGACGACCTCCTCCTTTACAGACGTCGGCCTTGGCGTGAGTATGAGTATCCTGTCAGCAAGGAATACCGCCTCGTCCACATTGTGGGTGATGAATATGACTGTGATCTTTTTGTCTGCCCACACCTTGAGTAGCTCTTTTTGCAGCACGTTCCTGGTCTGGGCGTCCAGGGAAACGAAGGGTTCGTCCATCAGTAGTATCTCAGGGTCTATTGCAAGGGCCCTTGCTATGGCCACCCTCTTTCGCATTCCTCCAGACAGCTCCTTTGGATAAGAGCTTTCGAATCCCTTCAGGTTCATTAGATTGATGAGCTCTTTTACCTTTGCATCAATCTCCTCTTTAGGCTTTCCGAAGAGCTCGAGCCCGAATGCGATGTTTCCATAGGCGGACCTCCATGGCAAGAGTGCATCGTCCTGGAACACGAATCCTACCCTATGGTCCTCATCCTCTCCTGCTTTCCATTCAAGTTGTCCAGAAGTAGGCCTCTCTAGACCTGCTATCATTCTAAGGAGTGTGGTCTTTCCGCACCCGCTGGGACCCACTATACAGAGGAACTCCTCGTCCCTGATGCTGAAGGACATATCCTTTACTGCCTCTACCTTGTTCTTCTTCTCTGATACGAAGGTCTTTTCCAAGCCCTTGATCACAAGCTTGATATTGTCTGACATCAGCCCTTGACCTCCCGCCATGAGAAATACCTGGTTTCAATGAACTTGAACGTCCTGTCTATGAGCAGTCCTATCACCCCTATATACACTATGCCGGAGATTATTATGGATATCTGGCCAACGGTATTGGCCTGCCATATTAGGTATCCAAGGCCGGAGGGGGCGATGCCCGGCATCATCTCGGCCGCCACCAAGCACATCCAGGCTATCCCCATGCCTATCCTAAGCCCTGTTACCATGTATGGCGAAGAATGCGGGACGACGACCTTTCTCAGAATGTCATAATCATCTGCATTGAACGTCTTTGCGACCTCTATATGCGAGCGATTGACGCTTTTGACGCCCTCGATGGTATTTATAAGGATGGGGAAGAAGGCACCGATGAAAATTATCATGACGGCAGACCTGAGCCCCAAGCCCAACCACGCGAGTATGAGCGGGATCCAGGCAAGTGGGGGTATGGGCCTAAGGACCTCTATGATATAGTCAAGAAGGTCCCCCAGTCTTTTAGACCAACCCATGCCTATGCCAAGGGGAATGCCCACAAGTGATGCCAATCCGAACCCTAGGGCGACCCGCTTTAGGGAGAAGTATGTGTTCTCTATTAGAGAGCCTGTTCCTAGGAGGCTTTTTTCAGGATGTATGAGGATTGTAATGATCTTGCCCAATTGGGGCAATTTCCAGGGATTGTCGATCGACATCGCGATCAACTCCCATCCTATCAGGACGGCCAACGGAACCATGAGCTTGATGATCCTTTTATTCATGGACTGCACCTGCACGCATTCAAAGTAGATATGCGCCTGTAGTTCATGACTACTTCCAGATATGCGTTTAAAAAGCTTTCTTCATCGCATTTTTCTTAATTAGGCATTATATATTACCCAAAAGTATAAATAAAAGTCTATAATATTACATTAGGGGTATTATAATGACTTATATCGATGTTCTCTATTCGATTGCCATCTCGCATGAGAGATTCATAGAGACCCTGAAAGCGACGATATATGACGAACAGCACATGTCCATCTCCAGCTTTGCGGAATATTCAAAAATCCCAAAGAGCACGCTTTACAAGATCTTTGATGGCAACAGGGAACCGACGCTAAAGGCCATCAGGGACATATTGAGGGCGCTAAAGCGACTGGAGGACGTGACCGAACAACCTTTCATAGCCGTCATTGCAGCCCGCTCAGTGCTTTCAATGTATCCTCACAAGACCATAAAGATGGGAGATAACGAATACTTGGTAAGGGAGTTCTCAGCCGTAACAATGGATGATGCGATCATATCTGCCGTGAATGCCGAAAGGGGCGGTGCCTTGGCAATAGTCTGCGCTCCAATAGTGTCTCCCACGATCGACAAGATAGTGAAGATCCCTGTTATTACGATGATGCCCAAATTCGCGCTTGAGGATGCAATCATAAGGGCAGCGAAAAAGATTTCTGGATAAAAAAGAAAAAGGATTATGTCTGGAATTCGATTCCAGAATCCTTTAGGGAATATTTGATCATGACATCCTGTATGGCGCCCAGCATCGGGACTCCGATCTTGACTACCTTGCCGTCCTTGTAGCTGTCCTCTATCCATTGGATGAACTCATCCCAATTGTCGGCAGATATGTCATTGGAGATCACTACCCCTGAACCCTCTGTCTGAATGGGTGATATTATCTTAGAAGGGGAACCCTGGTCTATGAACATTATTGCCGGTGGGGCTCCAATGATGGCATAGTCTAGATTTCCCTGGCTGGCGGCGGTCATCACAGCTGATCCGGCGGCGAACTCTATCACCTCGACCTTGGCAATTACCGTGTCGTTCACTATAAGGTCGTAGTATAGGCCTTCGCCAGGATCCTCGGAGTAAAGATAGATCCCGTAGTTGTCCTTGAAGTACTCCCAATCGTAAGCTGCCACGAAAAGGGCGGCATCATGGTCTGAGGGCAGATACCCGAATCTTGCTGTTGGCACATTGTCCGCTACCATTTCCTCGCTCAGATACTCTCCGCTCTCAAGCTCGTCACTGGCGTCGTAGTAGAGGTCAAGATACAGCAGCTTGTCCAGGAGGTCCTCTCCCTCGAGCTCCATCAATTGGTCTGTGACCATCTCTATCTCCTTGAGGGAGTCTACGAACAGCTCTATGCCCCCCAACCAATCCTCAGATGGCTCTGTCACGAATCTTATCGTCTCGATCGACAATTCCTCGACGTCGTAGGAGTCGACTGTTATGTCCCCGAATGTGAGCTCTTCTCCACCAAACAGCCAATCCGCGCAGTACGTGACGGTCTCATCGATATGCGTCTCAATGTAAGAGTCGGCGGCGATCATAAGCATTGTAAGGTACTTGGCGATATCATAATTGCCAGATATGAAGCTGTCGGTGGCCACCAAGCAGCAGCACGGGTGATTGCTCCACTGGCCATCAGGTGGAAGGTCCTCTGAATATGAAAGCACCTTTCCAACTTCGGCCACCTCTGCGACCGAGACCATCGGCTGCCATGCGATATATGCGTCTATCTGGCCGTTTGCCAGTGCAGAGGGCATGTTGCCACATCCAGACATATAGACGAGCTCTACGATGGGATTGGTGTCCTCATCGCCACCGCCTATACAACCAGATGACAAGATCCCTATTATAAGTATCAAAGCCAAAAATAATTTTTTCATCATTCCTGACACCTAGGATAAACCCAATAGAATACTATATAAATTTTTTCCTAATATTATAATTATATTGTCTTAATAGATATTT
>JAFGGT010000058.1 GCA_016930445.1 Candidatus Methanofastidiosia archaeon | reverse complement strand
TATATTTTTTGAACTGTTTTTTTAATATTTGAATTATTCGAATATTTCAATTATAAAGGAAATTAAAAGAATATTATCGATTATTTAGATAAATATTTATTCTTTAACGCATTATACTAGAATTGAGGGTCATTTTTTATGAAATTCACCGTATTGTCCAAGAAGTGGGGCCATAAGAACATTTATGGCATCAAGATAACGAGCACAGGATGGTATATCAGGTATGCCAGCATAGGTGGAGACTGCAACGATAGGGGGGAACCTTACCTTTACGAGCTCTTGGACAAGGACTATATCGAATATCCCGAGTCCCTCGGGGACTATCTGTCATTTCTTTGGGAGCGGTCACAGAGGAAGGGCAACTCATGGATACAGGAAAGGCTGAATGAACTTTCGGAATGGCTGATCTCCGAGGAATCCAACAAGTTGGACGATGCGTTCTGGAACGAATCCCGTATCAGGGCATGAAGTAAAAGCTTATATTGGCAGCTGACCCAAGATTCTACATGGACCTTTTCCAGTTGGCCAGGTCGTGCACCAAGAACGTCATCGAGAATCGCAACGATGATTTCCTGATCGCGTCCCATATGGATGCCGACGGCATCTCAAGCTGCGCCATAGTATCCAAGGCCTTGGAAAGGGCAGGGATTGAGCACAGCTTCAAGTGTGTCAAGATCAATGACATCCCAAGGATAGAGCCTTTCGAGAACATGATATTCTGCGACATTGGCAGCGGACAGCAGAACACCATAAGGCGCTATTTCCCCGATTCGAGGATCACCATAATCGACCATCACCAGTTCACGGAGTCCCTCTATGATTGCCACTTCAATCCATTCCTTGCAGGCGTGGATGGCGGTGATGAGATCTCGGGAAGCGGCATGGCCTATTACTTTGCCAAGGCGCTGGATGGGTCCAATACGGACCTTGCCCCATTGGCCATCGTGGGTGCTGTCGGCGACATGCAGAACATATGGGGGTCCCTCAAGGGCGCGAACAGATCGATACTGGAGGATGGCATATCTAATGGCAGTGTCGCCGCATCGCCAGACCTAAGGCTCTATGGCAGATTCACAAGACCAATATACAAGGCGCTCCAGTACTTCTCCGACCCCCCCGTCCCGGGGGTCACTGGAAATGAATCGAATTGCATCGCCCTACTGTCCTCTCTTGGGATACCCTTGAGGAACGAGGACTGGAGGACCCCATCCGACCTTTCCTTCGAGGAGAAGCAAGTACTGGGGACAGAGCTTATCAGGAGGATACTAAGCGAGCTCCCTGGGGACTTTGTCCATCTGGCGCCCAAGCTTGTGTTCGGAGAGTCTTATACGTTGGAAGGGGAGGAGCCATACTCGCCGCTTCGAGATGCGACCGAGTTCTCAACATGTCTAAATGCCGCGGGGAGGAACGGTGCTCCGGACATAGGGGTGGAAGTTGCCAAGGGGAACAGGGGCATATACTTCGACAAGCTGATGAGCCTGCTAAAGACACATAGGAGAAAGCTCGCAAGAGGCATAGGCCTCATAGAGTCCAGGGGTATAGAGAAGATGGACAATCTCCAATACTTCGATGGAACCGGCATATCGGATACCTTGGTGGGCACCGTTGCGGGATTGCTGCTGGGATCCGAGGGCATAGATCCCTACACGCCGATCATTGGCTATACTCCGACGGACGACCGCAACATCAAGGTGTCCCTGAGATGCTCAAAGCTGCTCATCGGCAGGAAGATAAACATGGGCAAGATACTTAGGGAAGTGTCCGAGCAATATGGGGGGGAAGGCGGTGGCCATGCCTGCGCATGCGGCGCATTCGTCCCGCATGAGAACATCACGCCATTCCTCGAGGACGTCTCAAGAAGGATCGGAGAGGCGACAGGTTAGCTATTCTAAGGCGATGTAAGGCAGAACGATTTTCGAAGGATCACATTCTCCTCGCATGAAATTTCCCCTGGGATCTCGAGAATATGCCGCTTGGCATGATATTTGCCTAGCGCAGAGCTCCGAATCTGGGGACTCACCCCGTTATATGTCTCCAAAAACCCTAAAATTTATATAGGCTATTTCCAAATAATTTGAATACCGAAAAGTTTAAAAAGGGGAATGATAACACAATGTCCGGTACGGCGGTCATAGCGGGAGGGTCACACCTGGTCTCGTTCCGATCCCAGAAGTAAAGTCTCTTTGCGATTCGAGTGGTACTACCTTAGGTGGGAACCTCGAGACGCTGCCGGCCACTTACCTCAACATTGTATGCCCGGGTGGTGTAGTCCGGTCCATCATACAGGACTGTCACTCCTGTGACTCGGGTCCGAATCCCGGCCCGGGCGCCAATTGATGGTGTAAAAGGTGATGGTTGACATATTGGAGATGAATGAGACTTTGAGTTTTTGTAATTTCTTCATATCAATTGGTCTCAGCGAAGCCACTCCTGTTAAAGCGTTCAAATGGGCCTGTAGCTCAGTCTGGAAGAGCACCTGGCTTTTAACCAGGTGGTCGCGGGTTCGAACCCCGTCGGGCCCGCTTCATACTTAAGATAAATAGATGGTGGTATGAATAGAGGTTGATATTGAATGAGTAAGATTGATATAACTAAACATGAATTAGTACCCCAACACATAGTATTGTCTCCCGAGGAGGAGATTTTGTTCTTGGAAAAGTATAATATTACTAGGAATAATCTGCCTCTAATAAAGTCCAGCGACCCCATTATCAAAGCCATAGAGGAGAGGGACAACATTTCCCTCAAAGGAAAGATTATTAAGATCATTAGGTACAATTCCCCCGCCGGCGAGGGAGTATACTATAGGTACGTTATAGATTAGGAGAAGATTTAGATGGACGGATGGCCAGTTATTAAATCCTTTTTTGAAACGAAAGGTTTTGTGAGACAACACCTTGACTCCTACAACGACTTCATTACCAGAGGTCTTCAGGAGATAATCGATGAGATAGGTGTGATTGAGACGGATTTTGATGAGTTCAATGTCAAGTTCGGTAAGATAAGGCATGGCAATCCTGTGATCAAAGAGGCCGATGGTTCCAAAAGGGTTTTGTACCCGTTTGAGTGCAGATTGCGTGGCCTGACATATTCTGTTCCCCTTTACCTCGAGATGTGTGCCGAGACCCCTGACGGGGAGCTCGGAGAACCGGTGGAGGTCTTTATCGGCGACCTTCCCGTGATGCTCAAGTCTGTTTCTTGCATATTATCAAATAAGGACGACCAAGACCTCGTGGCCCTTGGCGAGGACCCGAACGATCCAGGCGGCTATTTCATAGTCAACGGCACTGAGAAGGTCATTGTGGCCATCGAGGACCTATCGCCGAACAGGGTCCTGGTCGAGCACGACGAGAGGACCGAGTCCTGCATCGCAAAGGTCTTTTCGACAAGGCAGGGATTCCGCTCGCTCGTCAAGATCGAGAGGAAGAGGGATGGCATCCTCGATGTCTCATTTCCCTCGGTTCCGGGCAAGGTCCCATTCATCGTCCTGATGAAGGCACTTGGCATAACATCTGACCAGGACATAGTCATGGCGGTGTCAGGGGACCAGGAGATCCAGAAGGAGCTTTTGGACAATCTTGAGAACTCGCTGGGGATCTCTTCCGAGGAGGCGGCCCTTGACGTCATTGGGAAGAAGGTCGCCATTGGGCAACTTCAGGAGTACCGCCTCAAGAGGGCGGAGGACTCGGTGGACAGATATCTATTGCCCCACATTGGGACAGAGAGGGACGATAGGGTCAGGAAGGCCTATTATCTTGGCATAATGGCAGAGAGGGTAATAGAGCTTGCATTGGCCAAGAGGGATGAGGATGACAAGGACCATTACACCAACAAGCGTTGGAAGCTTGCGGGAGAACTTCTAAAAAATCTATTCAGATTATCATTCATTCAACTCACAAGGGACATAAAGTACCAGCTTGAGAGGACCTATGCCCGTGGAAGGTACGACTCCACAAGGCAGAACGAGTTCATCAGGAAGTCGGTGCGTTCCGATGTCCTGACCGAGCGTATCAGGCATGCAATAGCCACCGGCAGCTGGCCTGGCGGCAGGACAGGCGTCTCACAGCTCATGGACTCTGTGAACTTCATGTCGAGGCTCTCCCATCTTAGGAGGGTGGTGTCCCCCCTGTCAAGGAGCCAGTCTCACTTCGAAGCGCGTGACCTGCACGCAACGCACTGGGGTCGCATCTGCCCGAACGAGACACCAGAAGGTCCGAACTGCGGCCTTGTCAAGAACATGGCCCTGATGAGCGCCGTTTCAGTGTCCTCAGATGAGGACGACCTCATGGAATACCTCAAGCTCGTGGGGCTCAGGAAGCTCGAAAAGCGTTCCGGCCCAAAGGTCATGGCCTACATCTACCTCAACGGAAATCTCATAGGCATACACGAGAACGGAAACGATCTTGTGAAGAAGATACGCGAGGACAGGAGAAGGGGTTACATCTCCCGTCAGGTCAACGTTGCCTTCTATCCCAGCACAAACGAGGTGCAGATAAATTGCGATGGCGGGCGCGCTAGGAGGCCGGTCATAATAATCTCCGAAGGAAAGTCACTGCTAAAAGACGAGATGGTCGATCAGATGATAAAGAGGGAGCTCAACTGGAACGACCTCATCGAAAGGGGGATCATCGAGTTTTTGGATGCTGAGGAGGAAGAGAACGCCTTCGTGGCCATTAATGAGGACGAGATAACCCCGGACCACACGCACCTTGAGATATACAACGCATCGATACTGGGCATTGCGGCCAGCATAGTGCCGTTCCCCGAGCACAACGCCGCTCCTAGGATCTCATACGGAGCCGGCATGGCGAAGCAGGCACTGGGATTCCCATCTGCGAACTACATGTGGGGTGTGGAGACGAGGGAACACCTCATGCACTACCCCGAGGTGCCGATCGTCAACACGAAGATCCTTGACGCGGTCAAGTTCGACAGAAGGCCCGCCGGCCAGAACTTTGTCGTTGCGATACTTTCATATTATGGTTATAATATTGAGGATGCCCTGATAATCAACAAGGGTTCGATCGAGAGGGGTCTTGGAAGGACGACGTTCTTCAGGACATACGCAACAGAGGAAAGGCGTTATCCTGGAGGGCAGGTTGACAAGTTCGAGATACCCGACCAGACGATAAGGGGATTCCGCGGCAACGAGGCATACGAGTTCCTGGACGACGATGGCATAATCAGGCCCGAATCCACGGTCTCCGGGGGAAATGTAATAATAGGCAGGACCAGCCCGCCGCGTTTCCTGCAGGAGCTAGATGATTTCGGAATCGACATCGCAGGCCGTGGAGAGACCTCTATCGCTATCCGCCCGGGCGAGGAAGGCACCATAGACAAGGTGATAATCTCCGAGACCCAGGACGGAAATAAGCTTGCGAAGATAAAGATGAGGAATCAGCGCATACCCGAGCTTGGTGACAAGTTCGCATCCCGTCACGGACAGAAGGGTGTCATAGGTTACATCATGCCCCAAGAGGACATGCCATTCACGGAATCCGGCATCGTGCCTGACCTGATAATAAATCCCCACGCAATCCCATCGCGTAAGACCGTTGGACAGATACTTGAGATGATAGGGGGCAAGGTCGGATCCCTGGAGGGGAGGAGGATAGACGCGACGGCCTTCGACAATGAGGACGAATCCGACATCAGGAGAAAGCTTGTGGAGAACGGGCTTAAGCATACTGGAAGGGAGGTCCTCTACAACGGGATCACCGGAGAGATGATGTTGGCAGACATCTACATAGGCGTTGCATACTACCAGAAGCTCCACCACATGGTCTCGGACAAGATGCATGCCCGTTCAAGGGGCCCAAGGCAGATGCTGACGAGGCAACCTACAGAGGGTAAGGCCAGGGAAGGGGGCCTAAGGTTCGGAGAGATGGAGCGTGACTGCCTAGTCGGCCACGGCGCGGCGATGCTACTACAGGAGAGGCTTCTGGAGTCTTCCGACAAGTACAATGTGCTCGTGTGCAACAAGTGCGGAAATCTCGCCATCTATGACAAGGTGAGGAACAAGAAGTACTGCGCAATATGTGGAGAGGAGATAGATATCTACGTTGTCGAGGTATCATATGCTTTCAAATTACTTATACAAGAGCTCGAGTCAATGCTCATATGGCCAAAGCTGAAGCTGGAGGACAGGGCGTGATAATATGAACGAAGAGGATATTGTGCTATTTGGGCCTCCAAAGAAGATCAAGGAGATCAGATTTGCCTTGCTCTCTCCAGAGGAGATAAGGAGGATGTCCGTCACAACGGTAGTCTATGCCGACACTTACGACGACGAGGGTTACCCGATAATGGGCGGGCTCATGGACCCCAAGCTCGGCGTCATAGATCCCGGCCTGAAATGCCGCACATGCGGACTGAAGTTCGGCGAGTGCCAGGGCCATTTTGGAAATATCGAGCTTTCCCGCCCGGTCATCCATGTTGGTTATGCCAAGGAGGTCTATGACGTCCTTAAGGCGACTTGCAAGGACTGCTCGAGGCTTCTTTTGCCGGAGGACCGCATATTCCAATACAAGGAGAAGCTCAGGGAAGAAGGGGTCAGAGGCAGTATAAGGGAGAACATCATATCCGATATACTGAACGAGGCGGCCAAAAAGAAGGGTGTCCTAAAGGACAACAAGTGCCCGCATTGCGGTTCTGAGCAATTGAAGATAAAGTTCGAGAAACCCACCTCCTATAAGGAGGGTGACAAGAAGCTAACGGCTTCCGACATAAGGGAACGATTCGAGAACATCACTGATGACGATGCTTACCTGGTCGGTTGGAATCCGGAAACTGCGAGGCCGGAATGGTGCATACTCACTGTGCTCCCAGTGGCGCCAGTGACGGTACGCCCATCCATCACGCTTGAATCAGGTATCAGGTCGGAGGACGACCTGACGCACAAGCTTGTAGACATCATCAGGATAAATCAGAGGCTAAGGGAGAATCTCGACGCAGGCGCTCCGCAGCTCATAGTCGAGGACCTCTGGGAGCTTCTGCAATACCATGTTACCACGTATTTCGACAACGAGGTATCAGGAGTGCCGCCTGCAAGGCACAGGTCTGGCAGGGTCCTAAAGACGCTCACCCAGAGGCTGAAGGGAAAGGAGGGCAGATTCAGGAACAACCTTTCCGGAAAACGTGTCGACTTCTCAGCCCGTACGGTCATATCCCCAGACCCCAACATATCAATAAACGAGGTCGGTGTGCCGGAGTTCGTGGCGATGGAGCTCACATTGCCAGAGAGGGCGACCATCAGGAACATTGAGAGGCTTCGCTCGCTTGTCAGAAAGGGCGCTTTCACATACCCTGGGGCCAACTACATAATCAGGCCCGATGGAAAGAGGAAGAGGGTCACGGACATAACGAGCGACATACTTGCCGAAGAGCTGGAGATGGGATATGTCGTCGAAAGGCACCTCCAGGATGGGGACATCGTGCTCTTCAACAGGCAACCTTCTCTTCACAGGCTCTCCATCATGGCCCATGAGGTAAGGGTAATGCCATACAAGACATTCCGCCTGAACCTTTGTGTGTGCCCGCCCTACAACGCCGACTTCGACGGTGACGAGATGAACCTGCACGTTCCCCAGACGGAGGAGTCCCAGGCAGAGGCCCGAATACTCATGAGGGTCCAGGAACAGATAATATCGCCCAGATTCGGCGAACCTGTGATAGGCGGGAGCCAGGACTACCTTTCTGGTGCATACCTGTTGACGAAGAAGGGCAGGATGTTCGACAAGAATCAGCTGGCCCAGATGCTCTACGTCTCCGAGATAGATTGCGAGACCCCGGAGCCTGCCGAGATCGTGGACGGCGTGCCTTATTGGACCGGGAAACAGATATTCTCATTGCTATTGCCGAATGACCTGAACATAGAATACAAATCAAAGGTCTGTCAGAAGTGCGACAGGTGTTCGATAGACGACAACAAGGAATGCAAGTTCGACGCTTATGTCGTCATAGAGAACGGTGTGCTCAAGTCAGGGATCATCGACGGCGCCACCTTCAAGGCAAGGTCGACCTGCAAGCTGCTAGACAAGCTGGTCAAGGACTATGGCACCGATGCCGGAAGGAAGTTCCTAGACTCTGTGACCAAGCTCATACTATGGAGCAACTGCATCATCGGATTCTCAACTGGAATCGATGACGAGGACATTCCAAAGGAGGGCCTCAACCTTATCGAGAAGGTGCTTAAGGACGGTAAGGACAAGGTCAACAAGCTCATCGACCTTTACAGGGAAGGGTACTTGGAGCCACTCCCGGGAAGGAGCGTTGAGGAGACGCTTGAATCAAGGATAATGCAGACCCTGGCCGAATCCAGGGACAAGGCCGGCTCCATCGCAGAGAGGTACATGGGAATGGACAGGGAAGCAGTGGTCATGGCAAGGACAGGTGCCAAGGGCAACATGCTGGACCTGACGCAGATGAGCGCATCCCTCGGGCAGATGTCCGTTAGGGGCAACAGGCTGCACAGGGGCTACTTCAAGAGATCGCTATCCTCCTTCGGAGAGGACGATGTCAGTGCAGAGGCCCGTGGATTCGTTTCTTCATCATACAAGAAGGGGCTCAATCCAAAGGAGTTCTTCTTCCATGCGATGGGTGGCAGGGAAGGTCTTGTCGATACTGCCGTTCGTACCGCACAGAGCGGTTACATGCAGAGGAGGCTCATGAACGCACTGCAGGACATGAGCGTTCGCTACGACGGCACGGTCAGGACAAACGATGATATCATCGTGCAGTTCAAGTACGGCGAGGATGGCATAGACCCGGCCAAGTCCACATACGGCAAGGCCGTTGACATCGATTGGATCATACACAAGGTACTTAAATCAGGCAAGGGGGCCTAAGATATGGTTTCCGATGATTTAATAATTGCCAAGGCTGACGAGATGATGATTGGCAGGGTGTCCCGCTCCATCAAGGAGGAGACGGTCGCGGCCCTTGTCAAGTTCAGCAAGAAGAAGAGGACGTTTTCCGAGAAAGAGCTAGAAGCCATTCTAGAAGGCGTATGCCGAGAGTATGAGAAGGCGCAGGTCGACCCTGGTGAACCGGTCGGGACGGTAGCGGCACAGAGCGTCGGGGAGCCCGGCACTCAGATGACACTCAACACATTCCACTATGCCGGTGTGGCAGAGATCAACGTCACGCTTGGCCTTCCACGTATCATCGAGATAGTCGATGTAAGGAAGGATCCTTCAACCCCGGTCATGATGGTCGCCCTTGAAGAGGAGTACTCCTCCTCCAGGGAGAATGCGATACTTGTGGCCCAGCGCATTGAGGGTACAACGATAGAGAACGTCTCGATACAGACGGCGCTTGATGTCATCAACATGGAGTTCCACATCGACCTTGACAGCGAGAGGATGGAGGATGCCGGTCTTACAATGGAGCTCGTCATCAAGAAGCTGAAGAAGGTCAAGTCTGTAGAGAACATAAGGTATGACGAAGAGAACTTCACCATAGTCGTTTCGCCAGGGCAGATGAATCTGCTCAAGCTGAGGAAGTTCTCACAAAAGATCAAGGCACTGCCCCTGAAAGGGATTAAGGGGATAGAGCGTGCCATGATCAAGAAGGAGGGCGAGGAATACTTCATCTATACAGAAGGATCGGACCTTGCCGAGGTCCTGAAGATCGAGGGAGTCGACTACAGGCGTACAAAGACAAATAACATTTATGAGATATACGAGGTCTTGGGAATAGAGGCTGCAAGGAACACCATCATAAACGAGATACAGAAGGTGCTGGATGAACAAGGCCTTGAAGTTGACAAGCGACACACGATGTTGCTTGCTGATGCCATGTGCCTTGAAGGGGACATCCAACAGATAGGCAGGCATGGTATCACGGGCGAGAAGGCCAGTGTGCTCGCAAGGGCCTCATTCGAGGTCACTACGGGGCACCTGCTCGAGGCTGCTAGGGAAGGCGAAAGGGATATGCTCAATGGCGTGACTGAGAACGTCATAGTCGGGCAACCCATACCTCTCGGCACCGGAATAATCGATCTGGTAATGAAGATGCCTGATTTTCATAAGGAGGTATAGTTAAATGGACATAGCGAGAGAGATAAGAAAGGCCATGGAGACCGGAAAGGTCATAATCGGGACGGACAAGTCCCTTGTGGCCTTGAAGACAGGGGATGCCAAGATCATCATCTATGCCAACAACTGCAAGAAGGAGAGCAAGGATGATCTTGATTATTATTCCAAGCTTGGGAACGTCCCCACGCTTGCATACAAGGGAACTGGCGTTGACCTTGGAATGGTCTGTGGTAAGCCATTCGTCGTATCGATGATTGCAGTGCTGTCCCCAGGCGAGTCAATGATACTCTCAGCGGAGGGAGATTGATGCGTCTGAGGTTGGGTGCAGATGAAATACGATACATAGGGCTTTTTGAAAGCATTACCGGCGCGACGGTCAAGGATTGCATTGTGGAAGAGAGTGAGGAAACCATAGTGTTCGTTGTAAAGGATGGCGAGATGGGCCTTGCCATCGGCAAGAAGGGTGCCAACCTGCAGAAGGTAAAGGAAATGATCAACAAGGGGATAGAAATCGTAGAGTACTCTGACGACCCAACCAAATTCCTGGAAAACGTGATGAAACCTGCCAAGATCATATCAGTCAAGTACAGCGATAAGGACGGAAAGAGGGTCGCTGGCGTCGAGGTCAACAGGAAGGACCGTGGAATTGCCATAGGTAGGTCTGGAAAGAACATAAGGCGAGCCAAGGAGCTTCTCAAAAGACACCATGGGCTCGATGATGTAATGATAATGTAAAGATTTATAAATCAACTTTGCAAAGAAACGGATATTATGATGATGAGGTGAATTTAATGGAGAGTCCAAGAGGAGAATTTGCCGCTCGTAATCTTAAGAGAAAGAGACAGGCCTTCAGATGGAAGGACATCGATTACAAGCGACGCGTGTTGCAATTGAGCACAAAGTCAGACCCCCTTGAGGGTGCACCAATGGCGAGAGGCATAGTGCTTGAGAAGGTCCCAGTGGAGGCCAAACAGCCGAACTCGGCCATCAGGAAGTGCGTGAGAGTCCAGCTTATAAAGAATGGAAGGCAGCTTACAGCCTTTTGTCCCGGAGACGGAGCCATAAATTTCATTGACGAGCACGATGAAGTGGTGATAGAGGGCATCGGGGGACGTAAGGGTGGGTCCATGGGTGACATACCTGGTGTGAAATACAAGGTGACGAAGGTCAACAGGGTATCGCTCAACGAGATGGTCCAGGGCAAGAAGGAAAAGCCAATCAGGTGATCTTATGTCCGAAATTTACGAATTCAAGATGTTTGGCAAGTGGGATTACAATGTTGATATCAGGGACGAGGGTCTCAAGAGCTACCTTACCCTGACACCAGTCCTTATCCCACATTCAGGCGGACGCCATGAGGCTCACAGATTCTGGAAGATAAGGCAGAACATAGTCGAGCGCCTAGTGAACAAGTCGATGCGTTCCGGTGCGGTTAAAAAGAAGGTCAGCGGAAGGTTCATCAGAAGGAACGGCGGACTTACCGGCAAGAAGATGAAGGCCTACAAATCCGTCAAGGAAGCATTCGATATCATCAACAAGAAGACGAAGAAGAATCCAATAGAGGTCTTAATCGTCGCGATCCAGAACTCTTCACCAAGGGAGGAGACTACAACGATCGCATACGGTGGTGTCAAGTACCATCAGGCTGTTGACATATCTCCCCAGAGGAGGATAGATGTTGCCTTGAAGAACATATGCCTGGGCGCAAGCGCAAGGGCGTTCAAGTCCAAGACAAGCTATGCCGAGGCTCTGGCCGAGGAGATAGTGGCGGGCCATGACAATGATATCAAGAGCTTTGCAGTCGGTAAGAAGGAAGAGATAGAGCGTATCGCTAAATCAGCTAGGTGAAGTTCATGGGAAGAAAGGAGAAGATGGCCAAAGCCGCACAAGAGATCATGCATCAGCCCAATTTCATTAGGAACATCGGTATCGCTGCTCACATTGACCACGGCAAGACGACGCTCTCGGACAATCTTCTGTTCGGTGCAGGGCTCATGGCCGAGGAGCTTGCGGGAAAGCAGCTAGCGCTTGACTTCGACGAGCAGGAACAGGCGAGGGGCATCACCATAGATGCAGCCAACATATCGATGGTGCATGAGTTCGATGACAACAAGTATCTTATCAATCTTATCGACACGCCAGGCCACGTCGATTTCGGTGGCGATGTGACACGTGCCATGAGGGCCATAGACGGTGCCATCATCGTCGTATGTGCCGTCGAGGGCAAGATGCCACAGACCGAGACGGTGGTCAGGCAGGCCCTGAAGGAGAGGGTAAAGCCCGTCCTTTTCATCAACAAGGTCGACAGGCTCATAAAGGAATTGAAGCTTTCGCCCGAGGATATGCAGAACAGGTTCCTAAAGACGATCTCCGAGATAAACAAGCTCATCAAACAGATGGCCCCACCAGAGTTCAAGGAGGCCTGGCAGGTATCCGTGACCGACGGAAGCGTCGCGTTCGGTTCAGCTTATGCCAATTGGGCCATCAACGTCCCGTTCATGAAGCAATACGGGATAACATTCAAGGACATCATAGAGATGACCTACAACGGCCAGGAGAGGGAACTTGCGAGAAAGGCCCCAATACACAAGATCATCCTTGACATGGTAATACACCATCTACCAAACCCCGAGGTCGCACAGAAGTACAGGATACCTCAGCTTTGGAAGCACGACATGGAGTCCAAAAAGGCCGTTGACATGATAACCTGCAACGAGAGGGGCAATGTCGCCATGGTGGTAACGAAGATAAACGTTGACAAGCACGCCGGCGAGATAGCAACTGGAAGGCTTTTCTCAGGTACTCTGAGGACGGGCCAAGAGGTATGGATATCCGGTACCAAACAGAAGAAGAGGGTACAGCAGCTAGGTATCTACATGGGGCCGGACAGGGAGTCCATGGAAGAGGTGCCTGCAGGTAACATTGTGGCCGTGACAGGCCTGAAGGACGCGGTGGCCGGTGAGACAATATCGACCGGACCAGAACCTATGGAGCCCTTCGAGGCAATAAAGCACTACAGCGAGCCCGTAGTTACTGTGGCAGTGGAACCAGAGAATCCCAAGGACCTTCCAAAGCTTATCGAGGTCCTCAGGCAGGTGGCCAAGGAAGACCCGACGCTTCAGGCCAAGATAGACGAGGAGACCGGCGAGTACCTTCTGTCCGGTATGGGTGAGCTGCACCTTGAGGTCGTCGAGTACAGGATACGAAAGGACAAGGGCGTCAACATCAAGACATCCGAGCCAATTGTCGTTTACCGTGAGTCTATCACGGCGACATCGCCTGAGCTGGAGGGTAAGTCGCCCAACAAGCACAACAAGTTCTACATAGTGGTCGAACCAATGCTGGATAGCGTATATGCCGCCATAAAGGACGGTACCATATCAGAAGGCAGAGTGAAGGGAAAGGAGCTTCAGGAAACACTGAAGGAACTTGGAATGACCAAGGAAATGGCGAAGTGCGTGGAGGACGTGTACCAAGGGAACATGTATCTCAACATGACCCGTGGTGTGGTCCACATAGGCGAGGTCAGGGAACTGGTCATCGAGGCATTCCACTCCGTGATGGACAAGGGCATTGTCGCAGGCGAGCCTACCAACAAGGTCATGATGAAGCTCATGGATACAAAGCTGCACGAGGACGCCATCCACAGGGGGCCGGCACAGGTCATACCCGCTGTGAGGCAGGGGCTGTTCGCGGCCATACTCTCGGCAGAACCGATCATCCTCGAGCCGATGCAAAAGCTCTTCACCACTGCGCCCCAGGACTTCATGGGTTCCATAACGAAGCTAGTGCAGTCCCGCAGGGGACAGATCCTTGACATGTCTCAGGAAGGCGACCTTACGACGGTCATTGCCAAGACGCCGGTGTCCGAGATGTTCGGATTCACTAGCGAGATCCGTGGCGCCACAGAGGGGCGTGCCCTATGGACCACCGAGCAGATCGGTTTCGAGCAGCTTCCACGCGAGCTCCAGACGAACGTTGTCAGGACCATCAGGGCAAGGAAGGGAATGAAGCCCGAACCTCCGAAGGCCTCGGACTACCAGAATCCACAAGGTTAGATGCAATATTCCTTGAAAGAGCAGTAATTGCATCTCTTTCCTATATTTTTTTCAGGTTCCTCTTTTCCATATACGATCCTTTTTACAGCTTCAAGCGTCTTGTAAACATCTTCCTTCGCTTCGTCATCAACTATGACGGGCCTCAGGCGCCCAAAGTTCGTGTACTCTATTATCCCAAGAGGCACCTTCGTGTTCATGCTCCTCTCCATCATCACGGCGTATGCGCTTATCTGCATCCTCTGTGATGGCGTGACATCCTCATGCATGTTCCCCGACTTGTAGTCTATCGGTATGCTCATCCCACCTACCTGCTCAAAGCAGTCTATCCTGCCCCTGAGATCGAGCTCCTTGTCCTCCAGCACGAATTCGGCCTCCTGCTCAGGATATGTCATCTCAATTGCAGCGCCAAGCCCTATTCTTTCGATAAGCCTCTTCAGCCTTGCGGCGCTGGCAATGCTCTCATAGTGGAAGTCGGACTTTAGTTCCGAAAGGAGGGCCATAGGATCGACCCCCTGCGCCTCGAGCCCTTGCCTCTCTTTTAGGATGACGTTCTTGGCGCATCGCATCGCATTATCGAAGATGCACTTCCTTATCTCGTCCAGGCTCGAGCCCTCGGATATGTGGCTGGAGACAAGTATCCTCTCCCTCTTGGATACCTCCTCCTTGATGCTGTGGATCACCGTGCCCCTTACCATCTGCGGAGTGGGCGGGGGCCTGATCTTTTTGACCTTCTTAAGATAGACCTGGTAGGGGCACCAAACGTAGTCACAGAGGTCGGTCACTGTTATCATTGCCCGCACTCCCCCCTCACCTCACAGAAGGCGCATGCGCCAGAGCTCTTCTCGAAGTCGCATTTGCCTGTCACCTGTGACACGAATGACTTTACCTCCTCCTTGTTGGACTCGCCTATGGCAATTGAACGTGTCTCGGATATCTTGAGGTAGTGTATCGAGGAGGCAACCACAGGGCGCCCCACTAGCTCTTCCAGGAGCAGGGCGTTCATCTTCGCGGCCATCTCTTCCCCCTTGCAGATGCCTTTCATCGGGGGCATGGCAGTGCTTATCTGTATCGGGCGGGCGAAGTCAGGTTCTGCATGAATGAGCGATATCCTTCCGGAGATCCGGTGCTTGAAGTCAACTACCCTCCTTCCAACATCCTCTGGAGGATATGTGACCGAGATTGCCAGCTCCTCGCCGGTGATGCCGAAGGTGCCCATATGTCTCTTTGCCCTCTCAATCCTCCCCAAAAGAAATACTTCAAGCTCCCTTTCGATGTGGGCCTCCATCTCCTTAGGGTCAGCGCCCATGATATGTGGCGCGGACTGGGATATGGATGTAGCTATGGCCATGTCCAGGCATCTGGCATAGCATTCCCGAAGCTCAGATTGATCCCCAACTTCAGACAGGAATCTTCTCTCGTTTTTAAACAGCGCCAGAAATGCCCTTGCCTTGGCCATGTCCAGAACATGCGCTTGGTCGTAGGATGGACTGGCGCCCTTAATGTGCCTCAGATAGTACTTCCTTGGGCATTCGCAGAAAATTATGGCCTGATTCGTCGTGAGGTGGCTGGCCAATCAATCACCATGTACCTCGAGCGATATGTCCACAGACCTGACGGAATGCGTGAGCCATCCCATTGAGACTATGTTCACGCCGCTGGATGCGTATTCTTTCAGGTTGAGCGGGGTAATGTTGCCCGAAGCCTCGAACATGATCTTGTCGTGTCCCGCTCTCTTGAGGGCCTTGATGGTGGCCTTGATGTCGCTGGGGCGCATGTTGTCGAGCATTATTATGTCTGCTCCTGCCTCTGCGGCCTCAAGGGCCTGCTCCATCGATGCCACTTCGACCTCTATCTTCTTTGAGAATGACATCTTCCTCGCCTTGTCGACGGCCGCGCGTATGCCAAGCAACTCTATATGATTGTCCTTTATGAGGAACATGTCGTCAAGCCTCCACCTATGGGGGTCCCCTCCCCCATCGATGACCGCCATCTTGTCGAAATAAGGCAGAAGGGTCTTTCTCGTCGCTGCCACCCTGACAGAGGGCCCTACGGCCTTCACGCATTCTGCAGTCACTGTGGCTATCCCGCTCATCCTTTGGAGAATGTTGAGGACGGTCCTCTCTAGCGTCAGGAGGGTCTTTACATTCCCCTTCAGCGCCATTATCACCAATCCCGAGCTGACATGGTCGCCATCGTTGAAGTAGGCATTGCATTCCACCCCGTATTCACTCAAGAGCGGTGTTATCTGGGCGGTACCTGACAGGACAAGGTCCTCCTTTGCCAATATCTCTCCCTTGACGACCCTGTCTGGCAGAAGGGACGATGTGATGTCCCCATATCCTATGTCGGCCCTAAGCAGCTGCCTCAGGAAGTCGATTCTCATAGAGAATAAGTCATTGTACATGGATAAAATCGTTTCGGTATTACTTCACTATCTCTAGTATGTATACCTTGTTGTATGGATTGGACTTGTCCTGATAGACGATCTTGAACATGTCGGAGCCGAAGAACTTGTTCCAATTTACGGGCACGCCGAAGCTGCTGTCCTTGTAGGAGCCTAGCCAACCCCTTCCCACCATGTTATCTGAGATGAACACATGGGTGATGCCGTACCTCTCAGCTATGGTAAGTGTCAGGTCCAGGTCGCTTGTCTTGTAGAAATCATATATGTCGTCCTGCACCTTGGCCGGTGCCTTGATATATTCATTGAAGTCGATGTTCCTAAGAGGGAACAGGCCGCCTATTAGGGACCTCCCAGAGCATACTCCGCTGAACATCTGCCCGGTATAATAGTCTGCGACCATCCTGTCATCGTAAGTAGAGTTATCCCTGAACCAGATGGCGGCATTGTAGTCCTCTATGAACACCCCCGAGTTCGTAATTTTGAAGTCCATGTCGTAGTCCGGCATGCTGAATCCTTCCATGGAGATATAACCCATCCCGACGATGAAGAGCATGAATCCGTAAAGATACGCCTTCTTGTGCTTCCTTACCTCCTCTATCATTATGGCCGCCATGATCGAGAATGGCTGGGCGAGGAATATGTAGAATCTGTAGCCCTCAAGAGGCCTGACCGTGGTCTCCCACATGAGGCCGTATTCCCGTATGATCGAGAGTATGTTCTCGCTGAAAACCTCGTAGAGCAAAAATATCGTCCAGAGCACCATGAATGTGCTGTACTTGTGGTCGACGATGTATTTTGATATCCTTCCATCGTATTGGTACCTGAAGAGAGTGGGTATCAGGACGACCGACATCGGGGCCAGCAGATTGTAACCGCTGAGATATCCCTTCAAGGTGTCGACGATCTCTCCCTTTGACAGCTGATTCCCCACGACCATGATGAGGAGCAGGAGGAATATGAATGAGGCTAGCGAGAGTAAAGGCGTAACATACGCCCTCTTAGAGATGTTTCTCGACATTACCACTGAGAGCATCATCAGAATGAATATGACCACGATGAGTATGGCTATTCCCTCATACATGTTGGCGAAGATCGCTGGAACGAAAGTGAACGTCTTGGTCCAGGTCCCGATGTTCCCCGCCCTATGGGCAACAAACGATGCCACGCCCCCTGTGATCAAGGCTATAACAACGCTTATGATTGCTGGGGTCCTGTCATTCGATTTCAGGCTGATCATCATCACAAATGCGTAGAGCAGCGCCAGGATCGATATCACGGGCACCGTGACACCCTTGCCGAGGAATACCCCGCATAGGGCCGAAAACGCCAAAGAGAGAGCGATCAGATGCTTCACATTGCGATTGGCGCTATCGTTCAGGTAAGAGAGCCTGTTCACCAGCATGTATCCGAAGCCCATGAATCCAAGTATCATGAATGGCGTGCCGTATGAGCTGAAGTGGGACCCGAAGGTCTGCAATAGCGTTGAGGTCGTTATGATGAATATCCACCAATAGAACAGGAAGTCGGGAAGCCACCACCAACTGGATATCAGTAGGCTTATGCCAAGGGAGATTGCAAGGAACTTTATCTCGTTCCTGACAGGCTTCCTGTCGAACCACCTTGCCATGACGTATAGTATCATCGCCACGACGGTGATGAAGTATGAGAGGTGCGTCATGAAGTTGATGCCGAGCAGTATGCCGATGCCGACAGACGCCTTGGCGGAGAAACCATATTGCTGCCTAGAGAGGAATATGAGTACGACAGGTATCACCATCAAAGTGAACACCTGGGGATCGGCTATAGAGCTGTAAAGTATGAAGGACGGCGTTATGGCCATCATGACCAATGCTATCCTGGCCACGTTCCTTCCAAACCATTCCTTTGCCAGGAAGTAAGCAGGTATCGGGGTGAAAGCCTCAATGAAGGGCACTACCCGGGTCATCACCGTTGGCAGGTCCAGATTCGAAACGGCCGATACACCGGCAAAGAACAGCATGGATAGAGGGGGGTACCATAGGGGCACGTCACCGTAGGGGAGGTAGCGGATGTCAGGGATAGGCAGCGCATGGAAGTCCAGGATGTATTGTGACATGCATATCCTGTACCATACATCGCCCAGGAACACGGGCAGATGGCTGTCCATCTCAAGCTTCGGCGCGAGCCTTATGTAGACCCCGAAGAAGTATACCAGGAGAATGAGGGCCAGGTCATGTCTTCTGATCCATTTGAGTATGCCTTTTTCCCCCATTTTATCACGTGCGAACCCATCTCTATTGTGTGAATATGTCACTGAGACTTACAGCATATATGTCTGGATTGTCGTCCTCGGTATCCGTCTGGATGCCATCAAGGTCATTTCTCCAGTCGATCCATGCCAGGTACTGGTCCATTATGTAAGGATTTTCCTGGTCTGTGAGCATTTCCGTGACCCTCACGGTCTCGCCTGATTCCCTGTCGTATACGTAGATCTCCTTATCGCCTGCGCTGTCGTCATCCCAGGCCACGTAGTTCCCATTGACACAGGGATTGACCTGATTCGCCGGGCTTGTGGTCAGTTGCAGCTCTTCGCCGGCCTCTAGGTCGAACATGTATATGTCCCAGTTGCCGTTGCGATTGTCCTCCCAAACGATCAGGCTGCCGTCTATCTTCGGATTGAACTTTATAGAACGGCCGCTAGTTATCGCCCTTTCGGTCCCGGTGGTTATGTTGTAGCTGAATATGTTGAACTCCCCGAACCTGTTGTCAAGCCATACTATGGTATCCTCGCTTATCTTCGGGCTGGTCTGGAAAGGTTGGAAGCCTGTCTCGTCCACGGTAATCCTCATCTCATCCTCGCTTACCAGGCTGTATAGGTAGATATCGGCGTTCCCGTTCCTCTCGTCCTCCCACACTATCCTGTCCTCATAGATATCAGGATTTATCTGATTGTACTCGTCATCGGTGATCTGCACAAGCACGCCGGTCGCGATATAGTAAAGGTATATGTCCCAGTTGCCGTTGCGATTGTCCTGCCAGACGATCCTGTCCTGCCAGACCATGGGATTGGTCTGTTGGAAAGCGTTGTTCGACACGTTTATCCCTGCACTGGAACCAATGTAGCGCATGTATATGTCCCAGTTGCCGTTGCGATTGTCCTGCCAGACCATGAATGTCCTGTCATCTGACGTCATGCCTATAGAGACCTTGTATTGGTCAGCAAGATTCGTGGTCACGGCGAAGGATGGGTCCTCGTTGACGATCACCTCGTTACCTTCGCCAAAGTATATCATCCCTGTCGTTATCAGGGACAGCATTATGAATATGGTGATAACGCCCCTTCTGCTCAGGGGCACCCTCCTTCTCTTTTCGGGTGTTATGGCCTTCGACCTTCCAAGAACGGATATGACAACGCCCAATATGGCTATGAACACGATGAACACGAAGGAAAACATCATCTCGTTCCTTGTGATCTCGTTCTGGATGTATGCGGTGTATTGATAGACTCCCCCGAACGATGCGCACGCGACGATGAATACCATCATATGCACCCAGAATCTTCTCATGTTTTTAGGGTATGTGCTGATAACGTTTCCCGCCAATGCTGCTATTATCCCAATGTAGAGAAGCGGGAACGAGCCGTCAAAGAACGAAGTGAACACATACTTTGCAGACTCGATGTTCAGGTATGGTACCATGCTCCAGTGGATGTTGGTGAAACCTTTGTAACCGCCGTATAAGGCTATCACCATGGCCACAGAGTAGGCGATGAGCTTTATCTTCTTGGGCGTGACCCTCTCACTTAGGTAGTCGTCGATGCCGAATCCCTTCAGGAACAGGTATGTTCCCAATATCGAGAAGGAGACGAACCATCCGTATTTCGTGAAGTCCGGGAATATGTAAGTAAGACCGTATATGATAATGATTATCCCTGGTATTCCGAGAAGCAGCCCGGATACCTTCCTGTCATCCATCATCCTCTTGAGGTATGTGTGCAGTATGAAATAGGTGTCCTCAAGGCTCTCGCTCTGCTGGACAGTCACCCTCTCAATGGATACGATGGCCATCTTCGACTGCAGTATGGGAAGGGTGTTCTCGTCCTCCTTGCCGTCGGAGACAAGTATCGTCGCCTTTGTCTCATACCTCTCCATGACAATGTCAAGCTGGTCTGAGATTATCATGTCAGACTTGACGCCAACGGACCTGTCGCCGGTCACGATGGCGACATAGACCTCCTTTCCCTCCTTTTTCAGCTTATCGTATAGCTTTATGCAGTGGAAGAGCACATTGGTGTCAGATTCGGTGGGGTCGGCTATGCCAAGCTCTATCGCGGTCTCCCTTATCGCCTCCCTGCCCAATATGGGCCCATCTACGCCTATCTTATCCCCTATATCGTTGTCCCTATCGACACCAAGAACAAGTATTTTGTCAACCAAAGCTCTACACCGGCCGGAGGCTTATAAGAAAGTCTATGATGGATAGCTATATAAATATTATCTTATTGGAATTAAATATCAAATAATATCTTTCTATTGTAAGAAATACAATTCCCTTAACTCTAGTTTACTTTAAAATCTAAAATTCGGAGGGTTTATTTTGATTGGGAATAGATTAGTCTGAATTTATCAAGAAAAAAGAAGAGTTTCTATATATAGAATCATATGTTAAATAAAATAGGAAAAGAGTCAGTTTTTAAAGGAAATTTGATTCCTGTAATATCCTGAATTCCTCTGTTGTGAGCTTTTCGCCTTTGCTGAATCTCTCGTACAGGTCCTTTGCCTGGTCGGTGAGTTCATCCATTATCTTTTGGGTCTCCTTTTCCTTCTCTTTGACCCTCTTGGCCTTCTTCTCCGCCTTCTTCTCTGTTATTCTACCTTTGCTGTTGTTCATCTTGTCGCGTATCTCGCGGAGTTCAGCATATTTGTTGTTAAGCTCTTTCTTCTTTGCAAGGAATTCCTGATGAGCCTTGTCAGCGATCTTCTTTGTCTCTGAGGCTCTCTGGGATGAGTATGTCACCCTCTCGTGGAATTTAGCGGATTCCTGAGAAAACTCGACTACTTTCTCATGAAGGTCGTCTATTTCCTTTCTAAGATCGTGAATCTTGCCCCTGAGATCCTTCATCTTATCTCTTACTTCCTTTGAAAGCTTGCTGCTCTCAAGGTCCTTTCTAAGGACGGAAATCTGACCGATAAGCTTGTTCTCTTCTTTAAGGGGTAAAACAGAAGTTTCCAGTCTCCAGTCCAATTCATCTATCTTTTTCTGCAGACGGAAAGGATTCGGTGTCGAAGAGTCGGTGGTCATATCCTTCTTGATGCCTTTGAGCTCGTCCTTGAGCTTTGCAAGCTCATCTCTCTTTTCATCTCTTATCTTCTTGAACTCTGAGACCTTGTCGTTCGCTTGGTCCCTCTCGATCTTGGCATTCTTAAGCTCTTCCAACATCTCTTTGAATATTTTGTTGTTCTCGTCCCTTCTATTTACACTATCGTCGATCTCTTTTTTCATTGATTCACAAGACTCTCTTAGCTCCTGGTGCCTCTTTCTAAGTTCTCCTAGCTCTTTGAATAAGTCGTCATCCAAATTGAATCCCCCGTGAATTAGACATAACATTATGACATCCCTTTTTAAACTTTGTCATTGTGCGTTTGCAATCCTTTACTAAAATCCAACACATGAGTAGTTAAATATTTATAATTATTTCATTCTTAAAAGACAAGGTGTGTCTCTAGATGTATCTTATTTTAGGATCTGGCCTGGTCAGCTATGCGATAGCGAACATCCTCAAGGATCGGGATCAGGAGCTTTATATAATCGAGAAGGACCCTAAGAAGGTCAGGGATCTATTGGATCGAGGCTTCAGCGTCGTAGAAGGCGATTTCTTTTCGCCATCTGCCCAGGTCCAGAGGGTAATAGAGAAAGCTAGGGTGTCCTTCGTGATGACCAATCACAGCGACATAAATCTAAAGCTTATCGACCATATATCCGAGCTCAATCCCGAGTCTTACATTATTGCCAGGGGCTTTTCCGTAAAGGACCTGGATGAGCTGAAGCATAACGGTGCCGATGTCGTGGTCATCCCACAGGCCGCCCTTGCGGAACAGGCGATAAACAGCTTGGATTCGATGGAGCGGCTCGAGCGGGTCAGGGGCATCAAGGGGGCCCTTACAAAGGGCGAGCGCCTGGGCATCATACTTCATGATAATCCCGATCCAGATTCAATCGCATCCGGCATGGCACTTAAGCTCATTGCGGAAAGCAGGGGCCTGAGCTGCGACATACTCTATGGCGGGGAGATCGGGCATCAGCAGAACAAGGTGTTCGTCAATCTTCTGAACATCGATCTCATACACATCGATGAGTTTACAAAGTACCTTCTCAGGGGCTATGACAGACTGGCATTCGTGGACCATTCCTCCGAATCGAACACCAGCATACTGCCCACAGACATATACCCGAACATCATAATAGATCACCATCCGAAAATGGGCGACTTCGATGCCGCATTTGAGGATGTGAGGACCAGCATAGGTTCCGTATCGACGATAATGACGCAGTATCTTGATGACCTTGACATAGATATAGACAGCAGATTGGCAACGGCGCTTATGTACGGCATCATGACAGACACGAACTACTTCAAAAGGAAGTTCTCGAAGGACGATGTCGATGCCGTCTCTATTCTGAAGACGAAGGTCGATCCATCTGTGCTGACACAGATCGAGAGCCCCACCATCTCGCCTGACGTGCTGGATGTTATAGGCAAGTCCGTACTTGGAAGGGAAGTGGTGAGCGGGTATGTGCTCTCGAATGTCGGTTACATCTCCAACAGGGACTCATTGCCCCAGGCAGCGGAGTTCCTTCTTAATCTTGAAGGGGCTAAAACGGTCCTTGTCTATGGCATGCTCAAAGACGCCCTTTACATATCTGCCAGGACCAAGGATGTCAAGCTGAACCTTGGACAGGCCATGGATAAGGCATTTGGATCGATAGGTTCTGCCGGAGGCCACATGGCATCCGCAGCTGCCAAGATACCATTGGGGATATTTGGGATGGTCGATGACAAGGAGATACTGAAGAGTCTTGTGGGCGAGGCGATAAAGAAGATGTTCTTTAGGACAGTGGGCATCTATTGAGCATTCTTGAGCTCTTCCAATATCTGTATGCTCTTTGACGCGCCGATCCTGTCTGCGCCGGCCTCTATGAGTTCCTTTGTCCTTTCCCAACTGGATATTCCGCCTGCTGCCTTGATCTTCATCCTCTCACCAACGATATGCCTTATCAGGGACACGTCCTCTCGCGTCGCCCCATAGGTACCGAAGCCGGTCGATGTCTTGATGAAACTCGCCCCCGCCCTCATGGAGAGCTCACAGGCCATTATCTTCTCCTCTGGCAGGAGATAGCAGGTCTCTATTATCGTCTTTACAGGGACGCCAAGATCGGCTATCTGCCTTATCTCGCTCTCAACAACGCCGAACATCTGGGATTTCAGTGCCCCGATGTTGATCACCATATCGAGCTCTGTCGCACCCTCGTCTATGGCTGCACTGGCTTCCTCGAACTTGGATTCTGGCCTGTTCTGGCCAAGAGGGAACCCCACAACGCAGACCACGCCTATGTCCGTTCCCTTCAAATATTCCCTGGCCGTGGACACCCAGAACGGATTTACGCACACCGAGCCAAATCCATATCGCTTTGCCTCGTCAGTCAACCTTTGAATGTCCTCCTTTGACGAGTCTGCGTGCAGCTGCGTATGGTCTATGATGCTTGCCAGCTCTTCAGGCGATATTTCCATGAAGGTATTGGCATCATCTAAACTTAAAATTGTTTCCACGGTCCAGGCTTTCTCACCACTGGATCGGATTATCAACATTTTTGGATGGATGGTACCATAATCTTTAAAATGGGCCAAACAATGAACTACTTTTACCAATAAGCTTATATGAGATACAGATAGCGATAATTTGGTGATTTTATGACCATAAAAGTCGGTATTGTAGGTTACGGAACTATCGGTAGAAGGGTTGCTGACGGTGTCAAGGGCTCCAAGGGCATGGAAGTGGTCGGTGTCTCTGGCCGTTCATATGCTGTTAAGATGGACCTGGCGAGGGAGAGGCATTTTCCAATCTACACCATAGGTGACAAGTCCCAGGAGTTCAAGGACAGGGGTTTCGATGTTGCCGGCAACTTCGAGGACCTTTGTTCCGATGCGGACATAATCGTTGACGCAACGTCATCTAACATCCCTGCGCAGAACATGCCGATCTATGACAAGAACAATGTTAAGGTCATCGTTGAGGGTGGTGAGAGCCATGACCTCACCGGATTCTCATTTTCATCACTGGCCAATTATGGCGAGGCGGTCGGAAGGGACAAGGCCAGGGTGGTGTCTTGCAACACTACGGGCCTCTCCAGGCTCATATCCACATTCGACAATGCCTTCGGTGTCGATGATGTGTTCGTTTCCCTTATCAGAAGGGCAGCAGACCCGAAGGAGTCCAAGAAGGGTCCGATAAATGCCGTGAAACCTGTGCTCGGGGTCTCCCATCATGGTCCCGATGTGAAGACTGTCATGCCGCATATCAACATTTATTCGATGGCAGTGGCGGTCCCGCACACACTTTCCCACGTCCATACGCTTAGGATCAAGCTCAAGGAGAGGACATCAAGGGACGAGGTCATAGACCTCTTGAACGGCACGCCCAGAATAGTCGTCGGCAAGGGCAAGGAGGGTTATGGCGATACCGCTCTCATAGCCGAATACTATCGCGATTTCAGGATAAGGTACGATATGCCGGAGCTTTTCATCTGGGATGAACCCCTGGATGTGGTGGGTGAATACGTCTACGTGATGGCCAACGTGCATCAGGAGTCCATAGTGGTCCCCGAGAACATAGATTGCATCAAGGCTATGTGCGGGTTGGAGACGGACAAGATGAAGGCGATCTATGGGACCGACCAGGTTCTGGGGATAGCCAAGGACAAGAAGATCTATGTCTGATCTCGGAATCCGGAGATCTCTTTTCTTCTTATTTTCATTCTCTTCTGCCGAAAGGCATTTGGGTGTAAATTGGGCATGAAAATGGAAAAAGCGTATATACTCTAGTTTATTAATCTATGATTGTTTCTGTAATGGAGAATGATGACATGATAAGAAGGATCAGTGCAATATTATTCCTCATGGTTTTATTGATAGCGCCGCTTTCAGTGTCTTCCCAATCCTTTGACTACACTGTCACGGTCCACGCCCCGGCAGTGAGAGAGACAGAGGATGGGTATGTCGGCGTGATCAGCGAGATGTCCATAAGCATCTCCGAGGGCGATGGCTCCATATTCGTCGAGACATGGCCTCTCTCAGAGATAGATACGCAGGCCTCTGCCAGGCTTGCCGCCACCGTCGCATCGGAGATCGCTGGCGTAGACCTCTACCAGTACAACTTCTACTACTCGATATCCTCCATATCCTCCGTCATAGGAGGACCTTCTGCCGGTGCCATACTCACAGTTGCCACAGTTGCCGCTCTGAACGGCTGGGAAGTGGACCCTAAGGTAATGATGACGGGGATGATCAATCCAGACGGCACCGTAGGGCCGGTCGGAGGCATATACGAAAAGGCGGAGGCCGCAAGCGAGTTTGGCATAGAGACCTTCCTAGTGCCCGAGGGGCAATCAGTGGTGACGCACGATGACCAGCAGATAGACCTCACGACATACGCGCCAGAGAACTGGGGCATGTCCGTAAAGGAAGTGACAGACATACAGGATGCCGTGTTCGAATTCACTGGCATGCTATATGAGACGGAGGAATACTCTGGCGACATAGTGATAGACACCTCGTTCTTCTCAGAGGATGTGAACGAGGAGATTGTGCTGACAAGGCAGCTCAAGGAGGATGTCTCGAGTTCCATTCAAGATTCTGCCATATCGGATAGCATCCGCGAAGACCTACAGGCCTATGTGGACATGGCCGACGAGAGGCTTTCCGCGGCAGAGGGGGCAATCGAAGAGGACATGTACTACACTGCGATGTCATACATCTTCCAAGCAAGGATATCCTACACCTATGTACGCTACGCATTGGATTATCTGGATTCGGGCGAGGACAGCCAGGTCATCTCTCAGCTGTTCAATGATGCTGAAGCCTATATTAAGGACGTGAATGGGGCTGTCAAGGACCAGGCCACTTCGATCGCGGGCTACTCATCCCTCGAGGCGTTCTCAGCCGCCCAGGAGAGGTCTTTCGAGGCATTGGAATATCTGGACATTGCGAAGTTGCGGCTTGTCTGGAACAAGGAAGCCGAGGCGCTCTACAATCTCGCGTTCTCTGTCGAAAGGGCCAGGACAAGCGACTTCTGGCTGACCGTGAGCGAAAGAAGCTCGGAAGGCGAATCGATCGAGATCGAGCAGCTAAAGGACGACACCGAGATAATCTTGAACGATGCAAATCTCACCTACATATACGCATCGGACCTTATCTCCTCGAGCAGCCTGCTCTCGGATGCAAGCGACCTCTTGGAGAGCGCGTTCAGCGAGTTCAACGATGAGAACTATGCGGCAGCGCTCTTCAATGCCATAGAGAGCAAGACGCGCTCATCGGTCGCAATCGAGCTGTACTCTGCCGGTAGTGACGTCTTGGAGTCCAGGTTGGGGAGGGCAAAGGAAAAGGCCGCGGTCGCCATAGAGGAGCAGAGGGCCAATGGCATCATACCTATCCTCTCCATCTCATACTACGAGTTCGCATCAGTCTTCGAGGGCAATGGGGAGCTGGTCAACGCCATAATATACTATAAGTACTCGGAGGGAATAGCCAACGCATTCAAATTCCTCATGGCCTCAGATGATGACGGGCAAGGAAAGAACCCTCAGGAGGATGATGGTGGAGGGCTCCTTGACGACCCAGTGATGTTCGGCATAGGCTTCGTTTCAGGCCTTTTCGTGACACTGGGGGCCTTCGTTATATATAGGCGTAAGTTTTTTAAACAACAATCAATCTGAATAGTTTGTTGTCCAGGGCCCGTGGTCTAGCTGGTTATGACGTCGCCTTTACGAGGCGAAGATCATGAGTTCGAATCTCGTCGGGCCCACTGGTTTTCTTTAATTCCGATTTGAAGGCAGAATAATGGATATTCTCTAAAGTTTTATATATAATTTTAACATATCTTTTTTCATGAAAGAAGGAGAGATCATTGAATTTGGTTACAGGAAGATAAAGATGCTAGATGGAAAATACCATTATACGCTTTTCAATGCCAATGAAAAATCCTCTGATGAAAAATTGATTCCAAGTGCAAAATGTTTATGTGATTTTATCAATGAGAATTCATTTTATCTCAGGGCATTTGATTTCCGAAGGATGAAAGAGGTGCAGGCAATAGATGCCTGCTACCTGGGGGAGAGAATACGCACTACATGGGCTGCTGATGGTGATGACCCAATATATCTGATAGAGCTATGGATCACCAGCAGCGAGTTCCTTAACAATGAATTGGATTATTACATGAGGGGCGAGAAGGATTTCTTAGAGAGGGCATGGGAGACCACATACAAAGCATGCATGAAAAAATATGAAGTATATCTATCGGGCGGAGATCTGCATTTTAGTGCAAAGTGAACCTCTCGGCAGCGGCATTGATAAATAATCTTTTCCTGATATAGTTGCCCTGTCCACTTTACCCTCGCTCTTTCCTTACTATTATATCTTCACCCTTTTTTTGATATGTTCATGGAAGTCCTTGAGAACGGGATTATAGTCTGGGGGATAGAAATGAGAAGGAGGTGGCTGAAATGCCTCTTGGACATCATACACGATTATGAGGGCGAGTTCTATCAGGGATGCCCAAGGCTTTTCCTATACTCATTCATAAAACGAGAGAACCTGACATCGGGATGGCTCCATGGGACGTTGAGCGAATTGGAGGGCACGAATGTCATTAGGTGCCCCTGCAAGGACCACTACAAGGTGATAGCATACGAGAAGCTGGACATGGAAAAGGTCCTCAATAGATTGTAATAACCGCAATCACACCTCGTCTGGGCCTTTTGAATCCCTGAATGCCATGCCCATTATCTCATTGAGCATATCGCCCATAACGAAATTATTGAGCTCAAGGTACTTGACATCGGAGTTTTCCGCATCTCCTGGGTCCAGGGGGATCGCGATCAGTATGTCCTTTCTGTCGATGAAGAACAACCAGAGAGGCGGGGTGAAGGACAGTATCCTTACATTCTTGCCGGTCACTCCCCGCAAAGCCTCCTGGGCCCTTTCAAATACGCTTTCCTTCACGAAGAAAACCCCTTGGACAAATCTGCCCTCCATCATCTCCATGGCGTCCTTGATGTTGGCGTTGTGGAATCCCAATACACAATTTATCGAGCTAGCTTGGCCATAAGACTCCGAGAGCTTATCGAAAAAGGATTCCCAACCATAACCTATCGAGAAAGAGGGGGACATGACAGATATCTTTTCGCTCCTGATGGCCTCGATATACCTCCTGAGGTCATCGGCCTGCCTTTTCTTTTCCCTAAGATGCCTCTCGAGGATCTCATCCAGGTCCTTTGGGAAATATGTCGAAGGGCGCCCCTCGCCCCTCGAGATCCAACCCTTGCTAACGAGGGAATCCAATGTGCCATATATCCTCGAGTAGGGCACCCCGGAGAACTCCGAGATGGACTTTGCGCTCAGGCCTTCGTTCCCGATAACTGCCATCATCACTCGTGACTCGTATTCGGTGAGGCCCATATCACGTAGGTAGCTTTCAATTTCCATTGATCATAATAGCATGAGGATAATAATAACTTTACTATATTAATATTATGAAAATATTTTAATAAAGTGCTCTTTTACTATCATCATGAGATACAGAAAAACAGTACAGATGATCACCCTGACGGCGGCCTTTTTGGTATTGTTCATCCTTGTAAGGACCAAGAGGGAACCGCTCGCCATCACATTGATGCTTGCCCTTTCGCTTGGGAGCATATTCTACGGAAAGCTATTCTGTGGCTACCTATGCCCCTTCCATGCATATGACAAGGCGTTAGGCGCCCTTTTCAAGAGACTTGGGCTCAAAAGGTTGGATTCGCCCAGATTGGACAGATTAGCGCCCCTTCTGATGATAATGGCCTTTGTTATACTTTCAATAGTATTTCTCAAGGCCGCCGCCCCTTACACGAAGATAAGGATAAAGCTGCCGGTCCTTTTCCTGGCATTCTTCTTCCTGACGTTCTTCACACCTAGGCTGTGGCACAGATATGTGTGCCCATTTGGCCTGATCATGCGCCTGCCTGCGCTTTCAAGACCTTTGAAACCGAAGATCATAGGTGAGAAATGCAAGAGGTGCAAGGCATGTGAGAAGGTATGCCCCACAAACGCAATAACGGCGGGGGCCGAAGAGCTGAACATCGATGGAGCGAGCTGCATACTCTGCTATAACTGTGAGGATTCCTGCAAACATGGGGCTATAGGTCTGGAATAGGTTGCAATGTCCTAGATCCATTCCTTCTTGCTGAAGAATCTTAGCATGAAGAGGGCGATTATCAGCATGGAGATAAGGGCTATCGGATAAGAGTACTTCCATCCCAGTTCCGGCATATGGGCGAAGTTCATCCCAAAAACGCCTGCTATGAACGAGAGGGGTATGAAGATGGTGGCTATGATCGTCAAGACCTTCATGACCTCGTTCATCTTGTTGCTCAGATTGGACAGGTATATCTCCAAAAGGCCTGAAAGGATCTCCCTGTAGTTGTCGAACGATTCAAGTATCTGTACTGTGTGATCGTGCACATCCCGAACGTAGGGGAGCGTCGAGCTATCCAGGATCCTGGTGTCTATCTTCTCGAATCTGCCGATTATCTCCCTGTTCAGATACATTGTCTTTCTAATGTCCGCTATCTGTTTCTTGAGCTTCTGGATCCTGGAGAGTATGTCCTTTGAGGGAGAATCTATTATCTTGACCTCCAAGCCCTCGATGACCGATGAATAATGGTCCAAGAGAAGGAAATACTTGTCGACTATGGTGTCGAGCACAGCATATGCCAGATAGTCGCTTCCGTGGGTCCTCAATCGCCCCTGGTGTTTGGCCAGCCGCTCCATCAGGCCATCAAGATGATTCTCCAGTCCCTCTTGGAACGTTATCACGAGATTTTCCATGAGGATTATGCTTATCTGCTCATGATCGATTTCGGGGTCGAACGAGGAGATGCTCTTGATGACTATGAACACGTAGTCGTCGTACTCGTCCAGCTTTGGGCGCTGCTCGGTGTTGAGTATGTCCTCAAGGACCAGTGGATGGATTTCAAAATAGTTGCCGATGCTCTCTATCACGCCAATTTCATGGATGCCCGATACGTTTATCCAGGAGTTCATGCCCTTCTTGGCACGTTTCAGTTCATCAAGATTTTTTATTTCGATATCCTCAAAATCATCGGCATTGTAGAACAATTGCCTTATTGCCACAGTCTGTGCCTTTTTCCTTCCCACGTGGACCAATGTGCCTGGCGGTGCGCCAACCTCCTTTCTGTTCGGCATCGTAATAGACTAGACATCACTGATTATTAAGAGTTCCCCAAGATAAATGGATAAATGGCGATGTCGATCCTTTATATATGGACCTTATCGACGAAAGGCTCGAAACAGAAATAGAGAACGATGTCGTGATCCCGGCCCTCCAATGGGAAACAGGGAGCGCCATGGAGGGCATAGGACGCATTGTCGACGAGATGTATTCAAGGATACCAGGGGATAAGAGGACGAGTTATGGCATAGTGCATGTCATAGACACATTGAGCGATCATCTCTACTCCTGCCTAAAGGGCGAGCCTTCGTTATTGGAAATCTCTTCCAGTCTCTTTCAAGGCTCAGAGGGCCATAGGGTGAAGGGGGTCGTTCTGGGGATCATTGCGAACCTTGGAATAGAAGATATTCATGGTGTTATCCCGCACTTTGAGTCGGCGGCCGCATCAGATGATTGGAACATGCGGGAACTTGCCCAGTTCTTTTTCAGGCGGGTCATAAAGGGCCACCCAGAAGATGCCAGAAAGCATCTTTCGAGCTGGTCAAGGTCGCCGGACCCGATGCTCAGGCGATTCGTTGCCGAGACGCTGCGCCCCGTGAAGGAGAACAAATGGTTCTACAAGGAGCCTGAATACCCATTGTCAGTTCTCAGGGGGCTTTTCAGAGAACATAATAGCTACCCGCGAACCTCCATCGGGAACAATCTCAGCGACCTGTCAAAGAAGCTGCCTGAAATTGTGCTCAAAATAGTGGAGGAACTTGCCGCAACGGGCAATAGGGACTCGTATTGGATAGCTTATCGGGCTTGCCGCAATATGGTGAAGGAGAGGCCGGAAAAGGTCATGAGACTGCTGGGCGTAAATGAATATAAATACAAAAAAAGGAGATATGTGCTAAAATGACAGTCACCGAGATTAGCTCAAAGACCATCCTGCTCAAACACAAGAAGATAGACTCATGGTTTCTCTCAAGGTATGGGATGAACCTTTACAGGGGATGCGCACATAACTGTTCATACTGTGATGGAAGGGCAGAGGGCTACAGGGTCGAAGGCGAGTTCGGACGCGATGTGACAGTAAAGATAAATGCCATGGATGTCCTAAAGCGCGAGCTCGATCCCAGAAGGAAGAGGACCTCTTTCAAAGGGGGTTACATGATGGTGGGGGGCGGTGTCGGTGACAGCTATCAGCCACTGGAGGAGAAGTATCTCTTGACGAGGGGCGCCCTTAGGCTGCTTTTGAAGTTCAATCATCCTGCGCACATATTGACCAAGTCCACAATGGTCGAGAGGGACCTGGACATAATAGAGAGGATAGCCGCTAGAAAGGGGGCAGTTGTAAGCTTTAGCTTCTCATCGGCCGATGACGGGCTGGGCTCCATATTCGAGCCTGGAGTGCCCCTGCCTTCTGAAAGGCTCGAGACCATCAGTAAATGCAAGGAGCGGGGCATACCCTGTGGGATTTTCCTGCTACCTGTGATCCCGTTCCTTACCGATGATGAGTCGCACTTGGACCAATGCCTCAAGGCGGCCAAGGATGTGGATGCCGATTTTATCATCTTTGGAGGAATGACATTGAAGGATGGGAGGCAGAAGGAGCATTTCTACGATGTCCTTAGGGAGAATGCCCCGGACCTTGTTGAGAGGTACGATGGATTGTATCCAGGCGATAGATGGGGAAATGCGGCAGGGGATTATTACGACGGCATTCAGAAAAGATTCTATGGCCTGGCAAAGGATCATGGAATACCTCTGAGGATGCCGCCACACCTATATAAGGGGCTTCTAGGTGTGAACGACACCATAATAGTGATCCTTGAGCACATCGATTATCTTCTGAGCCTCAGGGGGTCGCGGCCCACCTATGGCCGGGCAGCGTATGAGATATCCAAGATAGAGGCCCCTTTGGGGCCAAAAAGCGATCTGAGCTCGATACGTGGTGTTGGGGAAAGGACCAGGGAGATCATCATGGAGATAATCGAGACGGGGGCATCAAAGTACTATGAGAAGCTCATCTATGGCGGAGGGCGACAAATGAGTGAAGGCGATTGAGCATGGGGGCATCATACTCAGAGGCCGCCGCGCTCAACAGATTCCTGGACTTGGAAGGATCAAGCATAGAGATATGCGAGAATATGAAACCCCTTCACAAGCGTAGTTATGGTGGCTTCATGTCGCCATTGTCATCGCGATATCCTATTTACCCTATTTTCCAAAGGGTCATTTAGCGATTGTTTTAAAATTGCCAAGGTGCTATCAATAGTAAGAGGGGATGGAAAATGATCGGTAAACTTGATGGAAGATTATTGGATTCTTTTTTGGAAACGATACCAATAGAATTCTCTATAGTCGATTCGGACGACAAAGTGGCCGCATGGAACAAACATGAGACACGGACCTTCAAGAGGCCCATGGCGGCCCTAGGCCTAGATGTCCATAACTGCCACCCGAGCAAGAGTGTCGAGAAGGTCGAAAGGATACTTGCCGAGATGAAGGATGGATCCAAGGACAAGGCAAGATTCTGGATAGACATCGTGGATAAGGGCTCTGGAGAGAAGGAAAAGATAATGATCGAATACTATGCCCTGCGGGACGGAGAGGGCAACTACCTGGGATGTCTAGAGGCCAGCCAGAGAATAGGGGACATAATGCAGCTCAAGGGCGAGAAGAGGCTTCTGGACCTTTAGTGTCGAAAATGACCCCAGACGATCTTGACACCCTAATAAGGGAATATCAAAGGGCCAAAAAAGGATTCATATCTTTGGGTCCTGTTGCTGAGAAGGGCATAGACTATTTTTTCTTACAGCTTCTGATGCTTCTGTCATTGCAGGAAAAGGGCTTTTTCGGAGGCGATAGGAACCACGTTCGGGCCAGATTGAAGGCATCCGGCGACGGCCCCTTCCAGACCATCTTGTCAATTGCCGAGGAGGCGGGCTCGATTGCGATAAAGGAAGGGGGAAATGAGACATCCCCATTCACATTCCTTGAGGAGATATCCGGGCTTTCTATCAAAGATGGACCAATATCTGGCATCAAATGGAAAAATGAGTTGACCGTCCAGCTACTGGATATCGCAGTTGGCCATGCC
>JAFGGT010000057.1 GCA_016930445.1 Candidatus Methanofastidiosia archaeon | reverse complement strand
TTTCCCGTCGCAGACTACGGGCTTGTAATTGCCCATCCTGCCTATCATCCTGCCCTTTTTGCCCTCCTCCGTGACCAGGACGTCAACACGCCTGCCCAGATAGCGAAGATTTATCTCATGTGATATCCTGTGCACAAGCCTTGAGAGCACTCTCGAGCGGTCCTTTTTTATCCTGTCGGGGAACTGCCTCATCCCCGCCGCATAGGTTCCTGGGCGGGAGGAATACCTCGTGATGTTGACCTTGTCAGGCCTGCATTCCAGAATGAGGTCCAATGTATCCTCAAAGTCCTCCTCCGTCTCCTCGGGGAATCCGACAATGATGTCGGTGGCGAGATAGAGTTCCGGAAATCTACTTCTGAACTCGCCGACGATGTCCAAGAATATCTTTGTGTCGTAGAATCGATTCATCTCCTTGAGTATCCTGTCAGATCCTGATTGAACAGGAAGGTGGAGGAACTTGAACACCTTCTCGCTTTCGTATGCCTCAAGCAATCTGTCGAGGAGCTCGTACGCGTGATTTGGGTTCATCATTCCCACCCTGAGCTTGAAATTCCCTTCGACCTGTGAGATTGATGACATCAATGATGGCAGGTCAGTGCCAATATCATATCCATAACATCCGGTGTCCTGTGATGTGAGCATGATCTCCTTGTACCCTCTTCCCACCAGCCCATTGACCTCATGGACTATGTCCCGAGGAAGGTAGCCCCTGAGCTCACCCCGTGCGAATCTCGTCGCACAGTATGTGCAGGAGCCCTTGCAGCCTAGAGATATTGGGATGATAGCCGACGCGCCGCTGCGGACCTGTGGCAGGAGCCTTGGATTCGTTATCTCCTGCCTAAAGAGCCTTATCCTCTCGCCTCTCGCCACCCTAGATGCTATGTCCCTTATGGCAGGTATCTGGTCAGGCCCTATGATGGCATCCACCTCCTCCGGTATGGCATCCAGATTTATGAAGGGGAGGCATCCGGCGACTATGATCCTTTTCCTTCCTATAAAAGACCTTATGTCCCTTATTACCTTGTGCTCCGTCTGCCCCTTGACGCCGCATGTGTTGAATATGACGGTGTCTGCCAATTCCTCGGAATCTGTCACATCCTCGCCCAAAAGGTATCTCATTGTCTGGCTGTCACTCTTGTTGAAAGTGCAGCCATACGTCCTTATATAGATCATTAGGTCACACCTATATGACATTAGGTATTATTGCAAGAACGAGATAGATGCAGAATATCACTAAAAGTATGTCCACTATCTTCTTAGTAAAGTCGAATCCCAACCTCAAGAGAGCCAGCAATATGACTAGGCTGAATATGCCCACCGCCTCGGGAGGGACGATTCCAGAGCTAGCATCCGAGATCTCCGTTGCTATGGACTCTGCAAGGCCGAACATTATCGACACTATGTTGCTCAGAAGGTCTATGGGATCCATATTTAACGATAATTGAGTCAATATAAAAAAGCTTTGCGTTGACACCGCCTTAGATATCGAGATTCTCTTCCACGATCTTTATCCAGTTGAGATAAGAGTTGAACGTGCCCCTTATGGCGCTGAGGTCGTCGCCCTCGACGGTGATCCTCATCCTGTCGCTCTCAAGGAGCTCTATCTTGGAATGTGTCTTCTTATAAGGCACGGACTCGATCTCTGGATTGAGCGCCCGATAGTACTTACTGGCCAACGGGTCGATTATCTCGATTGTCATTATCATCCTTTCTCACCCGGATCTGTGGGCCTATTGGCCTTGAGGATATATCGCTTCTAATGAAATCTATGAAAAGGGCGTCCCCCTTTGCGATTACCTGTACCGCCACTTCTGACTCGATGCCCTTGTCCGCTTCGAACATGTCTGCAATGTAGCTTGCAGTCTCATCATCCGCATTGCATATCATCCCAACGGGGATGTCCTCCCTCAGCGGCTGCACCTTTGTCCTGATCCCAAGGTCCTTTCGGGTCTTAATAGTGATATAGAGCCGTTTCGACCATTCCAGACCCTTTTTCGGGTCCAAGGAGGATAGGATATATGGATTGCCGTCCTTGGTCTCAACGATAATTATCCTGTTGTGGGCTTCCTTGAAACCCATCTCGAGTATTTCCCTGACGCTCTTCTTGCCTCTGTTCACATACTCGCAAAATGGTAGAATAGAAGCCAGCTCCTTGCAAAAGGTTCTTGTTCGCTGGCTTGTTCGTCTAGAAGTTGTCAGAAGCATCAGATACAACCGACACGTTTTGCTTGCTTAGGTCTGAGCTTGATCAAGACCCTTCCGCCGCAATATGGGCATTTTATGCCCTGGACGTTATCAAGGTCATTGATGCTTAGCTCTTTCCTGCACTCCCTATTGATGCATTTATACATCTTTTCGTCCCTGTCCACGACAGGTCTCTCGATCTCGACAGGTGAATCCATGTCTTCTTCACTCATTACGATCTACCTCTGAAAGTCCCGTAATAACGCGCTTTGCAGTCCTACCGGTCGGTGTCTGTGGAACATATGCTCCCCCTGCAAACTTAGCGCCACATTTACGGCACTCCCAAATGGAGGTACTTGTCCTCCTCACGGCCTTTCTTCCGCAAGTAGGGCATGGATGATCCTGCCTCATCCTGTTCTCCACGGCAAGGACCCTCTTTCTGATCTTCCTACCGTACCTGCTGCCAAATCGTCCTACGCTGTCGCCCATTTCAATCACTTACTTCTTCAATGGCCTTTAGAATCTTTTCACGATTCTCCTGGCCCTTCACAGTGGCCAGTCTTACAGCTTCCATTACCTCTCCTAATTTAAAGCTTCCGCTTTCACCCTTCTGCATCGCAACGATATTTCCGTCCTCATCGGTAGTGACCGTGATGCGGGTGTCCATGACCTTCTCCTCATCCTTTTGAGGATCTACGAGCAATTGCCCGCCTATCTTGGCTATGGTGCATGTAACAGGTACCTTCCTCAATGGCAAGGGCTCTATCTTGTCTGTCGGATTTCCATCATCGTCATAAACGACCATTTTGGCACACTTCAATGCAGTTATAGCGCCAATCCCACTCGCGTCTAACAGATTGCCGTCGTCATCAAGGACCTGTATGTCCACAAAGACGATCCTTACGAGCTCGCCAGGTTTTATGCAAAGCTTTGCAGTATCCAGGGACTTGGATTCCCTTATTCCCCTGTCCACTACCCTTGCCAGCTCTATCGCGTCTTCGCCAGGTGGTCCGGACTCGAACTCTGGAGATGCCATCGGTGGGAGCTCTGCCGATGTTGTCATGACACCCTCGTTGGGGATGTCAGGGAATGGAGTACCAATGTCATATTTTACCCCTACTATGACCTTTGTGCCTCCAAGTTCAACATATGCCGAACCCTCGGCCTTCTTGATGTAGTTAGGGATGATCTTCAGTTCCCTGTATTCCTTGAGGTCCCTCTCATCGGCCCTTTTGCCTTCGATCGCAAGATTTGTTATATTTTCCTTTTTGATGTTCGCAATTGCATCCATTTCAATCACCATACTTAGTCTTTAAGGCATCCATCTGCATCTGATAGACGGATTTGCATCCCTCAATGGCTAGACCTAAAGCTTCCTCGACCTCATTTTCGGTCATTATGCCGTCCATCTGCAGCAAGGTTATCTCTTCGGTCCTTGAAAGGATTGCAAGTGGGATATCTGCTTGACCGAGGTTGTCCTCCTCCTTACATAGGTCAAGAACGATCTCATCGTCCACTTTTCCGGCCGCGCATGCTGAAACTAGGCCCCTCATTGGTATGCCAGCATCTACGAGGGCGAGCGTGGCTGCAGTGATACCTGCACATCTCGTGCCTGCATCGGCCTGCATGACATCGATGAGTATCTCTATCATGGAATTTGGATAGTTCTCAAGCAATATCGCCGGAGCCAGTGCCCCTGTTGTGACCTTTCCTATCTCAACTGACCTGCGGTCCGGCCCAGGTCTCTTTCTCTCTTCAACTGAAAATGGCGTCATGCTGTATTTGCACCTAAGATAAGCCCTGTCATTCCTTGCGAGGAATCTGGGAATCACTTCCTTTGGTCCATATACGCCGGCAAATATCTTGTTGTTTCCCCACTCAATATAAGCGGAGCCGTCGGCCCTCTTCAGAACTCCGACCTCCATTTTCACGTCCCTGAGCTCATTTTTCTTTCTTCCATCACATCTTGTCATAGTGATCACCTTAACTGTTAAAATCCTTCATCTCCGATTCTAAATATTCCTTCATCTTATCCGTAAGGCCCGATATGTGGGCTTCATTGTCTATCAATTCGATGACCTTTTTTATAAGGCCTTCCATATCGCTATTTCCCTTAACCCATACCAATCCGTTCTGCCCTACCAGTATCTTTGACTTGGTCTCTTGTTTTATCATATATATCATTGAACCTTTTTTACCTATTAGTCGCGGGACCCTCGTGGGCCTTATCTCTACCAGCACCCCTCCTCTGAGCTTTCCATAGGGCATCGACTTAGTGAAAAGGCTTGCATTGTATATCTCATCCACATAATCTATCTTTGCAAATACAAGGTCCCCAACATCATAGACCTTCGACAGGTCCTCGATCCTATCGTGCAGAGCGCTCTTAGGGTCCAAGGATGCCAGATATGGCGAGTTTATGTCCACCAACCATTTGCCTGGTAGGACCTTGTCTATCCTGCCTATGACGGTATCGCCTGCCTTGGGAAGGTATTTTCCTTCCAGGGGTACGACCCTAACCATCTTCTTGCCTTCGTCAAAATAAAAAAGGCCCAACAGGGTCGAAAATATCTCATTCCCCTCCCTGGTCACACCGTCACCTAGGGAATACTTGCCCTTTGCTAATAGGGTGCCAGGAACAACTAATTCCCTCTCACTGACCATTAATTCCATTATATCATCTCTTGTTGATTATCTTGACTTCCACATCGCCCTTGGTGAGCGAATTGAGCTTTTCAAAGAATTCGGGTTGCATACCGGCTGGAATGTCCATCATGACGAATAAGGTGCCATCGTTCGCCCATTCCTCCTTGATCACTCGCCCATAGCTGGACAGCACTCCGTAAGCCTTTCCAGTGTATGCGGACGGTATCTTCACAGCGAGCGACCTCGTTTCGAATTTTAGAGGCACGAATACCCTGATCTTCTTTACAATCTCATCTATCTGCTTTTCTGTAGATTTGAAAAGGTCTATATGAACGTTTGCCTTTTCCATAGCGTTCTCTATCCTTGAGGCCGGGTGAGGATACCCTGTCTTGGGGTCCACGGAATTCCTTGATATGTAGGAGACGATCTTCTTCTTCTTTTCCTCGAAGATCTCTTTCCTTTGATCAGCGTTCAGCTGAAGGTCACCTTTCCTGATTATCGTGAGAGCTATCGACTCTATGTCATCTGTCCCAAATATCTTCATGAGGTCCTCATTTGGCATCTTCTCCGCCGAGCTTACGTCCTTGTAGATAAAGTTGGACGCCAGGAAATCTGATGCCTCCTCCCCCTGTTTTAATTTCCTAGCCTTCAAAGGATCGACCAAGACCTCGAATTTTTCCCCATAGGCCTTGAGTCTGGCTATCACGGCATCGTCAATTGTAACCATGACCAATCACCATCCGGAGCAATAGAACAACGCTACTGGACCAAAGTAATGCTTGCTCCATCTCTCTCGTTCATTTCAACCTCACTTTTTAATATATTTTTTATAGTTCTTTTTAAACTTACTTGAAATCAACATGTTTCCAATGACTTAAGTGTCCCAGAAACTCCTTTCACGATGAAGTTGACCCGCTCTTCCTGGATCTCGGTTACAAGCTTCATGCACACGATCACCTCGTCGACCGCGATTATAGAGCATCTGAGCACTCCGGTGTTGCTCTTCTCGTCCCAGTTCGAGAGCCAGAGATTGGTCCTTGCCGCCCCATTCTCACCTATGAATGAGAGCATCGCCCCCCAAAGGGAATGCCTGACATCCTCATCGTCGAACCTTTTGTCCGAATCGACCACGAACTTGATATATCTCCTCTTCTCCCTCATGGACTTAGGCATCTTGTATTTCACAACAACCCCCTCCTCTCTAGAAGGGATTGCGGGACTGAGCTGATCGCACCCTTGGCCTGTGGGTAAGTGAGGCCCAGCACCGTGCCGAACGCCACTAGCTCTCGCGGTGTCACCGTTTCGAGCATATCGCTGGCTCCCGATGTCAACACTATGCCAATATTCCTCTTTACTGCAAGCTCAATGGTCTTGGACAAGGACTGTATTATCTTGGAACGGACATAGCCCCTGGATGCTATGATGTCCCTAGCGCATATCTCAAAATACTTCTCATTCCTCTGTGCCATCTTGGCAATGGTGTCGTCGATAGGGAACGGCCTTGAAAGCACGTCTATGTCAATGCTCTCAATGATCTTCCGATTGGTGGCCAGGTCCTTTCCCTGTGCAAATACTACGTCAGGGTCGGCCTTCGAGATGATGTCCTTTCTGTTCTTCAGGTGTTCCGGCGCTATCATTAATCCCTTAAAGTCGCCAGGAACGTCACCGAATCCGACAGCATATTCATAATATTCGTTCTTAATACCCCTCAGGTCTATCGCCAAATAATTTCTTAGCATTCTCTATCACTTTTTCCCTTCTGAAAGGGTATGACAATATCTTGATGAAGGCCCGGACATCTCCACGGTCATTTAGCCTGAATATGTCAAGTGCCAAGTCCTGTTTGTCTGTGCGAAAATAAAGGAATCCCTTTTCATCCATTCTCTCAGGGATTGTGTCGTAGAGGTCTTTTCGTATGGACAAGAAAAAAGGTGAATCAAAGAAGGCCCTTATCTGTGCGGGCCTCTTGATATTGGCCTTCAGTACGTGGATCTCATTTCCATAATGCCCTTGCGTCTTCTCGATCATGATGGCCTCTTTTGGCAGCCTCATCTTGGATACGGCCTCGATAACCTTTTCCATAGATTCAGTGGCATGTGAAAACGTCTCTACTTCGATGCGTTCTACAGTCCTGTTCATGAGAAGCACTTAACTGCCTTTGTTTCCATGTGCAGCCTTTGATGGTCTCAGCTTCTCGGCTCCCATGCCCTTGGATGTGAGCCCCCTGGATTTCCTGCCCGAAGACGTCTTTCCCCTATATACCCTTCTGGTATGCTGCCTCTCACAGATCCAGTTGATCCTTGAATCCGAGGCTATGGACGGGTGGAATGGATCTACAAGTATAACTTCATAGTATTTGTTCTGTCCGGTCTCGCCGACCCAGTATGAGTTCAATACCTCAAGATTTGGATACTTCCTCTGCACACGTTCCTCACCGATGAGCTGAAGTCCCTTCTTGGTAGAGAACTTCTTCACACCAAATCTCTTGGGTCTCCTCCTTGCCTCGGGCCTGGACTTATTTCGTCCACCCCTTCTCACACGGACCCTGACAATAACATAACCCTGCTTCGCCCTGTAACCAAGATCCCTGGCTCTGTCGATCCTGGTGGGTCTCTCGACTCTCACAATGGACTCTCCCTTGTTCCAAACTGGCATCCTTTCTCTCGTTATCTCTGCAAGAATACCAGAACGGGGGTCCTTCCATGCTTCCTTAACATAATTATAATAACCCATGTTGTCTCCTCCTTTTGGTTCAGTTAGTATGATACACATACCTTACTCTACATCCCACGGAGTTAATAGAGAACACGCTACATAGTTTATAAAGTTTTCCTATTAATACTAAAAGCATCATGGAACTGCTAGGGACTATCACGGGCATAGAAATAACGGGGCATCCTCCAGTCAAGATGCCTTCCTATGTCAGAGAGGCGGTAAGGGCGGTCCTTTTCAGACCCAATCTAATCGCCCTTTTGAATGTTAGCGCACATGGTTACCACAAGCTACCAGGTGGCGGAATAGAGGAAAATGAGATTCGGTTGGATGCTCTTTCGAGGGAGATAATGGAGGAGACCGGGTGGAAGGTCGATGTATTAGGCGAGGTGGGTGGAATTATCGAGCTAAGGGACGAAGAGAATATGGAGCAACATTCTTACTGCTATCTTGCAAGGGCGACCAAAAAGGTATCCGGACCGATGTTTACTGATTTGGAGATAAGACAAGGTTTCGAACTGGAATGGATTAGAATGGATAATGCCTTGGAAGTGTTTGACAACGATGAACCAGACAACATTGTGGGCAGGTACATCAATCTTCGTGATTCGATTTTTCTGAAAAAGGGGATAGAGCTGATAATGGATGGATTATCTAGCCAAAAAAAGTATTAAAAACTTCTATTTGGTATATGTAAATGTGTTTATATGAAAGGAATTCAATCATTCATAGTGGAGCACTATCTAGATAAGGAGATAGACGTCTACTGTGGCGGTGAAGACGCCTTCAGGGGCAAGGTAAAGGCCATTGCGGACGATGTACTGACGCTTGAGAAGGATGGCGTATATACCCATATCTGTGTTGATAAGATAATTGCCCTCTGGCCGAAGAAATAATGGGCGTGTCCATCCCATATCTTCAAATCGAAATCAATTTTATTCAGTTAATTAATATTCGATTTATAGGATTCATCGCTTTTCTTATCAAGATTATATTTGATTTTATTTTTCACATATATA
>JAFGGT010000056.1 GCA_016930445.1 Candidatus Methanofastidiosia archaeon | reverse complement strand
TCAGGTGGAGAGTTACAGAGGACCGCCATAGCGACCTGCCTATCCAAGAACGCGGACCTCTATCTTCTGGACGAACCTTCCGCATACCTTGACGTCGAACAGAGGCTTGCGACAGCCAAGGTCATTAGGAGGCGGATGGAGAAGGGGGATACGGCCGCGATCATAGTCGAGCACGATCTGGTGACGACAGACTATGTTTCTGATAGGACCATCGTCTTCTCAGGAAAGCCCTCAGTAGAGGGAGAGGCCTCATCTCCGATGTCGGTGCGCGATGGCATGAACAGATTCCTATCAAAGCTGAACATTACTTTCAGAAGGGACTCGGAGAATGGAAGGCCCAGGGCCAACAAGCTGGACAGCCAATTGGACCGAAGGCAAAAGGACATTGGCGAATACTACTATGCCGGAATGGACTAGAATAGCTTTAGGACCTTTTCAAGGATGTCATGCGTGACATCCTCGATCGGATTGTTCCCATTGACTATTGCAATGTTGGCGCCTTGCTCCTCATTGAAGAGCCTTATCACTTTGAGGAAGCTCTCCCTTATCATCCTCAGCCTTGGGAGCTTCTCGAAGTACTCCTCTCTCATTCTGGGCTCTATCCTCCTCTTGCATACTGTCGGGTCCACATCCAGAAAGATGGTGATATCGGGTATCATGCAGTGGCTGTTGATCTCTACCAGCCATTGTGTGTCAATATCAGTGCCCTGATATGCGAAGTTTGAGAAACAGTACCTGTCGCTTATGACATTTATGCCACTGGAGAGCTTTGGAATGATCTCGTTCTCAAGGTGGTCTAGCCTGTCAGCAGCGAAGAGCAAGGCAAATGTTCCGGGGGATATGTCGATCCTATGTGTAAGGGCCAGCCTCAACAGCCCGCCAACGGGCCCATCCGAGGGTTCTTTGGTCTTATATGTCTGATGGCCCATGCCATTGAGTATTTCGGACACTCTTGATGCCTGTGTCGATAGGCCAGAGCCATCTATCCCCTCTATCACGATGAACTTGCCAGCCAGGTCGTTTCTCTTGATGGACATGATTGAAAAGTTATCAAAGATAATATTTATAGGTTGTTATGTAAGACGCCCATCCATTGTTCGTGTATCCCTTATGGTCTTTGCATTTGTTGGACAGCCATATGCAGTTCCTCCGGGTTATGTGCAATGAGAACGCCCTTACCGCCATGTTCTCTGCCTTCTCGTAGGCATATGCGCTGTGTGGTAACCCCGTGTCTATGTGGGCTTGACCTACCAAGACATCCCCACACCTCCATACCCTTACATGGTACCTCTCAGAACAGTCGGAATCAAGGAAGTAGTTCTTGGCCTGGGGTATCATGCTGCCTTCATATAGAATATAATTTACCTTTGCGCTGAGAATGTTCCAATTCGGGGAGCTTCCCCATCCTTCATCTTCAAACTCGTGGTCCACTAGCGACATGGGCAGGTCGATCACGAGATTGATGGGATCTGCCTTCACGTAGACCGGGGAGATGAGGGCTGGATTGCCATATACCTCATAGGTCCAGTTCGGCACAGAAATGTCATCCGGAACGACCAGGTCGGGGTCCAGTATCTCTATCACTATCTCCTCCTTCCCTATTATGGGTCTCTCATGCGTAAGTTCAGTCTTATATATCTCTTCGACCCCGAGCAATTTTACCAGTTCCTTTCCCCTGTATGTCGTGGTCACTAGATATGCCCCTCCTTGCTCAAGCACAACGGCCTCAGCCTCTACTGACACCTTCAAATGCCCATCAGCTGAAAGCTCTCTCACTAGCGTAGGCGGCGGGGCAGCACATGAAGCCAGAGGCAATGACACCAACATCGCCAGGAAAAATCCAATTATTTTCTTAATCATCCTTTCACCAGGCCATGTTATATAAGCAAATTATTTTAACAATATCAGGATATGTTAGTATAAATATGTAATAATAATGAAAGTAGCGGCATTAAATCGGAAAACAGGTGTTTTTTATCAGAGGGTATAAGATAATACATGATGTTGTCCACGGCAGTATAAAGCTCGATGGCTTCATGTTGGACCTTGCACAGACTCCAGAGATAAATAGGCTTCACAACATCAAGCAGCTTGGGTTGGTGTACCTCGTTTTTCCTGGCGCCCAGCACACAAGATTCGAGCATTCTATGGGCGTTTCCTACATTGCCGAAAGGATAGCTCAGGAATTAAAGATAAGCGAGGAGGAAAAAGACCTTGTAAAGGCTGCCGGATTCCTCCACGACGTAGGGCATGGCCCATACTCCCATACATTGGAATACGTTTTCCATGACATCCTTGGGTTGGACCATATGGGGATCACAAAGGATATCATAACCGGCAAGCATGACATTATCCACGGGGAGCTGGAGGAGTTCGTCGATTACACCAAAATACCCACAATACTTGAGAACTACGGTCTCGACCCAAAGCGTGTCGCGGAACTGGTGACGGGCGACACTGCGAATATGGACTATAGATTCTTCGTCTCTGAGAGCGGCCAGCAGTTCTACAATGAGAAAAAGTACCTTGCCCAGATAATTCATGGGTCCATCGATGCCGACCAGCTTGATTACCTCATAAGGGACTCCTATTATACTGGGGTCGCCCATGGCACAGTAGACCTCGACAGATTGCTCAAGACAATGGAGATATTCAACAACGACCTCATTATACATAAAAAGGGGGTGCCTGCAGTCGAGGGCATGCTGGTGGCCAGAGCCCTGATGTACTCATCGGTCTATTTCCATAAGACCGCAAGGATAGCTGAGACCATGCTCTCAAGAGCGGTGGAATACAGCCTGGGTGGGGATGGGAACGAAGACATTCTCTCAATGGTGGATATGGACCTACTGAGCTGGCTTGAGAAGAGGTCCAGCTTCGGCAGGGAGGTGACCTATAGGATAAAATACAGGAACCTTTATAAGAAGGCTTTCGAGCTGGACCTGGACCAGCTCTCAGAGGAACAAAAAGAAGAGCTATCGAAGCTTGCCGCACCCAAGGAAAGGAGGAGGATGGAAGACGAGATATGCTTAAAGGCAGGCATACCATCCGGAAAGGCGCTAATAGACATCCCCGCGCCAGAGCTTCTTATCTCAGAACCTAGGCTGACCAAGACCAATGTGAAGATACTTGATGACAACAAGATCTACACGCTTCAAAAATATTCTCCTCTTGCGAACGCGCTAAGGAAGAGAAGGGTCACGAATTGGGCCCTGATGGTGTTTTGTGACGGAAGATATAATAATCAGGTATCCAAAGTTGCAGAAAGGTTATTTCAATAATCCAAGGTCGAATTCCAATGTTCTCGCTCGTGAATCGTAGGCTTGACTTGAAGCTGATACTGAAGAATCTGGGACTGATATTGCAAGGGCTAGGGATAATCACCACTTTTCCTATTGTCCTATGTTACTTCTATCAGAGCGAGATATCCTACATACCCTACTTCGTTGTACCAGGGCTGTTGACATTCCTGATAGGTGTGGGGCTTTCAAGGATCAAAGTGGACATAAACATTCAGATAAGGCACGCGATGGTCATATCGTCCCTTGCATGGCTGTTTGCGGCATTGGTCGGTTCAGTCCCTATCTTCTTCCTTTCAGACCTCTCGTTCTTCGATTCCTACTTTGAGTCCATATCCGCATGGACCGGCACGGGCCTCACGATGTTCTCGGGAACGCTCTCTGTGGAGGGGCTCCCAAAGATCCTCCTATTCTGGCGCTCTCTCTCGCAATGGGCAGGAGGTATCGGTGTCATACTCGTAGCCATGGTCGTCCTCATAAGGCCCGGCGTCTCGGCGGCAAGGCTCTACATCTCCGAGGCAAGGGCTGAGAAGATAAAACCCACATTCTTCGGCACTGTTAGGGTCATATGGAAGATATACTTCCTTTACACCGTCATAGGCATAACCCTTTTCTATCTGGTGGGCATGCCAATGTTCGACGCAGTGAACCATTGCATGACGGGGCTTGGAACAGGGGGCATGTCCATAAAGGACTCATCTCTTGCGTTCTACGACTCTTTCAATGTGGAGCTTGTGGCAGTCTTCCTTATGACGCTCGGTGCAATCAACTTCACGATACACTATAAGGCATTTTTCAAGAGGAAGATCGGAGCGCTCTTTAGGGATGTCCAGGTCCAGGCACTGTTCGTAATCGCAGGATTATTCTTCATCCTGATGCTCTCGGACCTCTCATTGCTCTACTATCCCTTCGAGGCGGCGAGAAAGGCTCTTTTCCAGATATTCTCTGCCATCACATGTTGTGGATTCTCTACAGATAATCTCGTCAATTGGTCGGAGATTAGCAGGATCCTTTTGATATTGCTAATGATCACAGGTGGCGGTGCAGGATCGACCGCCGGGGCATTGAAGCTGATACGTATCGTTGTCATCCTGAAGACCCTGACCGTCCAGATAAAGAAGGCTCTATTGCCCAGAAATGCCGTCATATCCGTCAAGATAGGAGGTGCGAACTTCAGCGACAAGGATGTGCTTGAGGCATTGCTCTTTTCCTTGGTATACCTCTCGTTCTTATTGGTCGGAAGCTTCGTTCTGATGTGGCTTGGCTACGGGGCGGTCAATTCGTTCTTCGAGATGGCCTCTGCCCAAGGAAATGTGGGACTTTCCGTGGGTATCACCAACATCGGCCTAAACCCTGTTGGCAAGATGACGCTGATCCTGGGGATGTGGATGGGCAGGCTAGAGATAATACCTACTCTGGTGTTCATCGCCAACTTTGTGACCATACCTTTGAGAAGGAACATAGTGCAAGAATGAGCGGGTCATTCGCTGATTTCCTTGTTGACGATCTCGTCGGGGTTTAGCACAGAGATGCCCGTCCTGCTGCCCAGGACCTCTATCTTCACTATCCATTGCGGGTAGTCAAGATTTACCTTGGCCCCTATCTCCTCGCAGATGCGGGCCCCTATGTCCTTTTCAACGTCCTTAGATGAGAAACCCGGGTCACCCCTCCTCTTGCACCTTACGGCAAAGCTGTCTTCGGCGGATATCCTTTCCCTGGCAAGGTCGAGAGAGTCTTTCGAGATCTCCTCCAAGTTGGTCCTTACAATCCTTTCCAGGGGCACTACCCGATATATGGCCGTGGTCTCATATTCCTCTATACACCTTACTCCTTCCTTCTTGTCCATATCGACCTGGACCAGTATAACGCCGGGGAATCTCGTCTTTCTTATCTTTGCGTTCTCGCCAAATGCCCATTCCAGTTCCCACATGGCATCATATTGGCGGATAAGGGGTGAAGTTGCTAAGAAATGCATGGAGGTCAATATCCTTTGGTGTATTTATTTTTATCTGATGTATGGGTGTTACTATTTAATCATCTGTGTTACAAAAAGTTTAAATAAACATAGAAAAGTAATACTAACTAGAATTATGTAACACAATATCAATCGACCTTAGAATACAAGATATGCTGTCTCTCCCAAATATCTACGCATTTGAATTGGGTTGTGTGCCCTATTCCCTCCTATGGAATCATTGCTGGGAGAGACAGCCAATAACGCTAAAGTGCAAGTGCCTTGCCAATAATCGAAGCTCTAACTTTCTGTAAACATAGGGTGTTGGGCAGGTAAAAATCCTAGGGATGGATAATAAGCACAGATAATAAATTCCTGTATCGGCTTAGCAAGATTTTAATAATAATGCTCTAGTCTAATATTATGCCTCAGTTGGTCAAGGGCGGAAAATATGTTTTTGGCTGGACTTCCGTCAAAGATGACATTTCTTTAAGGATCCCTGATGAGGCCTTTGAAGAGTATGATTTTACCAATTGCGAATATTTTATCCTGATATCAGGGAGCTTGGCATCTGGTGGATTCAGCTTGTGCGACAAGCGTTCCATAGTTAAATCAAAAATAGGAAAGCGAGTTATTGCCTCTGTCGGATATATGGAAGAATCCGATTCATTCACGACAGGCATTCTTGAGATCATTTATTCAGGAGAAAGATGGCTTAGCTGGACAAAGAGGAAAGGCGAAAATAGTATCTGCCTCTCAAAAGAGCTTATCGGTATTTTGGGATTGAGTGTTGGAAGCAAGCTACTTGTCGCAAGAGGCAGTGGCCTGGGCCCTGCATTTATTTCAAAAGGACCTATTTTCAATGAGGCTAAGAAACATGGAGATCTTTTAGAGTACTAGATGTTTTATCCAATTTGCTAGATAAAAATAAAAAAATAGCAGGATAGGCATGCCTATCCGCTCCTGTTGAAGAACACTGTGGCCAGCATCACGAACAGCGCTCCGATGCATGCTATGAAGGTTATCTCCTCCAGGGTGCTTACAGAATGCCCCAATAGCTTGAGATTGAGACCCATGGCCTGCTTCAGCACCTCGTTCATCGATCCCACGTCCAGCATGATGTGTTTGAACATGTCCACTGCGTAGGTCATGGGATTTACCTTGACCAGCGCGTTCATCCAGCCGGGCATTCCGTTGAGAGGGAAGAATGCTCCGGAAAGGAACAGCATTGGAAATATAAGGACCTGTATGACCGCTTGGAATCCTGTTGCCGTCTTCAAGGTGCTTGCGACGAGCAGCCCTATCGAGGAGAGAGTGAAAGCCACGAGAAGCATGGCAGGAATCAATTTGATGATGTTCATGAGTTCCACCTCAACACCGATCAACGGCACAAAGGCGAGCATGAGCAAGCCCTGTATGACGGCCACTGTTGCACTCCCAAATATCTTTCCTATGGCGACATAGGTCCTTGAGACTGGCGATACCAATATCTCCTTCATATATCCCTCCTCCCTGTCGGTCACGACAGAAAGTGCTGAGAATATGGATGTGGAGAATACAGTCATCGCTATTATCCCCGGAAATATGAAAGACACATAATTGAATCCTGTGAACTGGTCCATGCCACTTGTGCTAAACATGGAGGATAACGCTCCATTCATCCCGACTCCGAATATCAGTAGGAACATGAGCGGCATCGCGAATGACCCGAAGAGCCTTGCCCTGTCCCTGAAGAACTTTATGATGTCCCTTTGCCAAACTGCGAATATTGCTTCCATAACTAGAACCTCCTGTGGCCGAATTTTGGCTTCTTTGTGCCATTGGTAATCTCGTCCCTAATCTCCCTGCCAGTGAGGTTGAGGAACACATCGTTGAGAGTGGGCCTATGCACGCTTATGTTCTTTATGGGAACTATCATCTGCTTGACAAATCCAGTCAAAAACTCGCTGCCATTCTTTACACTGAATGCCAATGAATCCCCCTTGGCCTTGACATCATTTCCGTATCTTTGGCTTATCTCCTCTATGGCCTTCCCATTGTCCTCGGTGATGACCTCTATTACGTCACCACCGATCATCTTCTTCAGATTGTCTGGAGTGTCTAGGGCTATTATCTTTCCATGGTCCATTATTGCTATCCTGTCGCTGTATTCCGCCTCGTCCATGTAATGGGTCGTAAGAAATATAGTAATTCCCTCCCTGTTCTTGAGCTCTAGGATGTAGTCCCATATATGCGTCCTTGTCTGCGGGTCCAACCCTACCGTAGGCTCGTCCAGGAACAGGACCTTGGGATAGTGCAGCAGGCCTCTCGCAATCTCGAGCCTTCGCTTCATGCCTCCAGAGTACCTTTCCACAACATCCTTTCTCTTCTCATAGAGGTCCACCATCCTGAGCACCTCTTCTATCCTTCCATTCCTTTCGCTCTTTGGCACTCTGTAAAACTTGCAGTGCAGCATGAGATTCTCTTCTGCTGTAAGTTTTTCATCCAGCGTGTTCTCTTGGAAGATGATGCCGATGCACTCCCGGACTGTGGATTTCTCGCTCTGTATGTCGTGGCAACAGATCCTCCCCGTTCCCGCAGTGGGTTTCATCATAGTGCAAAGCATATTGATGGTCGTTGTCTTCCCGGCCCCGTTTGGGCCAAGGAATCCGAATATTTCTCCCTTCTGGATCGTGAATTCAACACCCTTCACGGCCTCGAAGTCCCCAAAGCTCTTCCTAAGCCCGTCTACCTCTATCACATTCTCTGTCATTCTCTCACTTTCCTATTCACCGATTGCCCTGTTCAATATGTCAATCGCTTTGAATATGGTCTCCATCTCCTCTTCTGTTATCCTTCCAAGTACAATGTCCATCTTGGATTCCATCTCTTTGCGCATCTTGTCCATTTTTTTCTTGAACTTCTCTTCCAGGACGACGAAGACGACCCTTCTGTCCTCATCACTGCGCACTCTTTTTATTATCTTCATTTCTTCCAATCTGTCTAGAATGCCGGATACGGTGCTCATCGAGAGGCCTACTTCCTCGCTTATGTCGCTGATCTTCATCTTTCCCATATGCGCGAGGACCGTTGTTATCATCATCTGGTCATGGGTCAGGTTTGGATGTTCGAATCCCTCCCCCCTTAACGTGGAGAAGCTCCTTTTGAGCTGGTGCATCTTTCTAAAGAATATCAACGCCCTGATATTCAAATTCCCTTCCACATCCTCGTTCATCTAATCACATCATTCAAAGTTTGATACATCAGAATATGGGAATATCAATAGTATATAAATGTTTCGATTAGAAAATATTTGTATTCGAAATAAATATGATCCTCTTTGAATGTTTTCGAAAAAGATCGATATGCGAAATGGGGGCGATTACGCTAAGTTTTTTAAACATTTGGTTTGTGTGAGTATGGGGAGTATGATATCATGACTTCTATTAGATGTGACAGATGCACAGGATACTATTGCTTCGCAGGGAATTGGAGTAAGGAGAAGGCTCCTGAAGGATGCCCAATGATAGCTTATCCCAAGGTCTTTGACGAGGCTCGTGGGAAATGCGACAATGATGACTTCAGGGACATAAACATACCGGCAACTAAGATCGAGAGGGATGGTTTCGCCAAGGTAGGCGGCAAGAATGCGCCTTGCTACCCTAGGCTTAGGGAGATAATAGAGTTCGCCAAGTCAAGCGGAAAGACCCACATAGGCCTTGCGTTCTGCAAGGGCTCGAGCGACGAGGCAGCTATGATAGGCAAGATACTCGATTCTTTCGGGCTCAAGGTCGACGCCGTGCTCTGCAAATGCGGTGGGATACCTAAGGAGGAGGTGGGCATACCAAAGGAGAACAAGGTAAGGGGGCCTGACGCCTTCGAGGCTTCTTGCAATCCACTTGTCCAGGCAGAGATATTGAACGAGCTTGGTACAGACATCAACGTCCTGATAGGCCTATGCCTAGGCCATGACATGCTGTTCACGAAGCACTCCAAAGGCCTTGTAACCACCTTGATAGTCAAAGATAAGGTGACTGGGAACAACCCTCAGGCAGCGCTATACAATGTCTTTGCAAAAAGGGCCTACTTCACGCCATAAAAAATAGAGGCGCTTTTGGCGCCTAGTTCTTTCTTCTCAGCGCAGAGCGCATGTGCGAGTCCAGTCCCTCCGCCTTTGCGAGCTCCGCAACTATGTCAGCTATGAAGTCCGGCGATGTTATCTTTTGATATGTCTGGATCTTTAGGAAGCTGAACACGGAGAGGCCGCCTGTGAATCTTGCGCCACCGCCCGTCGGCAGGATGTGATTCGTCCCAGATGCATAGTCCCCGAAGCTCTCCGCAGAGTCCTTTCCTATGAACAGGGAACCATAATGCTTCAGCGCCTCCTTTGCCCTGTCCTCGTCCTCCACCTGCAGCTCCACGTGCTCTGGCGCCCTCTTGTTGGCAATGTGGTATGCCTCCTCAAGGTCGTCGACAACGATCAGGAAGGAGTTTTCCAAGGATTTCGATGCGACTTCGCGGGTGGGGCTTTCCTTAAGCTGTGACTTGAGCTCCCTTACTACCTCTTCTGCCAGGCTTTCGCTGGTGGTCACCAGGTGTGCCTGGGCAAGTGGGTCGTGTTCCGCCTGCGATAGCATGTCTGTGGCTATTAGCGATGCGTCCCCGCTCGTGTCAGCGATGATCAGCACCTCGCTAGGTCCAGCCAGGAAGTCTATGCCCACATCGCCGTACACCATCCTTTTGGCCTCTGTGACGTACTTGTTACCTGGTCCCACTATCATGTGGACATGTGGTATGCTCTCTGTGCCGTATGCCATAGCTGCAATGGCCTGTATGCCCCCCACGGAGAATATCCTGTGGGCCCCGGCCACATCTGCCGCCACGATGGTCTCGTTCCTTATCTTCGGCGAGCACACGATTATCCTCTTTACACCTGCTACCGTAGCAGGGGTTATTGACATCAGGGCTGATGAAGGCAGAGGGTATCTCCCGCCGGGCACATAACAACCCACCTTGTCGATGGGGATGACCTTCTGGCCCAGTATGCTCCACTTGGTCTTGAGCTCGAAGTCCTTGAGCGATGCGATCTGCATCTCTGCGAACTCCTGGATGTGGCTGTGTGCTGTCCTTATAGCCTCGATCACCTTGTCATCGACCTGCTCGTATGCGTTCTTGATGTCCTCCTCGCTTACCTCCAGGGAACTGGGGGTGTACCGGTCGAACTTCTCGGTATATCTTATGACTGCCTGGTCTCCTTCCTTTCTGACGGCCTCAATGACTTCCCTTACGATCTCTGTTTCCTCGAAGGGCATTCTATGATAGAATGATTCCGGAACGGATTTGACGATTCTCATCTTCTTCTCCCTCTAAGCTCCTTCACTATTTCATCAGGTTCAATATTCTTTTTCGCCATTAGCATTAATAAAAAGTATGTTAGGTCTGCTATCTCCCACACAAGATTTGGGCGGTCTTTATAGGTGACTACCTCTTTTGACTCCTCACTAATCTTCTCCATTATGCCTCTCTCGTTCTTTGCGGTCCTATAGGTGTATGAACGCTCATCCCCGCTCTCTATCCTCTCCCTGAGCGTCGCATATAGCTCCTCTAGTGAGAACTTCCTCTCCCCAAAGCATGAATAACTGCCGGTATGGCAAGCGGCCCCATTCTGTCTGACGGTGAAAAGGAGCGTGTCCCTATCGCAGTCATAGGCGACCCTTACCAATTCCTGGGTGTTCCCTGATTCCTCTCCCTTGACCCATAATCTGTCCCTGGATCGGGAATGATAGGCACCCCTGCCATTCTTCAAAGCGTATTTCAGTGAATCCCTGTTCGAGTACGCAAGCATGAGCACCTCCCCATTTGCTTCCTGCACTATGGTAGGCACCAGGCCGCCGCATTTCTCGAAGTCTATCAGGCCTGAGAATGCATCCTCGAGAAGTATCCTTCCTGTGTAGATAGACATCCCAAGCTGGCAGTCCATGCCCCACCTGTCCAGCTCCTTGATCTCCTCGATGGTAGTTATGCCGCCAGCCGCTGTAAGGGACATGCCCTTTGGCACAGCCTCCCTCATCCTTTTCGCGAGCTCCAAATCGAACCCCTTGAGCCTGCCCTCCCTCTCCACGTCGGTGAAGAGGAATCCGCTGCAGTGTTCCTTCAGTTCGGCTATCCTCTGCTCAGGAGTGACCTTCGTGTCGTTCTTCCATCCCATGTCGGTGACCCTGCCTCCGCGGGAATCGATGGCGACGATGACATCCTCCCTCCTGAAGTTTTTCAGGAACTCTCTGTTCGCGCTTGTCCCTATGATGATCCTCTTCGCGCCGCTCCTCAAGAGCTCCCTGCCTCTCTCAGGGGTCCTGATACCGCCTCCGACACGGCAATCAGCTATCTTGACTATTTCCTTGATGAGCTCAAGATTGTCGCCCTGCCCCATGGCAGCATCCAGGTCGATGACCGCTATCTCTCCGAATCGTCCGAACTCCTTGGCCAACTCGAGCACGTTCTCCCTTTCCAACATCTTCTTCTTGCCCTGCTCTAGTTGCACGGCCTTCCCATCCATCAGGTCTATGCTTGGTATTATCATCGTCTTACCTCCACCCCTTGCTTTTCTAAGTAGTCCTTCACGTCATTCACAGTATAGGTCCCATAGTGGAATATGGATGCGGCCAAGGCAGCATCTGCCCTGCCCTTGGTGAGCACCTCGGCGATCGATTCTAGCGTTCCAGCGCCTCCTGAGGCGATTACCGGTATCGAAAGCATCTTGTCCGTGGCCTGGTGAAGCTCTATGTCGTAGCCTGCCTTTGTCCCGTCAAAGTCCATGGATGTCAGCAGTATCTCTCCAGCCCCCAGGTCTTGCGCCTTTCTCATCCATCTCAGTGCATCAATCCCTGTCGGCCTCCTCCCGCCGTGGGTGTAGACCTCCCATCCATCGCCGCTCCTCTTCGCATCGACAGCGACCACGATGCACTGGCTGCCGAAGCGTTCCGAGGACTCCTTGATTATCGTGGGATTCTGCACGGCGGCAGTATTTATTGACACCTTGTCTGCGCCAGACTTGAGGATCTTCTCTATGGCGTCAATAGAACCTATGCCTCCTCCGACAGTGAACGGGATGAAGATCTGCTTTGCGACCTCCCTTACCATCTTTATGGTGGTCCCTCTCTCCTCGTAGGACGCCGTGATGTCCAGGAACACGAGCTCGTCTGCGTTCTGTTCATCATATCTCTTACCTAGCTCGACCGGGTCTCCCGCGTCCCTGATATTGACAAAGTTCGTCCCCTTGACGACCCTTCCGTCCCTTACATCGAGACAGGGTATTATCCTTTTTGCAAGCAATCGTACCACCATCCAAGTAATGTTAATCCGTATCTCCCGCTCTTTTCGGGGTGAAATTGAAATGCTGTGATGTTGTCCTTCTTGATGGCTGCCACGAATTCACCATAGTAGTCGGTGGTGGCCAGCACATGCTCAGAGCTTTTTATCCTGTATGAGTTGACATAGTAGGCCCATCCTGAGGCCATCATGCCATCCTTGGGCTCTATCTTGTTCCAGCCGATCTGTGGCACCTTTCCCTCGGTGAACTTTGTGGCCTTTCCTTTAAGGATTGAGAATCCCTTGTGGCCTGGGCTTTCCTCACTTCCTTCGAAAAGGACCTGAAGCCCGAGGCATATGCCCAAGAAAGGCTTTCCATCCATTATGTGATCATGGAGGGCGTTGTACATGTCCCTCTCCTTAAGTGTGTCCACCATTGATCCAAAGGAGCCAACTCCAGGGAATATGATGCAGTCCGATGCCTCGAGGGACCTGGTGTCGCTTACCAGTTCGGTGTCGTAACCTAGAAAGTCCATGGCGTTCTTGACGCTAGCCAGATTTCCGGCACCATAGTCCAGTATGCCCATCATTCGATCAATCCCTTGGTGCTGGGTATCTCGTCGATCATCTTCGGATCTGTCGAGCAGGCCATTCTCATGGCCTTCGCGAAGGCCTTGAATATCGACTCCGCCTTGTGGTGGTCGTTCCTGCCTTCGAGCACCCTTATGGCAATGCTCGCCCTGAGCGAGTCTGCAAAGCCCTTGAAGAAGTCGTAGAGGAGGTCTGAGTCAAGCTCCCCTATCATCCTCCTTTTAAACTCCGCCTTGAAGAGAAGCGTCGGCCTGCCGGATATGTCGACCGCCACGACCGAGAGCGCCTCGTCCATGGGGAACACGAAGTATCCCGCCCTGTTTATCCCGCGCCTCTCGCCAAGAGCTTCGTTGAATGCCTTGCCCAGGCAGATCCCAAGGTCCTCGACCAGGTGGTGCTGGTCCACCTCGAGGTCGCCAGTCGCCCTTACCGACAGGTCGAAGAGCCCATGGCGCGCGAAGATACCGAGCATGTGGTCCAGAAAGCCTATGCCAGTCGAAACATCGCCTTTTCCTTGTCCCTCTATCACAAGTCCGACCTTGATATCGGTCTCGGTCGTTTTCCTTGACAAATTAGAGCATCTCATCCACGATCACCATAATTCCTTTGAAGTGCCTCAAGGAGCTTCTCCGTTTCCTCCATCGTTCCCGCGCTCAGCCTTATGCAGTTCTCAAGCAGGCGGTCCCCGCTTCGGTCCCTGATGAGTATCTTCTCCCCTTTGAGGAGTTCCACGACCCTCTTATGCTCTTTTCCTAGGTCGCAAATTATGAAGTTCGCATCCGAGTCGAAGACCTTGAATCCTAGTGACCTGAGCCCTGAGGCCAATCGCTCCCGGGATTGGATTATCCTCTCAACGCATGAGCGCATGTAGCCCTGGTCCTGCATGGCCGCCATGGCGCACTCTATTGCTATGGAGTTCACGCTGTAGGGGGACACCACCTTTCTTAGCGTGTCTATGATCCCTTCGTTTGCAAAGACCAACCCTACCCTTAGCCCCGCGAGCCCATATGCCTTTGAGAAGGTCCTTGTGACGATTATATTGTCATAGTCCTCTATGAGCGGGAGGGCGCTGATCCCTTTGAACTCATGATAAGCCTCGTCCACGAACACTACTTCGGACCTTTGGGCAATGCTTTCTATCGCATCCAGGCTCGCGCTTGTGCCTGTCGGATTGTTCGGGGTGACCACTATCGTCATCCTCGCGCCCTCGCTCGCCTCGATAACTTCATCTTCTGGGAATGAGAGGTCCTTGTTATAGGGCACCTCCACAGCGTTCGCGCCGAAAAGCTCAGCCTCAAGGCCGAATATTGCGAACGTAGGTACAGGTATGACCACTTTGTCGCCAGGCGATATATATGCATTGTAAGTGAGCCTGATGGCCTCATCAGAACCGTTCGTTACTAGCATCCTCGATCTGTCAATGCCGAACTTCTCCGAGAAGAGGTCATATGCTTTCTGATATTCCGGGTATGTCGATATGATCTCAGAGGACAGTGTCCTGAGCCTCTCCATCACCTTTGGCGAAGGTCCCCAGGTGTTCTCGTTGAAGTCAAGCCTTATCTTGCCCCTACGGCCCTCCATGGGGGGAACGTAGCATTTTGCGTCTCGCACGAATCTCTTAGGTTCTATCATTGCTCTTGCCTCCGAGAACGACACAATCGCTTTTAAATATGATATCATATATGCACAGGCCGCATTCTTTCATGCTCTTTCCAGAGTATACGATGTCTATCGCAACATCCGATATGCCCTCGCTGCAACTCGTTTCAACGCTGCCATTGACATATATCTCGTCAATCGTATATCCATTGTCCCTATATCTTTCAAGATATTTCCTGACTATCGACCTGTACTTTTTGCTTGAGCATATCGTCATCTCTTTCGGCAGGTCGTCTATGGTCTTGCCTTCTGGGCCTATGAGGCATAGCGCAGGCTTCATGAACAATGCCTTGGGATCCATCCACTCTATCTTGTCCAACACCTCTATTATGTCCTCTTCTGGATTTGCAATCTTGTACTCGTTGTAGAGGTCCTCCCCTGTGAGGCCAAGCGCCCTCTTCCCCTTTATTGTAAGCTGGCCTATCCAGAATGGGACATCCTCGCCCCTTACCTCTATCACCTTATGATCTTTGAGCTCAGGATATCTTTCCAGGAAAATCTGCGTATATTCCTTCAATCCTGCATTCTTGGGCAGTACAAGTATTATCTCTACTTGATCCTTGTCCTCTTTGCCTTCAAAGCTAGGAACCATGAAATAAATCACCTTTGGGAATCATTTGTAAGGCCTCCAAGAAGTAATCTCTTAGGTTGGGATGGAGTCGGTGTGAACGCTATCTCAGATACAGAAAGAATGTATATGCCCATATTATCGAGCATGAAGACGATCAGCACACTTCAATAGTGCCTTAGCCTCCAACATGACAGCATTCATATCATCTATCTCCAAATTATCCATCCTTTCAGACGATTCATTTAAAAAAGTTTGGGTGGTCAGGGGGAGAAATTGATATCAGAGTAAACATTTTAAAGACAAATCATCTCTATCTTTATATGGCAAAGATAAAATGGGAGGCAAAATTGGCTGTTGTCCTGATCGCCTTGTCCATACTGCTGTATGCCTTGCACTTCGCCCTTTACCACGATTTCCATCACATATCCATCTACTTTGTCGGCGATGTTGCCTTCATACCTATCGAGGTGCTCATGGTAACGTTGATCATACACAGGCTCTTGGAACAGAGGGACAGGAAGCAGAGGCTTGAGAAGCTGAACATAGTCATCGGAGCGTTCTTTAGCGAGATAGGCACCAAGCTTCTGATGCACCTCTCAGACTGCGACCCAAATCTGGACGACATAAGGAGCAATCTAATCATCGAGAACGATTGGAACGATGCCGAGTTTTCCAATGCCTACAGCAAGCTCAGGAACTATCCTTATGACCTAGACATAGACAAGGTGGAGCTTTTCTACCTTAGGCAGTATCTCTCGGGCAAAAGGGAGTTCCTTGTAAGGCTCCTAGAGAATCCCACAATGCTCGAGCATGAATCCTTTACCAGCCTCCTGCAATCGGTGTTCCATGCACTTGAGGAGCTTGAGAGCAGGGATGACTTAAATAGCCTTCCAAAAAGCGACCTGGAGCATCTGAGGGGAGACCTTAAGAGGTCCTATATGAAACTTGTGAACGAGTGGCTCGACTACATGCGCCATCTCCAGATGCATTATCCTTACCTGTTCTCCCTGGCGATGAGGCTCAACCCCTTTGATAGTGAATCAAGCCCGATAGTACAGTAAGGTATAATTATCTTAAGGCACATAGTATCGGCATGCCCAAAGGGAATGTCAAGAGAGGGACGAATCGGCTCTCTAAGGAAAAAAGCCCCTATCTCCTGCAACATGCGAGCAATCCTGTGGATTGGTACCCATGGTGTGACGAGGCCTTCGATAGGGCGCTCTCAGAGGACAGGCCGATATTCCTTTCGATAGGGTATTCCACCTGCCATTGGTGCCATGTGATGGAAAGGGAATCCTTTGAGGACGAGGGCATAGCCAAGCTCCTGAACGAGGCTTTCATCTGCATCAAGGTCGACCGCGAGGAGAGGCCTGACCTCGACCAGCTCTACATGAAGGCCGCGCAGATGATGATAGGCTCAGGTGGATGGCCTCTCAACATCGTCCTCACCCCTGAGAAGGTACCATTCTATGCGGCAACCTACATTCCTCCGGACGGCAGGTATGGGATGATCGGAATGAGTGAGCTCATACCCAGGATAGCAGAGCTCTGGAAGAAGGACAGGGAAAGGATAATGAGGTCCGCAAATAGCCTCATCGGGCTATTGAACGAACATAGAAGGCCTTCTGAAAGTCTGCCAAAGGAGGACATACTTCTGCAGGCATACGATGAGATGGTGCTAAGTTTTGACGAGAAGGAAGGGGGATTCGGCTCAAGGCCAAAGTTCCCATCCGCTCACAATCTGCTATTTCTTCTGAGATACTGGAAGAGGCAGGGGGACCCATATGCCCTCCAGATGGTGGAGCGGACATTGGATGCAATCTCCCGCGGTGGTATCAGGGACCATATAGGCCAAGGTTTCCATAGGTACTCCACTGATGAGAGATGGCTCCTGCCCCACTTTGAGAAGATGCTTTATGACCAGGCACTCTTGGCCATTGCCTTCTCTGAGACCTATCAGGAGACGAAGAAGGAGGCATATAAGGAAGAGGCCGAAGCTATATTCGGATACGTCTTGGGCAGGATGCGGTCTGAGGAGGGGTTGTTCCTTTCTGCAGAGGATGCGGACAGCGAAGGGGTCGAGGGAGCATACTATGTTTGGACATATGACGAGCTTTCCCGCATACTGTCGCCAGAGGAGCTCTCAATAGCCGAGAAAGTGTACAATGTAGAGAAGGGAGGGAACTACAGGGACGAGTCCTCTAGGGCGTTTACTGGAAAGAACGTATTGCACATGAGCGCCGGACTTGACGAGATCTCTAAAGGGATGGGCATGGAATCCTTTGAGCTAAAGGAGCGCTTGATGGCCCTGAACTCCAAACTTTATGAGAACAGGAGCAGAAGGCCCGCACCCCAAAAGGACGACAAGATACTGGCAGATTGGAACTGCCTTATGGTCGCAGCCCTCGCGATAGGGGGCAGGTGTTTGGCATCAAGGGAGCATGTTGACCTGGCCAGGGCGTCCCTTCGGTCCATCTTGGGGGTCTTCTTCAAGGACGAGGGGCACCTATTGCATAGATTTAGGGACAAAGAGGCCTCGATAGAGGCCAATATAGATGATTATGCCTTCCTGGTATGGGCCCTCTTGGAGGTCTATGATACTTGTCTTGAGCCTTCATACCTTGAGATGGCCGACAAAATGATCGAGCTATCCATAAAGCATTTCTGGGACGATGCCGATGGGGGATTCTTCATGGCGCCAGGGTCAAGGGTGGACCTCATATCAAGGCAGAAGGACACATACGATGGCGCGCTGCCCTCTGGCAACAGTGTGATGGCCTACTGCCTCCTCAGAGCATCCCGATTGCTTGAGAAGCCCGGCTACGAGGATATGCTGGAAAAAATGTTCAAGGCGTTCAGTGAGGACCTTAACGAAATGCCATCCGCCCATACTTACCTTATGATGGCATATGACGCATTTGTCCTTCCCTACTCAAAATTGGTCATAGTGGGGGATATTGAGGATGCAAAGGAGATGATCGAAGCGAGGGATTCCCTTTACCTGCCACATAACAATACCATCCTCACTGACCCAAAGGGGGACGAAGGGTTATTTCCCAAGCTCACAAGGGAGTTGAAACAATCGAATGGCAGGCCAACGGCATATGTTTGCGTCAGAAGGAGCTGCATGGATCCCACTTGCTCACCAGAAGACATGAAACGCTTACTGCTTAGCGTCTATGAATCAAGATAAAGCCCCCTGTGACCGAAATAATGAAAGATTTTTAATATTTGAAAGACATATCAATAGATGAGGACTACATAGTGGTGATAAGTAAATGATCAAGGAAAATATTGAAGAGGCATTGAACAAGCAGGTCAATTGGGAATTCTATTCCGCTTATCTGTATCTCTCCATGTCTGCATACTTCGAATCCGTTGGATTGCCGGGATTCGCATCCTGGATGAGGGTACAGGCCCAGGAGGAGCAGGTCCATGCCATGAAGTTCTATGACTATATCGTTGCAAGGGGAGGAAGAGTGAATCTGATAGCAATAGAGGAGCCGCCGTCTAGCTGGCCGTCCCCTGAGGACGTTTTCGAAGAGACCTACAAGCACGAACAAAAGGTTACAGGCCTCATCAACGCCCTTGTGACATTGGCCATCAAGGAGGAGGACTATGCCACGAGGAACATGCTGCAGTGGTTCATAGATGAACAGGTCGAGGAGGAAGAGTCCGCATACAAGGCATTGGAAAAGTTGAAGCTTGTCGGAAATGAGGGAAGTGGGCTCTATATGCTTGACAAGGAGTTCGCGTTAAGGGTGTTCAATCCGCCCCTCAGCAAGAAGGGATGATCAGCCGCTTCTCTTTATTTTTTCTATAATGCCAGGTATCTCCTCTAGGGTCTCCGCTAAGTAATCTCCTTCAATTCCCAGACCTATCACAGCGCAATTGGCTCCTTTTCCTGCCTTCACATCGTTTATGGTGTCCCCTATGAGGATGACATCCTCTGGAGGGACGTTTAGCCTCTTGCATGCCAGAAATATCATGTCCGGATGGGGTTTTCCGTATATTACCTGATCGCTTGTCACAATTTCTTTGAAGTACTTCTTGATCCCATGCAGCTCCAGTATCATCTCCGTGCAGCTTAGGGTCGTATTTGTCACCACGGCCTTTTTTAATCCATGGAGCTGCTCCAGCATGGCCACGACACCGTCGAAAAGCCTCACATCAGCTATGTAGTTTGGATATATCGAATTGCAGAATCTGCCTATCCCGATGTCCAATCCCAGCCTTTCCAGGATCTCGAAGAGGTCGGCTCCCCAGTACTCGCATACGAACTCCTCCCTAGTGAGCTCCTTTTGGCCATACTCCCTCAGTGCACCGTTCAGGGCGCCCCTCCATGATTCCTTGGAATCCACAAGGACCCCATCCATATCGAAAAGCAATGCCTTTGGGTACATAGAATCTCCATTTCCCATTTTGTAAAGAAAAACTACTATCATTATAAATATTGTGCCATCGGGCCACAAATGCGTTTTTATGGCCTAAATTTTGGCCTGGAAATGAGGATAATATGGCCAACAATTCCGAAAGTTTTATATTCTAAAGTTAGTTTGTCATATCTCATAACGATTGAATAACATTTGATAAAACCGTATTAAAAAATTCAGATAGATTTAAATACATATGAAATCAGGTGTTATTTGTTATCTTTGAGGTGAGCTAATATGGCCGAGCGACCATTGGATATAATCCACAAATCTGTTGAGAAAAACGTTCTTGTCGAACTTAAAGGCGGAAGGGAATTTAGAGGAATACTTAAGGGTTATGACATTCACATGAATCTAGTTCTTGAGAATGCTGAGGAACTGAAGGATGGACAGCTTATCAGGAATCTTGGATATGCCGTCGTCCGCGGGGACAACGTTGTCTTGATTTCCCCTGACCTAAGGTGATAATCATGGGAAAGGGAACGCCTTCATTCGGTAAGAGGAATTCTAAAGTCCACATAAGATGCAGAAGATGCGGTAATCATTCTTATCATATCCGTAAACATAGGTGCGGTTCTTGCGGATATGGCGTTTCTAGCAGGATGAGAAAGTATGACTGGAACAAGTATGGTTACTGATGTTCGGATCATTGTTGAAGGATTGAGGGATGTAAAAAGGATATGCGATGCGTTGGAGCTCTCCTCACTCGGAGGGGACTTTAGTGCATCCGTCACTTCCATCATACCAACGACAGACCCTCTTATAGCAGTCAATTCTGCATGTGGCGCTGACATAATACTCATCGCTACCGATGCTGATAATTCTGGAAAAAGCCTCTCATTGCAGATGGAGGAGGCATTGCAGGGAGTATGCCCGATAGTTGACAAGATACGCCTGCCTTATGGCCAAAATGTCGAATACTTTGATAGTTTTCTACTTAAGGACGCAATAGAGAAGGCGATAGTAAGGGCAGGGCTGAAGGCGCTCAGATTGTTCCAGGCAGAGCAAGACATAGAAGATGCCACAGAGGTCGAAGAGAGCATCCCCATAAGCGAGGATGAGTGCTTGCCCATGGGATTGTATGATGAGTGTGATGATCCTGACGAGGAAATCCAGGAAGGGTCTGAAGAGGGCGAGCTTGACGAGAACATAATGTACGAGCTGAACGAGCTCAGGATCGACAACCAAAAGTACCTTTCCCAGATAAACGACCTTGAAAAGAGGCTCAACGAGATCATGATAGACTCTTATGAAAGGTACAGCATAGATGACGTTTGGGAATCCTTATATTCTGAACAACTGCCAGATCTAGAGGAAATATCGCTTGCGGCATCCCGCCTCTCAGACGAGATTTTCGTTTCCGGAAACTTTATATTTGCACAGAGTCTCAGGAAGGTAGAAGATTTTCTGAGGGAATTCAGGAACACCTTCTTATAATGGGCTGGTAGCGCAGCTCGGAAGCGCGCCTCCTTGGCATGGAGGAGGCCCCGGGTTCAAATCCCGGCCAGTCCACCATAAATTCTCTTCTGCCGACAACTAATGCTTTTTATATTTTGAAAGAGTAATATATCCATGGGAGGGATATTTTGAATAACGATGCCAAAATGGATTTTTTATGGAAACTCACTACTGCGTCGGTTGCAGACGTTCTCGACGGGAAGGGCGTCCTTTGCTCAACTATAAAATCGGTAAGCTCGGCCAAAAAGATAGTTGGCAGGGCATTCACGGCTTCAACCCCTCCAGGGGACATGCTCACCTGCTATTGGGCGCTTCATGAGGCACCCAAGGGTTCAGTGCTCGTAATAGATGGTGGCGGGTACACCGAGGCCGCGATATGGGGCAGCCTGATGACTTTCGAGGCGAAGATCAAGGGATTGGCCGGAGTAGTGATAAATGGTTCTGTCAGGGATACGAAGAACATCAAGATACTGGACTTCCCCATATATGCCATTACTTCGTCCCCAAGGGACGGGACAATAAGGAGCCTGGGCGAGCTCGGCACAAACATCACCTGTGGCGGGGCATGCGTTCATCCATGGGACTATGTCCTCGGGGATGACGATGGCGTTGTCATAATCCCATCTGAGCTTATAGATAAGGTCATTGAGAAGGCCAGCGAGTCAACTGAGATGGAAGAGAGGATAATAAAGGATATAAAGAAAGGCAAATCTCTTTACAATCTGTTCGGACTCGATGAGATAGTCCTAAAGAAGGAACGCGAGGACGTTAGACTGATAAACGAATTGATGAAGGATATGGGCCTATAGCCCTCTAGAATCGTTTTCAGACCGATCTTAGAAATATTTTCAGAATCTTGACAGATAATTATTTATATGGATGGATTATCCATCCATAATGATAATATGCATATATCTGAATTGATGAAGATGAGCAAGGAAGATATGCTTATGACATACTATTCCCTTTCTGAGGATGAGAGGCAAGCTATAGACAGGCAGGCCATCGAGCTTCTCGCCCCGCTTTTCGTGATCTGTGAGAGAAACGATGATAGCAAGGAAAGCGTTTTGAAGATCTGTGCTTGCTCCAATGTCTGGAAGAAGGTGTTGAGGCATCAAGGCGGCGACAGTTGAGTGGGCGGGCCACATTCCCATTATAGTGCGCATTGGGCATTGATTACGTTTTTCCTGCTATATAGTGGCATTTGGCCGTTTTGCGCAATAGGCAGATGATAGTAATATTTATATTATGTCTGTATCGTTCTTTAGTAATGGCCAAGGATGTGCTGACATTTCTTATTGATAATAGGGACTCATTTGTTTCAGGAGAATACATAGCCAAGAAGCTGGACATTTCGCGCCAAGCGGTCTCAAAAAAGATAAATAATCTCAAAGAGGACGGTTTTGTCATAGAATCAAAGACTAACAAGGGATACAGATTGATATCGTTCCCAGATGTCATCGTCCCCGAGTATGTGGTAATAGAGACGGATTATAAACCGGTACTTCATTATGCTACGATCGATTCAACGAATCTCCAGGCGAGGAAGTATGCATTGGACGGATATCCTGAAAAGACCCTGATAGTCTCAGAGGTTCAGACCGCTGGAAGGGGGCGCATGGGCAGGGAATGGGCCTCCCCTAGAGGGGGTTTGTGGTTCTCGTTCATCCTGAGGCCACGCTGCGTACCTTCTATAGCGCCAATATTGAACTTCGTGGTGGCCAACTCCGTTGCCAAGGCCACAAACGAGCTCTACGGCATCGGAGTGAAGATGAAGTGGCCCAATGACATCTTCTATGAGGACAAGAAGATATGCGGCATAGGGATACTCGTCTCATCGGACATAGACCTCATGCACTACGTCGTGGTAGGCATTGGGATCAATGTCAACAACGATACTCCTGATGGCGCCACATCGCTAAAGAGCATCATAGGAAAGCCAATTGACAGGAACGTCCTTTTAAGCAGGGTCCTCAACAGGTTCAAGGATGAGTACACGCTTTTCGAGAAGAGCAATTTCTCCGATATAATGGACTACTCAAGGAGCATATCGAACACCATAGGAAAGAAGGTAAGGGTCTCATTCCTTGGCGTAGAGAAAATAGGCACAGTCTTGGACATAGACCAGAAAGGCGCGCTGATACTGGAGGACGAGGACGGTTCAGTGTCAGAGATCCTTGCTGGGGATGTCGATTTCCTAAGGCACTTGTAGGTGTTGGCATTGGAATACCTTTTTCTTCTCAATGGCGACCATGAAAAATTGGCGCGATTGGAGATAGAGTCGCTTCTTGAGGCCTATGGCATCGGATTCCGCTTGACGTGCATTGGAAAACAGACCATCTTGGTGGATGCAGACGAGATGCCTCGCCCTCTTCTCTCAAGGCTGGCACTCACTCACAGGGCCATGGTATTTTTGGGGAAGTTCTCTCCATCGACTGGCGACATCCCTAAAGCGCCTATCCAGAACTCTTACACCGAAGGAAGTTTCAGGGTGCGCATCAAGAAGATAGACAAAGGCATAAACTCCATGGACGAGGAAAGGAGGATATCAGAGGGCATCATCTCGGCCACCAAAGGTCGTGTTGACCTTAGGGATCCCGATCAGGAGTTCTATGGGATATACCTTGGAGACCATATATACCTGGGCTATACGCTCTTCGTAAATGACCCAAAGGCCTTCTCCTGCCGCAAGCCCCAGTTCAGGCCGTACTTCCACCCATCGTCAATTGACCCGAGGATAGCCAGGGCGATGGTGAACCTCTCAGAGGCCATGGATGAAGTGATGGACCCGTTCTGCGGGACAGGCGGCATCCTCATCGAGGCTGGATTGATGGGCCTAAGCGTGCACGGCATTGACATAGAGAAGAAGATGACCGAGGGCGCCAGAAGGAACTTGTCGTTCTTTGGCATCGAGGCAGATATAAGGATCGATGATACATCTAGAATGGACATAGACAGGGGATATGAGGCCATAGTGACCGATGTCCCATATGGCAAGTCAACTGTAATCGGCCAGGACAGAGATTCGCTCTATGGCCGCGCCTTCAAGAAGATCTTTTCCATGTGCCGCAACAAGGCCGTCATTGTGCTTCCATCCGAGCACGACTTCACCAAATACGGGTTTGTCGAGGAGGGGATGGTGGTAATAAGGGTGCATAAGTCCCTGGAAAGGCACATTTACAAACTAGGCAAAAACATCGCCCCCCCAATGGCATAAAACTTTTATCAAGCTAGCCTGAGTATATCTATAGTAATTTGAGGTGGAACAATGTCTAGTTACTTGGACCAGGTAAACAAATGCACAGATTGTGGCGAATGCGGACTCATCTGCCCCATCTGCCACGTATCCGATAAGGGTATATACTCCCCAGATAACAAGATACGCCAACTGGGAAAGATAGAGAGGAACGAAGAGCTTACGAAGGATGAGCTTGACACGGTGTATCTCTGTTCACGCTGTGGCGCTTGCAACTATGTCTGTCCGGAGGACATCGATATTAATGGCATAATACAATATGAAAGGTCCCTAATAGCGAAACAGAAGCGGGAACCCGAAAAGACATCACATATTGCCAACAATATAATCACGAGGTTCAATCCAAAGGGAATGGACGTACCGAACATGGCGTCCATGTGGGTGGCCGAGGACCTGAAGTTCTCCGAGGACTCAAAGCTTGCATACATGGCAGGCTGCTGGGTGGCCCTAAAGAACGTTGAGATAGCGCAGGACACTGTAAGGATACTCAATGCATGCGGCATACGGCCAAAGACACTTGAGAAGGAGAGATGCTGCGGTCTGTTCGTAATAGACAATGGCCACTTCGACGAGATAAGGAGATACGCAAAGGAATACACAGACTATATAGAGTCGCAGGGAGTTGAGGTGCTCTTGGTATCCTGCCCCGCATGCTACGACGTGATGAAGAACGTGTATCCGGAGCTCTACAGGAAGCCTAAGTACAGGGTGGTATCCGCCCTTGAGATGTTCAAGGACCTCTATGATCAAGGTAAGATAAAGTTCGACCGCACCAAGGGAAAGGTCAGCATGAGGGATGCATGCCCCATGAAGGACGTTTTCTCGATCCCAAGGGAGTTGATAGGCGCAATGGGCTACGAGATCATCGAACCTTTCGACGGGAAGATATTCTGCTGTGGCGCCCCCGCAGGTGTGAAGCCCAACTATCCTGAGATATCCAACGCCATTGGAAGGATCACGTTCGAAAAGAGCAAGGATGCAGAGATGATAGTGTCTTACTGCTCCTTCTGCAAGCACCATCTTGACACTATAAGCGAAGCGGACGGTTCTGGACTTCCTGTGATAGACCTCTCAAGTGTCATATGGAAGAACATGCGGAAATGATTTTACTTCTTCTATTTTCATTTTTATCCCTCCATCCGCGATAAGTTTTTTTAATTTATATTGATATATTTGTTTGCAAATTATTGCAAGATGAGAGGTGGTTAAAATAGCTTTGATTGACGCAGAAGTATATAAACTTTCTAGTCTGAAGGACAAGGTAAAATGCCCCCATTGTTCGGGCGATGTCTACGTGCTGTTCAAACATGGGCCATTGACGCCAGGACAGAATGTAGGTTTCGCTATGGGGTGCAAGAGCTGCCCTGAAATGTTCCACATGGACGAGGTAGGAAAGATAATTAAGAATTAGATATCAAGCCCTAATTTTATTATATACCTTATTTCTTTATTTCTTTCTTTTCCTTATTTGTTAATGTATGAAGACAATGGCTCATGTAAAAAACCTTTCTGGCGATATGATGGGAATACAAAGCGCAGGCATACTTTTATTCAGGCATGGGGAAAAAGGGCTCCAAGTGATGCTAGTTCATCCTGGCGGTCCCTTTTGGGCAAGAAAGGATGCAGGGTCGTGGTCGATACCAAAGGGGTTGATAGAAGAGGGCGAGAATCTGCTGGATGCCGCAAAGAGGGAGTTTAAGGAAGAAACTGGTTTCGCTGTAGATGGGGACTTCATAAAATTGGGGGAGCTGGAACAGCCCAGCAAGAAGGTTGTGCACGCATGGGCTCTTGAGGGCGACCTTGAGGAATCGAAGGTGAAGAGCAATACCTTCTCGCTGGAATGGCCCAAGGGATCAGGAAATCTTAGTGAATTTCCTGAGGTCGATAAGGCTTGTTGGTTCGATGCTAAGGAAGCTAAAAAAAAGATTCTTAGGGGACAAGCGTCTTTTATAGAAAAGCTTGAGAAAATATTGATACATAAAGCAGAAGAAAAGAGATTTGATGATAAGTTTAAACAGACCCGACTGATATAGGGGGGATCCTAATCATCCTTTTTATTGCTTCAGGATAAAGGGCATCGTATCAAAGGCCTCATACACAAGCTTGGGCATTCTCGCTGTGTTCCCCCTTGATGCTGTGGAGCATATTATAATCAATGAAATAAGCATAAGCGCCCCCGCCGAGATTCGAACTCGGGATCTTCAGCTCCGCAGGCTGACGTCATATCCAGCTAGACCACGAGGGCACAAGTAACTCCAATATAGAAAATCTATTTAAATCTTTTTGGTGACTTCCTTTTTATGGATGCCTTTCCTGAGGGTACTTACAATGGAGAACTGCCTGAGGGGTGCAAGCTTTGCGCCCTAGGCGCGAAGATGGTGCTGTTTATAAATGGTGTGTGTCTCAGCGATTGTTACTACTGCCCGCTCTCATCGAAGAGGAAGGGGCAATGGCAGACGTGGGCCAACGAAAGGCTCGTTGCCAAGGACTCTGATGTCCTTGATGAGGCCAAGAAGATGGATGCCATGGGGACGGGAATTACAGGCGGAGACCCGATCATGTTCGCTGATGAGACCATCAGGTATGCGACCCTTCTCAAGGACAATTTTGGCGAGGGGCATCACATACAC
>JAFGGT010000055.1 GCA_016930445.1 Candidatus Methanofastidiosia archaeon | reverse complement strand
ATTCATTTCTTTAAGAATGTCATAAAGAGGCTCGATAGGCTGGGGCACGAGGTAATGGTCACCTCACGAAGATTCGGCAATATGGAGAGCATGCTTGATAAGAACGATATCGAGTGTTATCTTGTTGGCGAGCATGGGGGATCGTCCAAGGAGATGAAGCTCAAATGTTCGTCTCAGAGAATCCTTGGCCTCACGGACCTGATATTGGAAAAGAGGCCGGATGTCGCACTCTACAAGCATTCCGTAGAGGCCCCAAGGGTCGCTTATGGTCTCGGGATCCCATCTATCTGCGTCCTGGACAACGAGAAGGCAACGGCCCAGAATCGCCTTATGCTCCCGATATCCTCGAGGGTAATAGCACCAGATGCGATCTCTATAGATGAGATAATGCAGTTCGGTGTCAGCGAAGGCAGCATCAGGCGCTTCAATGGCTTTTGCGAGCTGGCCCACATAGAGGATTTCATACCAAATGATGAAGTGATCAATGAGCTGAGGATCAACGAGGACCTGCCATTGGCCATATTGAGGCCTGAGCCGGTGATGGCCAACTATTTCACTGGGGACCCTGGATCTTCCATCGTGACGTCGCTTCTTAGGAATCTAAGAGAATACAACTGTGTCGTATTCCCAAGGACCGATGAGCAATCAAAGCTATTCCGGGACCATGGGGCAATAATCCCTGACCACTGCATCGATGCCCTCTCCCTAATATACCATTCCAGCATAGTGATCAGCGCCGGAGGGTCGATGAACAGGGAGGCAGTTGCCTTGGGCAAGCCCGCCATCTCGACCTACCCAGAGAAGCTTCTCGCCATCACGGAGCATATGGTCGAAAAGGGCATAAAGATGCATTCATGCGATGCCAATGAGGTCAAGAGATTGTCAGACGCCCTATCGGACAACAAGAGCTATGAGCGTTCAGTGAGGAGGAAGCTCAAGAAGATGGAGAACCCCATAGATGTGATCGTGCAGGAGCTGGAAAGGATAGAGCTCTGAGCGATAGGATTATTATTGTGGGTCAATCTATTTTGTTTATGAAAACGATCCTTGCCATCAACAACAGCCCTTATTACTATTTCAGGCCTTCTAATCAGAGGAGCATAGGATACTCCCTGCCTCTCACCGATAGGATAGTGTCAAAGCTCTCGGAGATAATGGCGAGGATCACGGACGATATGGAAGCCTCCCTTGTCCCCGGCATCCAGTTGGGTTCTGAGAGCGACAGGGCGATCATGAACAAGGGAAAGATAGACAGTCTCAGGAAGATCGCAAAAGAGAAGGGGATAGAATATATTGTTCACTTGCCCGACCAGCTTGTGCCCGGCACCTATATAAAGAGAGGATTCCAGGAAAGGCTGCTTGGCCTTATACAGGGAGCTCATGGAAAGGATAAGAACGATTTTGAAAGAGAGGTCTGCAAAAGGATTTCTGCCGCCTCTGAGCTAGGAAGCAAATATATGGTCCTGCACTTACCGAATGGCCCACTTGAGGACCCTTCAACAATAAAGGATTATCTTGGAGGATGCATTAAGGACCTTCTTAATGAGACGGGCATCTGCATCTGCATCGAGAACTGTAACAACAAACATGGGCCTTACTATGGGGATATAGGGCGCCTCAGCGAGTTGGTATCGGACCTAGGCAACCCATATGAGATGTGTTTCGACTATGGCCATTACCTTGTAGATGGGGATGGCAGGAAGATAGAAGATGCTAGGTCCCTTTGTTCTTGGGCAAGGGTCCTGCATGTGCATATCAATGATCGCGCTGCCGACAGGCACCTGCTTTTGGGTGAAAGACCACGCGGGCTGGACTGTGAAGTTCTCGAGAAAGTTGAGAAGGATTACATCGAAGGATTCCTTCCTTTTATCGATCCAGATGGTAAGGTATTCGTTCTAGAAAGAAACAAGCCATTTTCCTATGGGCAGCTGAGGGCTTCAGCCGAGAAGCTCGTCAATGCGCTTTCTCTCTGACGAAAAGCGTCATGTTCTTAGTCAGTTCAATGACCTTGACCTCGGCACCCTTCTCTATCCTCTTTTCGCTCACCGCCTTCCATAGCTCCCCCCTTATCCTTATTTGCCCTTCCTTGTCTATGGGCGTCACAGCCACTCCAGTATATTCTCCGAAATCATCACTTGACATCAGCGGTTTTCCGGTAAGTATCTTGGCATTGATCCTATAGTTTACATATCCCACTGTTATCAATATGGCCAAGATGGGGACTATGTAGAGGAACTCAATTCTCACAAAGGCCCATAGTATAAGGACTATCGAGACATACATGCCATACATGAAGATGAATCGATTCCTTATATCCCCCTTGGAGGGAAGAGAGCTCTGCATGATAACATTAGGGTGATTGGATTAAAATCGTTTGCTCCTAACATACGATGTCAAGGATGCCTGAGAGGTCCTCCACCGATGCCACATTCCAAGGATTTGGCTCCCCTCTTCGATTCACAAAGATTGGGATCATACCTACCGCCATCGCGCCCAAAACGTCCTCAATGTAGGAGTCCCCCACGTAGTATGCGCCACTGGCATCGACCCCCATGTCCGAGAGGGCGCGCTCGAACACTTCAGGACATGGTTTCTCAATGTCCATGTCCTTCGATGAGAGCGTATAATCAAAGTATCTCAATATGTCGTTTTCCTCAAGCACCTCGTCAAGCGCCTTGTCCAGGTTCCAATTCGAGATGACACCAAGCGTGTACCTCTCAGATACTGCCTCAAGCACCATTTCCGTCTCAGGGAATCTGGTGAAGTGGATGCCATTGGCAAACATTACGGTGACCCTCCTTGAAAGTTCATAGTCGCAAGGAAGGCCGCACCTCTCAAGAAGCATCTTGTTGAACTTTATGGGAAAGGATTCCTTGTTGTCTATGTCCTTGAAATGGGAATATGATTCGTCCAGATACTCCTTTATCTCCTTGATGTAACAGATGAGCTTCTCATCCTCCATCTTTATCCCAAGCTCCTCAAAGACCTTGATGTATATCTCCTTTGGGTCAGGTGTTATCCTCAGGAGAGTTCCCCCAACGTCGAACAAAATGGCATCCATGACCAAAATTATATCATAAGATAAAAATAATTATCTATCTTTAATAGTTAACATTATATATAACTAATACAGTCATTTATGGGGAAATACATGAGACAGAGAAGTCTTGCCATAATATTGATAATATCTGTAGTATTATGTTCTTGTGGATGTATATTGGATGGGAATGGGGAAGAGACAACTACCGCCCCTCCTACGACCACGGCAGCACCTACAACTACCGCCCCTCCTACGACCACGGCAGCACCTACAACTACCGCCCCT
>JAFGGT010000012.1 GCA_016930445.1 Candidatus Methanofastidiosia archaeon | reverse complement strand
GGGCTGCTGATGCTTTCCACCGAGTTCTTTTACAGAGGATTCATGCTCTTCGGCCTGGACAGATTGGGCAAGGGCGCCATCCTGGTCCAAGCGATACCATATGCCTACGTCCATCTTGGAAAACCCATGCTGGAGGTGTACTATTCCTTCTTTGCGGGCATCGTCTTTGGTTACATCGATTGGGAGTCCAAGAGCATACTACCATCGTTCCTCCTACATTGGACGACATCGATAATCTTCGATAGCCTCTGCATCCTTCTGTCTTGACGGTGCTTATGGCCCCCTTTCCTTACGACTAATGATGAAAAGGTTTTTAAGAATGCTTTCTCATCTTAAGTTGGCTTTGCAACGATTTCTCCTTAATAAGGTGTCAAGATGAGGATCCAACTTCTATATCCATTAATGCTAGTGGTAATAATTTTAGGGGTGGTTGGGCTATTCTCATTCAGGTACTCGCCTTTGCAGGAATCACCGAACAATATCATATTTGTCGGGCTTGAAGGAACTTCCGAGAGGGTGTCGGTCGAAGAAATGGTCAATGGCTGTGGTGTAGAGGACAGGTCCATCTATGACATTTGGTTGGGGCAGACCAAGAAATACACATTTGTGAAGGTCAATGACCTGTTGAACTGCCTCTCAGACATACCTGCCGATGACCTACAGTATACAATCAATGTCGTCTTTACAAACATCCAAGGCAAGACCATCTCCATTCCCCTTACGAACATAATTGAGTATGAGGACTCGTTCCTATTGGCCATAATGTACAAGAATGAGGAATTGAAAGAGGATTTCTCTAACAATGAGACCTCGGGTGGACCCTCAAGATTATTAATCGATTATTCGATTGACTATTCCAGCGACTTCCTATCAGAGAACTATGGGCCTGAGTATTGGCTATGGTGCATATACAAGATTTCCTTGGTCAAAGGTCCAGTTGCTTGATCTTTAGGATCACCGAGTCGCCAAGCTTGTCTATGTTGTCTATATCAACCCTGTACTTTTTCATGATCCCCTGGCTTACCTCGATCGCCACCAGCTGGTAGGTGTCCTCGTTGAACTCGGCATCGCTGATCTTGCCAATGCTGATGGCATCGGAATCATAGACCTTCTTTCCTAGCAGAGCCTTTATCTTCATGATACCACTCAAAAATTGATTAGCTTATATTATTGTATGACAAAGGTTTATATCTTTTTTCAATCATCTCCTTTCCAATGATGAAAATTGTGCTGGCAGAATCTGAATTGGAACTTGTCCCAGAGTCCATCAGACATCACAAGAGCGTCAAAAGGCCCAAGGACGGAGGCGGAGTGCTCTTGGACAGCAACTTCCATCATAGCGCCATGAAAGACCTTCCAGAGGCATATAAGAGGGGGAGGCCTGATATCGTGCATGTATGCCTCCTCAACGCCCTAGATTCGCCCCTGAATCGTGCCGGAAGCCTGGAGTTCTATGTGCATACCCGTAACGACGATGTCATAGAGATGTCGCCCAAATGGAGGGTGCCACGCTCATATAATAGATTCGTCGGCCTCATGGAGAATCTCTTTGAGCAAAGGACGATAGAACATGATAAAGATATGCTTCTCAACATGAAGAAGATGGGGCTTGCGGAATTGATCGACAGCATATCAGATGGTATGGAAGTGAAGTTGATGCACTATCAGGGAAGAAGGTACGCGCCATCCGAGGATTCAGTCATTATCATAGGAGGATTCCCTCATGGCGACTTCAAAGAGGATCTGGGATTTGAGAAGTACTCAATATGCTCCGAAGAGCTTATGGCGTGGTCGGTCGTGAATCATGTCATATACACGCTATAGGTCTCGCTCGATGCGGATTTGCCATTAGTTCGATCCCTTTCACCCTAGCCACAAAAGCAAAAATTACCTAACTGGCAAGGAATGGGCTCAGAGCCTCTTCAATAGATTTATATTCTTGTTTCAAGACCTTTTTCGCATATGAAGTGGAAGCGCATAAAGGACAATAGGAAGAAGACGGCGATGAGACACGTTGAAAGGCTGCTCGAGCTTTCGCTTCAGAATCTTGATGAGCACCCGGAACGGGCAAAGAGATATGTCGAGATAGCTAGGGACATAATCCTTAAACACAAGGTCAGTCTCCCCCTTGACAAAAAGAGGCTTTTTTGCAAAGAATGCAACACACCGCTCGTGCCAGGCAAAACTGCCAGGGTCAGGACCCGGGCACAAAGGGTATCCATTACCTGCCTGAATTGCGGTAATGTCAAAAGATATCCATTCTACAAGGAGAAGAGGCAGTTTGGGGCGAGGAGAGGCTATGCGGAAAAGAAGTATCCCGGAGGGCTGGTATGCGTGGAACTGGCGCATAAGGACGGCCAGATCAGGAGAATAAAGATAACTGGAGACTTCTTCTTCTATCCCGAGGAAAGACTTTCTGACCTAGAGCATTCGCTCGTTAAAGCGAAGGTCAGCGATGTGGGGGCGATCATAGGTCGCTTCTATCGTGATGAGAAGATCGAGAGTCCAGGGATGGGCCCAGAATCCCTTGCAGAGGTCATAGAAATGGCCGCTAAGGCTAAAAGTTAGACCTTACGGTCTTAAGCCTGCCGGCCCTAGGCTCGAAGATGTCCCCTCCCCTCTTGAGCTCTTCCACTGCCCTGGCCACGAACTCCTTGCTGATGCCCCTCTCCTTTGCGGTCTTTATGACATCATCGTAGGGGGCGCCCTCATCGTGACCCTTCTCTATCTCCTCGATTATCTCAAATACAACGATTATCTTGTGCCTCTGGGAGGATGCCTTGCCTGTCATGAGTATGTCCACATCCATATCCCCAGAATCCTTGTCTGTCATCACCTTCTCCAATACGCTCCTGTAAAGTGATATGGTGGCATCGGAATCCTCGCTAGTGACGACGTTCGACAGCTTCATCCTTGCCCTGGCCTCCGACAATCTTATAAGTGCTTCAAGCTGTCTCGCGGTGATGGGGATCGCACCGCTGTCCTGGCCCTTCTTCCTCAGCCCGATGTAGAACTTGTGTAGCTTTTGGCTCGCCTCCTCGCTGAGCTCAGGCGTCACGCTCCTCCTTGCAAAGGATATGTACTTTACCATAAGGTCGGGATCTATCTTGGGCGTTATCTTCTCGCTCATGCCCCGGTGGGTGCTCAGGATATGGGTCGCTATCTTCTCGTCCTCCGTATCGTTCGGAATGTCCTTGAGGACGAATATAAGGTCGAACCTTGACAATAGTGATGGAGGGAGGTCTATCTGTTCAAGCTCGTTCTTGTAGTTGTCGAAACGCCCCAGCTTGGGATTGGCCGCGGCAAGTATGGATGACCTTGCATTCAAGGTGGCCACGATGCCTGCCTTTGCTATGCTTATCGTCTGTTGCTCCATGGCCTCGTGCACCGAGGAGCGGTCGTCCGAAGACATCTTGTCGATCTCATCTATGCAGGCCACGCCGCCATCTGCCAGAACGAGTGCACCGGCCTCAAGGGCCCAGCCACCTGTGGTCTCGTCCCTTACTACTGCGGCAGTGAGACCTGCGGACGAAGTGCCTTTCCCAGACGTGTAAACGCTTCGAGGTGCCAATCGGGCCACATACTGGAGGATCTGAGATTTGGCCACACCCGGGTCCCCGACCAGGAGTATGTTCGAGTCTCCCCTTAGTCTAGTGCCGTCAGGAAGCTCCCTTACCACTCCCGAGAACAGCTGGAGAGCAATCGCCTCCTTGACGTCATTGTGGCCGAAGATGGCCGGAGCTATCGAACCCACGATAAGCTGGACCACGTTGGGGTCTGATGCCAGTACGACTATCTGCTCCTCCTCTTCAGGGGTTATTGTCGTGTCATCGACGTCCTTTTCCATTATGTCTATCGAGACCACATCGAGGTACTTTGAAAATGTGGTCTTCTTGATCTTGAACTGGATATCCTGGACTGTCTTTAGTATTCCCACCATGGTGACGCGCGATCCTGCCTGTGCCTTGTCCACCATGTCGTCCCTCAGAAAGCAGGTTATGTGTTGAGGCATCCTTCCGCCCCTCAGGCTCTCTGGCCTCTCCTGCACCTTCAGAAGCTGCCAATCGATGAACTTTGATTGTTCCTCAAGAAGCTTGAAGGGGCCTGCCTTGCCGCATGTTGGATTGATGCAGGCAGTTGGCTTCTTGAAATCGTTTGCCCCCTGCTTCATGAAGATTATCTCACCGCACCTCTCGCATTCGAACACCGCCTCTATTATCTCTGGTTTTACTTCGGACGTTCTTCCCACGATGGCGTTCACCTGTATCAGCTTGTGTATGTCCTGGGCCCTGATGCTCCTAATACCCCTGCACATAGTGCCGTCAAGATTATGGAATCTGACCCTGAGCGTGGATGCCGGTGCCTCCGGGATGCATTCCTGAAGCACTTGCTCCGCTATCGGAAGTACGTCCATCGGGTCGTTGACAAGCTTCAGATAAAGGTCCTGGTCAAAGGCGATAAGGTCGTCACAGTCCACGTGCAGACTGCTCTTCTCCTCCAGGCGCATCTCCTCTATGATCGTCTTGTACTTGGGAAATGCTATGTCTGGATACGTCTCGAAGAAATCCCTGAATCCAGTGATGATGCTGTCGTAATCATCGATCATAATTCCCCACCAAGGAGATCCTTTTTGAACCTGCCCATTAATGTTGTCAGGTTCAGTAGAAAAACCCTCTCTTCGGGCTGGATCTTGAACTTTGACATATTCGCCTGCAGGGATATCTTGAAGATCTTTTCTATCCTTATCCTGACCAGGTCTGCTGCCAGCCTCCTAAGGGCCTCCCGTTCCTTGGGCACATCCATCTTTTTGGCACTATGTCTCAGCAGTTCGTAAAAATCATCAGGAAGTTCATTTGGCAAGGCCCCTGACCTTTCCTCCATGATCAACTTTTTAATGGAAACAGATGTCAGACAGGGTATCTCCACTACCCCATGATTTTCCAGGGTCTTGGCAATATGGGGCCTTAGGCTTTTTTTCTCCTCCTTTTTTATCGAGATCTCCAGGCCTTCCACATCGAGCGAATAGTTCTCCTTGCCGATGACGTCCATATCACTATTGTAGTGGACCATTTAATAAATATATTGAAGTAGGCCTGGCATAACTTTCAAAGATTCCAAGATTCTAACTCACTTGTGATTTATTACCCATAACCTTTTAATTTGTTCAAAAAATCCACATTCATGCTCAAAAAATCAACAGATATAGCCACTGTTGCTGTTTTTCTGGCGTTAATCGCCATATTCCAATTATTAAAGCCTCCGCTCGGCTACGTGTCCCCATGGGGGATAAGCGTTGACCTCGTGGCACTGCCGGTGCTGTTGGCATTTTTCCTGTATGGATTTAGGACATCGCTCACCGTATGCTTTGGACTTTTCTTCATCGTGTCCATAATCGCTGCCGAGGGCCTGATAGGCGGTACGATGAAGTGGGTCGCCACAATGCCAATGATAATCACGCCTGCCATCCTCTCTGTGAAAATAAGCAAGGAGCAGATGAAGGAGAATATTGTGGTCATCATTGCCGCAATAATCAGCATGATATCTCTGATAGGGCTTCTTGGCGTCATGTACAAGCTAGTGGGCGCACAGGACAATGTCCTCTATTCTCCAATAGTCGTCCTCATCGCGACCGCTATCTTCTATTTTGCTTTCTACATATCTACCAAAGGCATGGATAGGGAGGAGATAAGCTCTTTCAAGGATCCAAGAAAGGTCCTGATAGCATTGGTCCTCGCCCTTTTCGTCAGGGGTGTGACCACCACTGTGCTCAACTATTACTTCGCCTTACCCCTGTTCATACCAGGTCTTACTCCCGAGATCGCCTTGCAGATGATCCCGTGGTGGGGTATACTTGGCCTGAACATCATACAGGGAGTATTGGAAGTGTCCTTGGCATGGATATTGGTGTTCAAGACAAAGGCGTTTGCCTTCGTGAGGCTATACACATAGCCAAGACCAGATCAATTTAGGATGAAAAACGGCTGGATTTATGAACAGCTCTTTACAAAAGGCTTATATAAGTTCGTCATTAGTTGGGCGTATGGTCCAAGCCATCGTGCTCTTGAATCTTGAGAATGCAAAATCGCGACTTTCGCCCTTCTTTAGCCTTGAAGAGAGGAGGAATATAGTCCTTATCATGTTCAATCATGTGCTAAGCGTTCTAAAGGATTATCGGGTCAACGTGCTGGCCAGGACCCATAAGCCTTCAATAAATGGATTGAAAGATACCGACGACATCAACAATGGCATAATCGACATGAGAAAAAGGATCGACGATGACATCCTTATCCTACCTTGTGATCTGCCTATCTTGAGAAAGGAAGATGTGCTCAAGCTCATGGGCAATTATCATACGCTTTCAATAGCGCCTTCCCAGGATGACGGTACGAGCGGATTGTACCTTCCAAAAGGCATTGATTTTACCCCTATGTTTGGCAAGGGCAGTTTCTCCCTCCACATGAGGGAGGCGGAAATGAAGGGCATTTCCCTAAGAACATACGAATCTGAAAACTTCAGGGATCTAGACACGATGGAGGACCTGAAGTGGACACTTGCCCATGGTGGACCCTTGGAGCTCTCAAGGTATATGAGCTCGATAAGTTAGAGCTGCCTCTTGACCAGCATGATCTCGATTATGTCTGAACATTCCTCGATAATGTCCGAGATCTTGGCCAAGTGGAGGGAGAGGTTCCTCATATGCAGTTTTTGAGAAAGCTCGATCTTCTTGTGATTGAATATCTTGTATCTTAAATCGTGCTCCATCTTGTCTACCTTGCTCTCCTTCTTCTCGACCTCGAGGGTCGCAGCCAGTGCCTTCTCCTTATCGTCCCTGAAAACCTGCAAGGCTATCTTTAAATCCTCGAATGGTGATATGCTTTCCTTGAGCAACTGGAAAAAATCATCTGAGAGGTCCTTAGGGATCATTGGCCTTTCCAGGAAGAAACCGTCAGTCAGGTGTTTTGCCTCATCAGCAACGTTGTCCAACATGTCAACGAACCTGTAAATGTCATCACGGTAAAGAGGCATGAACGCCCCTTCATAAAGCTTCATCTGGATCTCCCTTCTCACCTCATCAGCCTCGTGCTCATGCTTTAGGATCTTTTCCCTAACCTCCTCACAGGACGGGAGGTTGTCGTTAAGGTAGGATTCGAAGCCCTCCTTGAAGTGATCTAGGCATTTTTGCACAAGAGCTACATGTTGCTCCAAGAGCTGTGAGACCTCATCTTCCTTTTTTCCAAATAACATCGTTCAATGTATCTGTTCTGAAAATATATATTTTGCTAATGGCATCACGGAAAATGTTATATTGAAAAATGGGAATCCATTAGCAGGTGGAAATAAAATGGCATCATTGATAGAGAAACACTATTCCGATCTTTGGGATACCTATGATGGTATGGTAAGGAAGATAATGAGGGACGAGACAGCCCTTGACCTGAAGACAAAGGAGCTCATAGCCATCATCATCTCCATAATAAACAGGTGCGAGACTTGTATCGACTACCATGTCAAACGTGCCATGGATGCAGGCGCTTCTGAAGAGGAGATCGTTGGTGCCATATCGATTCTGATGCTAATGAGGGGGTTCCCCGAGGAAGTATGGTCTAGAAAGGCCGTCATCAAGGCCCTAAGGAATTGGAAGTTGGCGAACGGAGGGTCTGAAGAATAGGACTCCGGTTAAAATCATCCCAAAATTGATCACTATAATATTATTTCAGAAAGATTTATATTGCATTTTTATCGATATTTCATCTGAATCATTTCGGGTGATATTTTGAATAAGAAGAACATGATTTTAATGATATCCATTTGTCTTTTGCTTGTTGCGCCCTTGTTTTCAGGTTGTATCTCTTCTGATGAGAAAGAGGAAGAGCCGGAACCTGTAACATTGAAGGTCCTACACGCAGGAAGCTTGACTTCTCCATTCGAGAAGATAGAAGCGGAGTTCGAGGCTGATTATCCCTATGTCGATGTTCAGCTCGAGCCTGCAGGAAGTGTGGCATGTGTCAACAAGATCATAGAGACAGGGATCGAGGCGGATATACTGGCATCGGCGGATTATACTCTCATTCCTTCGATGATGATGCCTGACTATGCGGATTGGTATATACTATTCGCAAGCAATGAGATGGTATTGACATATTCAGAGAATAGCAAGTATGCAGATGAGATCGATGCAGACAACTGGTACGACATACTGCGCAGGGACGACGTCCTATGGGCATTTTCAAATCCGAATCTGGACCCATGCGGTTACAGGACACCCATGGTCATACAGCTGGCCGAAGCAGCGTACGGTGACGACCAGATATTCGAGGACCTCATAGAATCTTACAGTTCAATATATGCGGAAGAGCAATCCGGCAACTACATCATAACAACGCCTGAAGACCTGGCGCCTGACACCGACCATCTCACGATCAGGGACAAGTCGGTAGACCTTGTTTCAATGGTGCTTGAAGGCGGTCTTGACTATGCGTGGGAGTACATATCAGTGGCTGTTCAGAACGGCCTTGACTATGTCAGGCTTCCAAAGTCGATAAATCTGAGCTCTGTCGCATACGCCGATGATTATAATAAGGTATCTGTAGTAACATGTGATGGGAAATCAAAGTCAGCGAATCCGATCGTATACGGCGTGACGGTTCCGCTCAATGCGCCAAATTCAGACGTTGCAGCACTATTCATTGAATACATCATAAACGAGGTTGGGCAAGGGATATTCGAGCTTGATGGCCAACCCCCGATGGTCCCGGCCGGTGTGAACGACATAGAACTCGTCCCAGAAACATTGAAAGAATACCTTGAACAGATATAAATGAGATATGTTGAAATTACTAACTCGATGAGGAAAAATCCTCTATCATGCATTTTTTTTCTCATTGGGTTAGTCATTATTCTATTTGTTGTTGCAACTTTATTCAATCTGATATTCAAGACCCTATTTCTCAATATGGAAGGCTTCAGGGACATCTTAAATGACCCTGCGGTCATCAGTTCCATATGGCTCACAATGTACACATCTTTTTTGGCCACCTTGATAGCAATGGTCTTGGGAATACCTTTGGCATATGTCTTGGCAAGGCATGATTTCTTTGGCAAGCAGATCATAGAGTCGTTCATAGACATACCGGTCATAATCCCCCACACCGTGGCAGGCATAGCGCTTTTCTCCCTCTTGATGAAGAGGGGCGCCATAGGCGGGTTCTTTGAAAGCATTGGAATTGTGTTCCAGGATTCGATGTGGGGCATAGTTGCAGCGATGCTCTTTGTCAGCTACCCGTTCTTCGTAAATGCTGCCAAGGATGGTTTTGCAAGCGTCAATCCGAATCTTGAGAAGGTCGCAAGGACCCTGGGGGCGAGCCAATCACATGCCTTCTTCCATGTGACACTGCCGCTTTCAGTTCGTCATATAGTGTCTGGGGCCATCATGTCATGGGCACGTGGAGTAAGCGAGTTCGGCGCTGTGGTGGTTATAGCCTATTATCCGATGATAGCCTCTACCCTAATACTATACAGATTCAATACGGGGGGTCTGGCCGAATCACAGCCAATAGCTGTGCTACTGATTATAATGTGCTTTATTACTTTCCTGGCCTTTAGATTGGCTTCAAAGAAGAAGTGGTGAGCTCGATGCTGGAAATAGTGAATGTTAGCAATGATTGGAATGGTATATTCGCCCTCAAGGACATAACTCTGAAGGTCAACGACGGCGAGTACTTCGTGATACTCGGGCCGACAGGTGCAGGCAAGACCCTCCTCATGGAGATCATTGCCGGCCTCTATTATCCCGATAGTGGCAAGGTGTCGATCTCGAATAAGGACGTCACGCAATTGCCGCCGGAAAAGAGGAACATCGGTTTCCTGTATCAGGATTATTCCCTGTTCCCTCACTATGATTCAAGGTCCAACATCGAGTACGGGCTTAAGATACGGAAAGTACCAAAGTCTGAGAGGGAGACCATAATCGAAGGCCTTTCATCTATGCTTGACATTGGACATTTGATGGACCGTGATGTCACTACTCTTAGCGGCGGGGAGCAACAGAAGGTGGCAATGGCCCGGGCGCTTGCCATAAGACCGGACATTCTCCTTCTGGACGAACCTTTCTCTGCACTCGACGAGGCGACCAGGAACAGGCTCATAGGTGATATGAAGGAGCTTCACAAGAAGGAACGCATAACGACCGTTCACGTCACTCACAGCCAGGAGGAGGCCATGATACTTGCAGACAGGATAGCCATCATGATGGATGGGAGGATAGTGCAGGTAGGCGAGCCCAAGGAGATATTCTACAAGCCGGAAAATCTTGAGGTGGCAAAGTTTGTGAGGATCGAGAACATATGGGATGTCGATGTGATCGAGAACTCTGACAAAGGCCTCCTAGTGAGACTGAACGGCTATGAGGTGCTGACGCCCCCCTACTCAAAAGAGATCGGCGAGAGGGCCAGGCTCCTGATAAGGCCTGAAGACATAGTCCTGGGCTCTGGCGAGAATACCAGCGCAAGGAACAGATTCATGGGCACTGTAGAGTCCATCGAGTACAGAGGCTTTTTCAACATGGTCCGAATAGACTGCGGTCTGCCGGTCGTAGCAGCCATCACAACTCAATCCGTACAGGAACTGGGCATTGAAGCGGGATCGAAGGTCGGAGTGTTCTTTAAGAGCACCGCTCTGCATGTGGTGCCAATATAGAAACACTAATATTTGGATAAGTCCCCTTATTCTCATGAACAGCGCTTTGCTGGTCGTTATAGGCTTTATAATAGGGCTAGCGGCCTTCAATATCATAAAAATTATATTAAAAAGAAAGGGATAGGGTCACTCCAACTCCTTTCTGATCTTTTCCATCCTCTCTACGGCCTCTTCCATCCTATCCGTCACCAAAGAGATCCTGAAGTGATTGTCGTAGGGGCCGAACGGGTTTCCCGGAAGCACAGAGACCCCTTCCTCAAGAAGCCTCATGGCGAATTTGTTCGAATCTGCCTTCAGCCTGGGGAACAGGTAGAACGTACCTTCGGACGGTACCACTTCGAAACCCGCGTCCTCAAGCAGCGAGACCGCTTCCTCCATCCTTTTCTGGTAGAAGCTGCTTATGTATTTGGAGGTCGATTCGATGATCTCCAAGGCAGTGATGGCAGCGTATTGGGCGAACTCCGTTGGACTGGTCGTAGTGAGCTGCTGGAACTCCTGGATCTTTTTGATGTTCTCAGCGGAAGCTATTGCATAGCCAAGTCTGTATCCTGTCATGGAGAATGTCTTTGAGAACGATCCAACGCATATATAATCGCAATCATGCTTCGTGATGGAATCCACATCCTTGAAGGCCATCTTGGTGTAGACCTCGTCGGACAATATCGTTATATTCTTGTCATTGGAAAGGTCAGAGAGCTTTTTGTAGTCCTCGTTCGATATGCATACGCCAGTCGGGTTGTTGGGGTAGTTGATCACGACCATGTCCGTCTTGCCGATCAGGTCGAGGTCTGGTTGGAAGCCTGCCTCAAAGCTCGTGTCAATCGTATCGAAGGACTTCCCTGTCTTGTTGAGTATAAGGGGGTAGGCGCCCCAACATGGCCTTATAATGGTCGTCATGCCGCTGTTGCAAGCTAAGGCCGAGTATATCGGGAACTTCCCGCCCACGGTGATTATCACGTTCTCGTCAGGGACGCCATGCATGCGGGCGACCGCCTTTCTCAATCCGGCTATGCCCATGGAGTGGGTGTATCCCGTCCTGTTCTCGTCAATCGCTTTTTTTGTGGCATCCTTTACCTTGTCTGGCACAGGCAGGTCCGGCTGACCTATGTCGAGCCTTATCAGGTTCTTCCCTTCTGCCTGCATCTTTGAGATTTTATCAATAAGTTCATAAACTGACATTTAATCTACCTTTTCTTTGTATAAAATGTATTTTACTTAAAAATTTTTTTATTAAAATTAAATATTTTAGTCAATCAGAAATAATATATAATGTCTTTTATCGAGTCGATCACGATAGATGCCCCTTTCAGGGAATCCCTGCTCCCGCTCCCGCTTAGCACTCCTATCGTCATGCATCCCATTGCATTTCCCGCATCGATCTCGTGGCTGTAGTCCCCCACCACCACAGTCCTTTCCGGGAGCGAGCCTAAAAGCTTCAAGGCGAGATCGAACTGAGCGGATTTCGGCGCCATCGCCGAGACATCATCCCTCGTTATTATCGTGTCAGCGTACTTCCTTAGCCCGGCATTATCAATGGATATGTCGGCCGCTTCCTTGTTGTTCCTTGTCACTATCGCGATCTTATATCCCTTTGATCTAAGATATGCCAAGGCCTTGCCCGCACCTTCCATCTCCCTTGTGAAATGCGCTCTTTCGGTCTCATATCTCCTTATGCTCTCGATGAGCTCTTCGATGACGCCCTCCCCGTCGAGGCCAATGCAGTCCAGCTCCTTTTTGAACTTGTCGAAGGAGGATATGAAACTTTTGTCCCAGTTCAATTTGTCCCTTGGAAGGCCATAGCCAATAAGTATCTGCTCCAGCACAGTTCTATGGGCCAGAAAGTCCATCTCATGTGTCACAAGGGTGCCATCAAGGTCGATAATGAAGGTATCATACATTCTTTCTCCTCACCTCTAGCGTTTCTTCAAGATTCTTAAATAATATTATTGCAGTTAAGAGCGTTCCAACCGCAGTTATGATGAAAGACAGCTCCGCTCCCCTCAGGTCGTAGATTATGCCGCCGGTTATAGGCCCAAGCATCCAACCAAGCCCAGATGACAATTGGTAGAGGCCAAAGAGCTTCCCTCTCTTCCTCTCATCGCTCACATCCGAGAGCAATGCGAGCGTTGCAGGGTCGGACATCGCCCATCCGACCGCCCTGACGCCCATGATGCCTATCATGTCGGCGGAGGATCTGATGTAGATCAATGGCAAGGTCATTATGCCTGAGTAAAGGGATCCTATGACGATGGGTGTCTTCCTTCCTATCTTGTCCGCCAGGTCGCCTGCTATCGGCCTCACTATCGATCCCACAAGCCCTGCGGCAGTGAATGCAAGCCCGACCTCCGTGGCAGATGCCCCTATCTTCTCTGTGACAAATATCGGCAGCAGGGGTTCTATCAGCGCGTAAGCGAAGTTGAATATGAATCCGGCTATGAAAATGCTGAAAAGCGTCCTTGACAACGTGTGATTTTTTATTTCCCGGTAGTCATCGATTATCCAGCCAAAGATGCTCCTGCCGCTGAAGGATGATATCTTTCTTCCCAACGGCTTTGCGTCAAGAACTGTCTCGTCTATGCTCATCTTTATTAGCAGTGGCATGGAGCCAGTTATTATGCCGCATATCAGAAATGGTATCTGAACGCCATATAGGTCCTTGAGGATCCCTCCGAACGCTGGCCCGAACATCAGCCCGACGCTGGTCGACATCCCAAGGTATCCCATGGCCCTCCCACGTTCCCTGGCAGTTACGCTGTCCGCTATCAAGGCCGAAGCAGCAGGCCATACGCATGCTGAGCATATGCCCTGCATTGCCCTTAGGAACATCAGTGTATAGATGTCATGGGCTAGTGCAAAGCTGGACATGAAGACGCCGTAACCTAGAAATCCATATATCAGCATGGGTTTCCTGCCGATCCTGTCAGAAAGGGCGCCAAAGGGCCTTACCAGCATCGTTCTTGTCACTGCAAAGCTTGTGGCAATAATGCCCACTTCAGTTTTTGAGGCCCCCATGGTCGAGGCCAAGGTAGGTAGCAATGGGAATATCATCCCAAATCCGATCATGCTCATGAAGATCGCGATGCAAAGTAGAAGTACGTTCCTGTGATGCCTTAGAAAGGATATGTACTCGATGTCCCTGCCCCTGACCATAAGGCATTATGGATTTTGATGTTTATAAATCATATCAATTCGCGATTCTTTGCGCCATCGGGCGGCGCTTACGGAAATATTTAAAACCTACTTCTCCATGCTATGCTATGGACATTCTAACAGCGTCCCTTGTATCCTTCCTGGTCACATTGGTCTTGACGCCAGTTCATATAAAGACCTTCATGGCCATGGGCATCGTGGGAGAGGACAGGCACAAGCTCCAGAGGCCGAAGGTCCCTGAGATGGGTGGAATTGCTATATTCCTTGGCATAGCTGCTTCTTATATCTGCATCCTGTCCTTTGACGACGCACCTTTGGCCGGTTACGCACTCTTTTCGATATGTATAGTATTTCTGGTTGGGGTGATAGACGACATATATGCCATCCGGCAGAGGACAAAGCTTGCGCTGCTTGCATTTTCAGCAGTTCCGCTGCTATTCTATGGGGAAGGCATCATAGACCTGTCGTTCGTGAAGATCGGCTATGGGCCTCTGTATGCCATAATGGCCATCATAGGCATGGCTGCGGCATCAAACCTTACGAACATCCTTGAAGGCTTCAACGGGGAATCAATCGGCCTGGGAGTGATATCTACTGGTTTCATGATAGCTGATTCATGGTTGTTGGGCAATGAGACCATCGTCTGGATTCTCTTCCCAGTTTTCGCCTCCCTACTGGCATTCCTTCTCTTCAATAGGTATCCCTCAAAGGTGTTCCCGGGCGATACGGGCACCCTGCTCATCGGGGCCTCTATTGGTATTAGCGTCATCCTCGGCGGTCATGTGCTGCTGGGCGTCATTGTGCTGATGCCCCAGATCATCGAGTTCTT